>DISR01000092.1:0-29569 GCA_002421825.1 Thiobacillus sp. UBA6205 | reverse complement strand
GCATCCAGATGCGCGACGGGGAGATTGTTGGGGATGAACGATGAAAGAAAGATTTCACAAAGAGGACAGGAGGACAAGAGGAAGGCTGTCCTGGTTTTACTCCTGTCCTCTTGTCCTCCTTGTTTAAGAATTTTTTCTTTACCCGGAAATCGTGATTTGACACTCAAGGACGCCCTCACCCTCTCCTACCGCACCGTCGTCAGCTACCGACTGCGGGCCCTGCTCATCCTGCTGGCCATGGCGCTTGGCGTGGCGGCGGTGGTGGTGCTGACCGCGCTGGGCGACGGCGCGCGGCGCTTCGTGGTCAACCAGTTCGCCTCGCTCGGCACCAACCTCATCATCGTGCTGCCCGGGCGCGCCGAAACCTCGGGCGGATTTCCCGGCGCCCTGGTGGGGCAGACGCCGCGCGACCTCACCATTGAGGATGCCGCCAGCCTCGTCACCCTGCGCGGCGTGAAGCGCTACGCCCCGCTCAATGTCGGCGCATCCGAAATCAGCGCCGGCGGCCGCCTGCGCGAAGTCACCGTGCTGGGCAGCACCGCCGAGCTCATTCCCATCCGCAACATGCACCTCGCTCAGGGCAGGTTCACCGCCGGCAACGGCCCCAACCCGGCCGAGATCGTGCTGGGTTCGGCGCTGGCGCGCGAACTGTTCCCCTCGGGCGATGCCATGGGCCAGCGCATCCGCCTGGGCGACCGGCGCTTCCGCATCGCGGGCGTGCTTGCTTCGCAAGGTGAAAGCATGGGCTTCAATACCGACGAGATCGCGCTGATCCCGATCGACCATGCGCAGTCGCTGTTCAATATTCAGTCGCTGTTCCGCATCCTGGTCGAGGCCGACAGCCGCACTGTCATCGAAGCGGTCAAGGAATCCATCCGCAACGCCATCACCTTGCGCCATGACGGCGAGGAGGATGTCACCGTCATCACCCAGGATGCCGTGCTGTCCACCTTCGACCGCATTTTCCGCGCCCTGACCCTCGCGGTTTCCGGCATTGCCGCCGTCAGCCTGGCCGTGGCCGGCATCCTGGTGACGAACGTGATGCTGGTGGCGGTGAGCCAGCGCACCGCAGAGATCGGCCTGTTGAAGGCGCTGGGCGCCACGCGCGCGGACATCAAGCGGCTGTTTTTGATGGAAACCCTGTGGCTTGCGCTTGCCGGCGCCGCCGTGGGCATCGCAATCGGCTACGCCGGCAGCCTGGGGTTGCGCATCGCCTATCCGCAATTGCCCGCCTACCCGCCGGCCTGGGCCAGCCTCGCCGCCATCGCCACCGCCTTCCTGACCGGCATCGTGGCCAGCCTCTTGCCGGCCAGCCGCGCGGCAAAACTCAATCCGGTGCTGGCGCTGTCACGGCGATGAAATACACCAGTTACAACATGGCTCGCCCTTTTTTGAACAAAGAGGACAGGAGGACAAGAGGAATGCTATCCATGGTTTTACTCCTGTCCTCTTGTCCTCTTTGTAAGAATTCATTTCTTTTGCTTGCAGCATGAAACTCGCTGACAGCTTCCGTTTCTCCCTTCGCGCGCTCACCGCGCACAAGCTGCGCACCGGCCTTTCGGCGGGCGGCATCGCCGTGGGCATTGCCGCCATCATCCTGCTCACCGCCATCGGCGAGGGCATCCACCAGTTCGTGCTCGCCGAGTTCACCCAGTTCGGCACCCACATCGTCAACGTCACGCCGGGCAAGACCGAGACCCATGGTGTCTCGGTCGGCTCCATCGGCGCCACGCGCCCGATCACGCTGGACGATGTCGAAGCCTTGCGGGCCGTGCCCAATGCGCGCTTCGTCAACGGCGGCGTAACCGGGAATGCCGAAGTTCGCGTCGGCAACAAGGGCCGCCGCGTGATGGTCAACGGCGAAGGCCCGGATTTCTCGCGTGCCTTCAGCATGGAGGTGGCGATCGGCAGCTTCCTGCCGCCGGACAATCCCGACTCCGCGCGCGCCTTCGCCGTGCTGGGCTCGAAAGTACGGACGGAATTGTTCGGCGTCCAGAATCCGCTTGGTGCCGTGATCCAGGTCGGCGGCTTGCGTTTCCGCGTCATCGGCGTGATGGCCTCCAAGGGCCAGGTGCTGGGTTTCGACCTCGACGACACCGTGTACATCCCCACCGCGCGCGCGCTCGAACTGTTCAACCGCGAAGGCGTGATGGAAGCGCATGTGGTATACCGCCCCGGCACGCCGGTGGAATCCGTGGTGGAAAACATCACACGCATCATGCGCGCACGCCATGGCCGCGAGGATTTCACCGTCACGCCGCAGCAGCAGATGCTGTCCACGCTGTCCACCGTGCTGGACGTGCTCACCTTCGCCGTCGCCGCGCTGGGCGGCATCTCGCTGCTGGTCGGCGCGGTCGGCATCATCACGCTCATGCACATCTCGGTGAACGAACGCGTTTCCGAGATCGGCCTGTTGAAGGCGCTGGGCGCCACGCGCGCCGGCATCCGCGGCCTGTTCCTCATCGAGTCGGCCGGTCTGTCTCTCCTGGGCGGCATCATCGGCCTCGCCGTCGGCGGCGCCATCGCCTGGCTGCTGCAAGCCCTGCTGCCCGCATTGCCGGTGCAGGTGCCCTGGGTTTATGTGAGCGGCGCGCTGGCGGCATCGATGCTGATCGGCCTGGGCGCAGGCGTCGCGCCTGCGTGGGCGGCATCGCGCCTCGACCCTGTTGAGTCCCTGCGAACGGAATAACACTAAAATCCAATTGAACAAAGAGGACAGGTGGACAAGAGGAAAGTCATAAGGGTTTTACTCCTGTCCTCTTGTCCTCCTTGTGAATCATTTTTATTTCAGGAACCAGCCTGTGGAATTCGACATCCTGTATTTCGCCCCCGGCCTGCCCTCGCACGGCGAGAAGGCCCGCGCTGCTTTCGATGATGGCGCGCTGGTCGTCAATGGCCGGCGCATCGACATCCCGCTCACCGAAATCGGTGTGACCCTGGGCGGCTTCAACCACGACCAGGTGTTCCTGTTCTGGCATCAGGAAGAAGGCCGCCATGCCATCAGCCCGGCCAATGCCGCCGCCCGGACGCAACTGGCTGCATCCGCTCCTGCCCCGCTTTCCGCGCTTTTGCGGGGCGCGACGAAAGACGCGACGCGCAAGCAGCGCCGCTCGCGCCTGGGGCTCGGCGCGCTGGGTTTCATCCTGGCCCTGCCGCTGCTGCTGGTCGGTGTATTGATATGGCAGTCGCATGCCATCGCCGGCTGGGCGGCCGGCCACATCTCCATCGAAAACGAGCAGAAGCTGGGCGAGCTCGCCTTCAAGCAGGCCACTGCCGGCATGAAACTGAGGGATGGCGGCCTGGACGCCGCCGCCATCCAGGAAATCGGCGCCAGCCTGACAAAGGGCTCGAAGTATGACTACAAGTGGCATGTCGCCGAGAATCCGGCCGTCAATGCCTTTGCCGTGCCGGGCGGCTACGTGGTGGTGAACACCGGCCTCATCCGGGCCGCCGACTCGGCGGAGGAAGTCGCCGGCGTGCTGGCGCACGAGGTGCAGCACATCGAACAGCGCCACACGCTGAAGAACATCGTGCACTCGCTGGGTCTGCGCGCCGCGCTGGCGCTCGCACTGGGCGACATCGGCGGCGGCATGCTGGGCGACATGGCCGCACAGTTGAGCGAACTCAAGTACAGCCGCGACCTGGAAAGCGAATCGGACAGGCTCGGGCTGCTCGCTTTGAAGCAGGCCGGCATCGCGCCGCAAGGCATGGTGAGTTTTTTCGACAAGCTGGGCAAACTGGAAGGCGCGGCCCCACCCGCGCTACTCTCTACCCACCCGGCCAGCCAGGATCGCATGCAGGCGCTGCAGGCCATGATCGATCAGGCTGGGGCATGGCCGGCCAAGCCGCTGCCCTACGACTGGAACGTGGTCAAGGCGGCCGCGCAATGAAACGCGTTTATCTCGCCTCCGATCTGCTCGACGCGCAAATCGCGGTGGACATTCTGGCTATGCGCGGCATCAAGACCCACATCTTCAACGCGCATGCCGCGGGCGGGCTGGGCGAACTCGCCGCCACGCAAATCTGGCCGGAAGTCTGGGTGGAAGAAGACGAGGATGCAAAACAGGCGAGGATGCTGCTGGAGGAAACCCATTCCGCCAAGGACGCCGGCAGCAAGTTCTGTCCGCAATGCGGAGAGGAAAACCCGGGAAACTTCCTGAGCTGCTGGCATTGCGGCCAGGCGCTGGTTTAGGTTTGACTGAACCTTGATCAACTGGATCGCCGCGCTACGCTCGCGATGACGGTGAAGGCGTCACTGCGAGGAACGAAGTGACGCGGCAGTCCAGTCAAACCAGGCTAAGCATTTTTCAACCGGACTGCAGGCTACGCTCGCAGTGACGAAAACCATGGATTGCCACGGAAACACTCGCGGCGAGTTCTATTGGGTTTCCTTGCTGCTTTCTTCCAGCCGCACTTCGTAATGGCGGCGGAAGATGATCTCCAGTTCATCGATCACCTCGAGCGCAGGCACGCCATGAATAAGGTGGCGGGTCATCTGCGCGGAGGTATCGTTCAACAGCTTGTTGCGGTCCAGCATGGGATAGCTCGCCATCAGTCGCTGGATGGCTTTCACTACCGATTCCTGCTCGGGGCGCGGAATCGGAAGCGGCTCCTGCGGCACGACATTCAGGCCTTCGGCCTCGTCGCGCGCGGCGAGAAAGGCGGCGTATTCCAGCAAAGCCTGCTGTCGCGCCTCGGACAGGCCGCGAAACAGCCGCAGCAGTTTCTTGCTTTCGCCGCTCACGGATCAGCGGCTGCCTTTGCCGGCTGCCGTCTTCTTCGTGGGGGTGACTGGCTCGCACATGCGGAAGCGCTCCTCGACGAAATTGATGAACGCATCCAGCAGCTTGCTGCGGAACTTGTCGGGAGAGAAGACCAGTGACAGCGGGCGGTGCAGCGGCGGGTCGAGCGGGATCGCCACCAGTTCGCCGAGCTTGACTTCCTTGCTGACCGTGGCGGCGGACAGGATCGCCACGCCCAGCCCGGCTTGCACCGCACCCTTGATGGCCTCGCGGCTGCCGAGTTCCATTTCGATGTGCAGGTCGTCGGGATTGATGCCGTGGTCGCGGAAATACTGGTCCACCACTTCGCGCGTGCCCGAGCCCATTTCGCGCGAAACGTAGGGCTGCACGGCCAAATCCTTGGCCTTGACCGCGCCGTTCTTGGCCAGCTTGTTGTCGGGCGAACAGATCATCACCAGTTCGTCGTCGCAGCAGGCATGCACTTTCAGCGTGGGGTGGTGCGGGACGGATTCGATCAGGCCGACATCCAGCGCATGCTCCGCCACCTTGTTCTCGATGGTCTCGGAGTTGGCCACCATCAGCCGCGCCTGCACTTCCGGGTAATTCGCCTTGAATTCGCCCAGGATGCGCGGCAGCTGGTATTCGGCGATGGTGGTGGAAGCGCCGATCATCAGCGGGCCGGCGACCTGTCCGGTGAGTTCGGCCACGCGCGCCTCCATCTCGGTGCCCAGCGCCAGGATGCGCTCGGCATAGCCCATGACCAGGTTGCCGGCCGGGGTAAGAGAAATGCGGCCGTGGCTGCGCTCGAAAAGCCGGGTGTTGAAATGCTCCTCCAACTGCTTCACCTGGAAGGTGACGGCGGGCTGGGTCATGTAGAGCATTTCGGCGGCCTTCGTGAAACTGAGCTGCTTGGCCACGGTGTAGAATACTTGCAGTCTGCGGTCAGCCATGTTTTTGGCTCCGTTAATGTGTTGCCAGAAAAGTTTTTTATTTAATCATAAGAGCGCCTGTGGCGCCACAAGAACCCAATAAAACCGCGTGAATCGCGTTTTCTACACCGTTCTCCTCGCACAGTTCCTGTCCGCCCTGGCCGACAACGCGCTGCTGTTCGCCGCCATCGGCCTGCTCATGTTCTACGGTTCGCCTGACTGGCACCACCCCCTGCTGGCCAGCGTGTTCGTGGTGGCCTACATCGTGCTGGCGCCTTTCGTGGGGCCGTTCGCCGACGCCCTGCCCAAGGGGCGCGTGCTGTTCATCGGCAACGCCATCAAGTTTCTCGGCTGCGCCGCCATGCTGCTCGGCCTTTCGCCGCTGCTCGCCTACTCCATCGTCGGCATCGGTGCCGCCACCTATTCACCCGCCAAGTACGGCATCCTTACCGAAATTCTGCCCCCGGAAAAACTCGTCGCCGCCAACGGCTGGATGGAAGGACTCACCGTTGCCGCAGTGGTGCTTGGCGCCATCATCGGCGGCATACTGATTAACCCGGAGATTGCGCTGGCAGGACTCGCCAGCCTTGATGTCGGTACGGAGTTGGCTCCGCCGATGTTCGCCATCGGCTTGATCACCGCGCTCTACCTGCTGGCGGCGCTGGTCAATCTGTTCATTCCTCGCCTGCCCATCGACCACCGCCTGCCCAGCAAGAAGCCGGGCTTCATTTTGCACGACTTCTGGCACAGTTTCCTGCTGCTGTGGAAGGACCCGCTCGGCCAGGTATCGCTTGCCGTTACTACCCTGTTCTGGGGCGTGGGCGCCACCCTCAGGCTCATGGTCATCGCCTGGGCCGCCTATAACCTTGCATTCGGCCTCGACCTCGCCACCCAGATCACCGGCCTGGTCGCCTTCGGCATCGCCATCGGGTCGGGGCTGGCCGGCTGGCTGGTGCCGCTGAAGAAATCCGTGAGCGTGCTGCCGGCCGGCATCGCGCTCGGCTTCCTGCCCATCATGCTCACCGGCGTGCATGACTTCTGGCTGGCCGCCCTCATCCTCACCCTGCTCGGCGTGCTGGCCGGTTATTTCGTGGTGCCGCTCAACGCCCTGCTGCAGCACCGCGGCCACCTGCTCATGGGCGCAGGGCACTCCATCGCGCAGCAGAACTTCAACGAGAACATCAGCATACTTTTGATGACCGGCGCCTATGCGCTGATGATGCGCGCCGAGTGGCACATCCACACCATCATGATCATCTTCGGGGTTTTCATCAGCGCCCTGATGACGCTGATCTGGCAGCGCCACCGGCACGACGTGGTGCACTAAACCATGGCCCCACAGGCCTTCATAGCCAGGTGGCGGACAACCCGCTCTCCGAGAAGACGGGCGCGCAAACCTTCTTTCTCGACCTGTGCGACCTGATCGGCGTCGCCAAGCCCAGATGGGTAACGGTAATTGCCATCGCTGCCGTCATTTTGCTGCTCGATGAGCGGTTCAACCCGGCCCCTGATCTCGGTAAGGTTGCGCCGGATGAGCGATGCACATCCGCCATCATGGCCCCTTGCAATCCTTGTCCGGCTTGCTAATATAACGATTGTTATAACACGCTGGAGGCCATCATGCACACGCTCAAACTGACCCAGATCGGCAATTCCATAGGCCTCATTCTGCCCAAGGAAGTGCTGGCGCGCCTGAAACTGGAAAAAGGCGACACGGTATTCATTACCGAAACGCCGGAAGGCTATGTCATTACGCCCCACGATGTTGAATTTGAAGCGCAAATGAAGGTCGCGCGCGAGGTCATGAAGAAACGCCGTGCCGTGCTGCGCGAACTGGCCAAATGAATTGGATATGGCTGGACCGCGCCGTCTTGATTGCAGCGCACGGCGAGCAGCTTGCCGAGCATGGCGGTGCATCCGGCATACGCGATGAAAACCTGTTCGACTCTGCGATTGCACGTCCGCTCAATCTTGCGGCCTATGGAAATCCGGATGCCGCCAGCCTTGCGGCAGCCTATGGTGTGGGACTGGCAAAAAACCATCCCTTCATCGATGGCAACAAACGGACGGCCTTTGTGGCCGTGGAAACCTTCCTGCTGTTGAACGGGCACGAACTCAACGCCACTGATGCTGAATGCGTTCTGACCATGCTCGCCGTTGCTGCCGGCGAAATGGATGAAGCCGCTTTTGCCAACTGGCTGCGTGCACACATGGCGCCGCGCGACTAAGCCAGCCTTTTTGCCACCACGGTGTGAAATTTCTTGACGGTGTCCTCCGGCGCGTGTAATTCGTCGTGCCTCGAGACCAGGATTTCCCAACCCTTGAAGGCATCGGCCAGTTCGTTCTCGCCGAAAAGATAATGATTGTCCGGTTCCAGCGCGCCGACGAAGGAGGTGCCCTCGGTCAGCACGTTGATGGCGGCGATGCCGCCGGGTTTGACGTGGCGCACGATGTCGTCCAGCAGCACATGCGCGCGCTCCTTGGGAAAGAACATCAGGAGGCCGATGGCAACGATGCCGTCGTAATCGCCGTCGATGGCGTAGGTGGAGAGATCGACCTGGTAGGCCGCGAGCGGCAGTCCCAGCCGGTTGGCGGCTTCGTTGACGCGGTCCACCGCGGTGCGGCTGCCGTCCAGCGCGCTCACTGCACAGCCCTTCCTCGACGCGGCAATCGCCAGGTTGCCCAGCCCGCAGCCCAGGTCGAGCACGCCGCCGGACAGGTAAGGCAGCACGGCTTCCTCGAATGGATTCAGCGAGAAATCGCCCTTGACGATCTGCTCGCGGAACTGTTGCTCGAAAAAATCGACGGATTTCATTTGCAAACAATACACCTACTCGGAAACATTTTGATTCTGAACAAGGCGGGCAAGAGGACAGGAGTAAATCGACAGGATATTGCGCACGATCTTGGGTTTACTCTTGTCCTCATGTCCTCTTTGTAGAACCTTGTTCAGTTTTGCGCTTTCACCACCGTCATGGCGCCGGCGATCAGGCTGGCGATGTCAGCCATGTTGGAAGGCACGATAAGGGTGTTGCCGGTCTTGGCGAGGTTGCCGAAGGCATCGACGTATTTTTCCGCCACTTTCAGGTTCACTGCCTGCATGCCGCCGGGCGTCTGTGTTGCCTGCGCCACCATGTAGAGCGCCTTGGCGGTGGCTTCGGCCACCAGCTTGACGGCCTCGGCCTCGCCCTGGGCGCGGTTGATGGCGGCCATTCTCTCGCCTTCGGATTCGCGAATGGCGGCCTCGCGTTCGCCGGTGGCGATGTTGATCTGCTCCTGCATCTTGCCTTCGGAGGTGGCGATGACGGCGCGCTTTTCGCGCTCGGCGGTGATCTGCGCCTGCATGGCGTGCAGAATTTCCTTGGGCGGGGTGAGGTCCTTGATCTCGTAACGCAGCACTTTCACGCCCCAGTTGGTCGAAGCCTCGTTGAGCACCTGCACCACGCTGTGGTTGATGTGCTCGCGTTCCTCGAAGGTCTTGTCCAGTTCCATGCGTCCGATGACCGAGCGCAGCGTGGTTTGCGCCAATTGGGTGATGGCCATGATGTAGTCGCTGGAACCGTAGGATGCGAGGCGCGGGTCGGTGACCTGGAAGTACAGCACGCCGTCCACGGCGAGCTGGGTGTTGTCCTTGGTGATGCAGACCTGGCTCGGCACGTCGAGCGGAACTTCCTTCAGAATGTGCTTGTAGGCCACGCGGTCGACGAAGGGAATGACCAGGTTGAGTCCTGGCGCCAGCGTGGCGTGGAAACGGCCCAGGCGCTCGATTACCCAGGCATGCTGCTGCGGCACGACGCGCACGCCCTTGCCGATGACGATGAGAACCACGATAAGCAGTGCGACTGCGATTTCCATTTGTCTTCCCCCTCAGAATATTATTCGCAGGAGCGGCGCCCTCGCCGCGATTCCGCCACACCTATCGGCCCGAGGGCGGGCCTCCTACATTGAATTCAATCATCCGGTGCAGGAGCTGCACCCTCGCCGCGATCCTTTCAAGCAATCCATCTTCACACCTGTCGGCCCGAGGGCGGGCCTCCTGCGTTAGTTCAATTCCCCACGATCAGCACGGTGCCACGCATGGCACGGATGTACAAGGGCTTGCCGCTGTCGACATCCGGGCCGGCGGCTTCGGCATCCCACACCGCGCCGCGGTATTTGACCTGGCCCTTGCCATCCTGCCAGCTTTCGATGACGACACTGTGGCCGATATCGAGGTCCTGCAAGTCGCCGTCGGTGGCTTCGGCGCGTTTCCATTTTTTCAGCGTCACCGTGCCGGCTATGCCGATCGCCGCGGCAATCACCAGTTGCGCCACCGTGCCCATGCCGAACCAGGCGGCAATGCCGGCTGCCGCCGCAGCGATGCCGTAGACCAGCAGGTAGAAGGTGCCGGTGGTCAGTTCGACCGCCACCAGGACGAAGGCGAGAACCCACCAGAAAATGTATGCGCTCATAGGTCTCCTTAGCGTCTGAGCAGTACGGGTTTATTGGATAGTTCGTTGGGATTGTCCGTGCCGGGCGGAAAATGCCGTGCCAGCAGTTCGGTCACGCGGCGGATGCCCTCGAACGTGCCTTTGCGGAAATCGCCAGCCCGGTAATGCTGCTCCATGAGCCTGGCGATGTTGTCCCATTCGGTCTGGTCGACCCTGGCCGCGATGCCGCGGTCGGCGACGATCTCGATGTCATGATCGGCCAGCAGCAGATAGATCAGCACGCCGCTGTTGTATTCGGTGTCCCACACGCGCAGGTCGCCGAAGGCCTCGACGGCGGCCCGGCGTCCGCTGATACCGCGCCAGACCGCAGCGAGCGGCAGCGAGGTCTCGACGGCAAAGCGGATTTCGCCGCTGTGCAGCATTTCCGATTCGCGGATGGCGGATTCGATTTCCGCCAGCAGCGCCGGCGGGAAATATTTCCACATCAGCCAGGACGGCATGAACAGGTGCTTGAGCATGCGGCCTACCATCTTCCGGACGCGCCTCCTCCGCCGAAACCCCCGCCCCCGCCGGAAAACCCGCCGCCTCCGCCCCAGGAACCGCCGCCGAAGCCGCCGCTGCCCCAGTGTCCGCCGCCGCGGCCGCCGGCCAGGGTCATGAACAGGACGAGGATGGCGGCGATGATGCCGAAAAAGAACAGGCCGCTGACCATCCAGGCCAGTGCGCCGGTGCCGACGGCCGCCACCGACGAGCCGATGCCTTTGCCGAGAACGGCGCCGAGTATCCTGCCGCCGATGATGCCTGCGAACAGGAACAGCACGAGCTGGTCCATGCCGTCCGCCTCGATCGCCGACGCAGCACGCGGCGGCGGCAGCGGCTCGCCTTCGACCAGCCGCATCATGCGCGAAACCCCGGCTTCCACCCCGCCGGAAAAGTCCCCCTGCTTGAAACGCGGCACGATGTCTTCCTCGATGATGCGCTTGGCGACGGCATCCGGAATCACGCCTTCCAGCCCGTAGCCGACCTCGATGCGCACCGCGCGGTCGTCCCTGGCCACGATGAGGATGGCGCCGTCGTCCACGCCCTTGCGCCCGAGCTTCCACTGTTCGGCCACGCGGATGCCGAACTGGGAAATATCCTCCGGCTCGGTGGTGGGCAGCATGAGCACCGCGATCTGGCTGCCCTTGGCCGCCTCGAACTGCGCCAGGGTGTTTTCCAGGCGGGCGACCGTGTCGGGCGCGAGCGTGCCGGTGAGGTCGGTGACGCGCTGCTTGAGGTCGGGGACGGCGACCTCGGCGCGCGCGACGAAAGGCGCCGCCAGCGCCAGCAACAGGGCAAACAGCCAGATACGCAGCGGCAGGGCCGACGCCCGTCGTGATCCCGGCATGCGGTCAATAACCGGCGCTGGTGGGGCTCTGGCCCGCGGATGAAGTTTCGCCGCCGGATGGTGCAGGCGCAGGCGCCGGTGTCGGTGCCGTCGTGCCGAAGTCGACCGTAGGCGGCACGGCGATGGCCTTTTCGTTTTCCACCGTGAAGTTGGGCTTCACCTTGAAGCCGAACAGCATCGCGGTGAGGTTGCTGGGGAACTGGCGCACGGTGACGTTGTAGTCCTGCACCGCCTTGATGTAGCGGCCGCGCGCCACGGTGATGCGGTTCTCGGTGCCTTCCAGTTGCGCCTGCAGGTCGCGGAACAGGCCGTCGGCCTTGAGCTGCGGGTAGTTCTCGGCCACCAGCAGCAGGCGCGACAGCGCGCCGGACAGTTCGCCCTGCGCGGCCTGGAATTTGTTGAAGGCCTGCTCGTCGTTGACCAGGTCCGCAGTGGCCTGGATCTGCCCGACGCGGGCGCGCGCTTCGGTCACCTGGGTGAGCACCTCTTTTTCGTGCGCGGCATAACCCTTGACGACGTTGACCAGATTGGGCACGAGATCGGCGCGGCGCTGGTACTGGTTGACCACTTCCGACCATGAAGCGTTGATCTGCTCGTCCGTGGTCTGCAGGGTGTTGTAGCCGCAGCCGGACAGGCTGAGGGCGAGAAAACCGATTGCAAGCCATTTCTTCATTGTCATGCTCCTTTGTTCGGGACACGGAAAATCATACACAAAGAGTACAAGAGGACAGGAGCAAAAGCTTTTTTAGACGGCCTTTCCTCTTGTCCTCCTGTCCTCTTTGTTCACTTGAGCTTTGCCATCGTTTCCCGTGCAAGACAAAGATCCTCCCAGGCCTTTTCCTTGTCCGGCAGGTTGCGCAGCAGGTAAGCCGGATGATAGGTGACGACAAGCGGAATGCCCTGGTACCGGTGCACGCGTCCGCGCAGCCGGGCGATGGCCTCCTCGGTATCGAGCAGGCTCTGCACCGCGAAACGGCCCAGCGCGATGATGATCTTCGGCTGGATCAACTGGATCTGCCGCTCCAGGTAAGGCATGCACGCCGCGACTTCTTCCGGCGCGGGATTGCGGTTGCCGGGCGGGCGCGATTTCAGCACGTTGGCGATGTAGACGTTCTCGCCTCGCTTCAAGCCGATGGCGGCCAGCATGGCATCGAGCAGCTTGCCTGCCTGGCCGACAAAGGGTTCGCCCTGGGCGTCCTCGTCCGCGCCCGGCGCCTCGCCGATGATGAGCCACTCGGCCTGTTCGTCGCCCACGCCAATCACGCCCTGGGTGCGGGTCTTGTGCAAGTCGCAGGCAGTGCAGTTCGCGACGGCTTCCTTCAGCTGCGTCCAGTCCATTTGCCGGATGCGGCTGCCGCGGTCCATGTCTGCCGCTTCGCCGACGGCGACAGATGCCGGCTGCTGCTTCAAGCGCCATGCCGGCGCGATGCCCAGCTCCTTCAATACCTGTTCGCGCGACATGCTCACAGCATGATCCTCATCACCAGCGCATCCTCACGGCCTTGCTGTGCAGGGTAATAGCCCTTGCGCAATGCGAAGGCTTCGAAGCCGGTTTTTTCGTAGAGTTCGATCGCGGGGCGGTTGCTGGGCCGGACTTCCAGGAACAGGGTGCGCACCTGCTGGCTGCGCGCGGCATCCATGGCGTGCTGCAGCAGCACCCGCCCCAGGCCCTGGCGGCGCCAGGCCGGGTCGATGGTGATGTTGAGCAGATGCGCTTCATCCAGCGCCGCCATCAGCACGGCATGGCCAATGATCTTGCCGCCGACTTCATATACCCAGGCACTGTAGCCGGCGTGGATGGAGTCGACGAAATTGCCGGCGCTCCATGGAAACTCGTAGCTGTCCTTTTCCACCAGCAGCACGGCAGGAATGTCGGCATCGCGCATGCGGCGGATGTTGTGCTCGAGCTTCAATATCGCGTTCATTTGTAGCCCCGCGCATGGCGTTCCTGCGTGGTCATGGCGACCTTGTCGCGCAGGTAGAAGGGCTGGGCCGCCGCCGCATCGAGCGCGCCGCCCTGCGCCAGCTTGCGCGCGCCCAGCACCGCCACGGCGCATGCTTCTGGAAAGGATTCGGGGCGCGTGTCCGCAAGCCGCAGGTGATGAGCCAGCTCGTTGTCGAGGATGGCGAATCCGCTGCCCACGCCGACCCAGCCCGAACCCGGCAGCATGGGCAATTCCCCGATGGCGGACAGGCGGGGCTCGATCACGGCCTGCCAGTTTTCGCCCTGGCGTTCGTAGGCGGCGAAATAGACTTCGTCGAGGCGCGCGTCCAGCGCGCAGGCAACGCGATCCTGCCCCGCCGCTTCCGCCAGCGCTTCCAGGGTGCACACCGGCAGAACCGGAATATCCAGCCCCAGCGCCAGCCCCTGCGCCACGCTGGCGGCGATGCGCACGCCGGTGAAGGAACCGGGTCCGGCGCCGAAAGCGATGCCGTTCAGCTCTTCCAAAACACAATCGGCCTCCGCCAGCAGGCGCTCGATCATGCCGAGCAGGATTTCGCTGTGGCGCTGCCCTGCCAGTTCTCCGCGCGAGCGCACTTCTCCGTCGCGATACAGGGCGACGGAACAATGCTCGGTGGAGGTTTCGATGGCGAGGATGCGCATGCCGGCATTATCCGGTTTTTTGAAAGGCTATGACACCAGGAGCGTTGTGGAGGCCCGCCCTCGGGCCGATGCTGCTGCATGAAAGAATCGCGGCGAGGGCGCCGCTCCTACAACACCCTTCTCAGAATTCCTCTGTCTGCCCTTCCAGCGGCGCGAGGATTTCAAACCGTATGCGCTGCCAGGGATCGCGCGACTCCACCAGCCTGGAAATGCGCGCCTCCAGCCTGGCGCCGTTGTCCATCAGCCGCGCGATGTCGGCGTTTTCGCGCCGCGGCACGTAGCCCAGCTTGTGCCCGCGCCATTCAACACGCACGGCCCTGGCGTCATGGGGATTGCCCGGTTCCCTGGCCAATGTCAGCGCATCGCCGACATGCATCTCGTCCCACAGCCGTTTGCCGGCGTGGTACTGGAAGCCGGCGAGCGGCGAATCCTGCAGCAGGATGTGGGCCTGCGTCCCGGCACCGGCCGCAATGTGCGAAATCAGCGCAAGGCAAAATGCAAAACCGGCAATCAGTCGCTTAATCTTTTTCTCCCAGGTTTTCAATCTTGCGGAACAGGGTGCGCTCCGACACGCCCAGGGCGTGTGCCTGCTCGCGGCGCGAAGGCGGCAGCCTCTCCAGCGCCCAGCGCAGATAGCGCTTTTCCATCTCCTCCAGCGTCATCACCTGCTCGAACGGCAGCGACGCGGAAGCGGCTTGGGACGGGGTTTGCTCGGTGCAGGCGCTGGGCAGGTGCTCGCGATGGATGAACTCGCCGTCGGCCAGGATGCTGGCGCGCTCGAGGATGTTGCGCAACTCGCGGATGTTGCCGGGGAAATCGTAATGGCCGAGGCAGGCCAGCGCCTCGGGCGCAAGCTCGAGCTTTCTGCCGGGGGCGAGCCGGTCCAGCAGGGAGCGCACCAAGAGCGGCAGGTCCTCGCGCCGCTCGCGCAGCGGCGGAATGGTGATGGGAAAGGCATTGAAGCGGAAATACAGGTCCTGGCGGAACTGGCCGTTCTTCACCATTTCCTGCAGGTTGCGGTGGGTGGCGCAGACCAGTCGGAAATCGGCCTGGATCGGCTCGACTCCGCCGACGCGGCGAAACAGCCCGGTCTCCAGCACGCGCAGGAGCTTGACCTGCATGGACAGGGGAATATCGCCGATCTCGTCGAGGAACAGGGTGCCGCCAGCAGCGGATTCGATGAGGCCGGGCTTGCGCCGGCTGGCACCGGTGAAGGCGCCCTTCTCGTAGCCGAACAGCTCGCTCTCGAACAGCGCTTCGGGCAGGCCCGAGCATTCCACCGTCACGAAGGCCTTCCGGGCACGGGGGCTGCGCTGGTGGATGGCCTGCGCCACCAGTTCCTTGCCGCTGCCCGATTCGCCCAGGAGCAGCACGGAGGCCTGGGTCGGCGCCACACGGCTGATCATCTTGAGCATGCGGCTGAAAGGCAGGGACTGGCCCACCAGTCCCTGCGCAGCCGGTTCCGCGCTCACGCCCGCGAGCGTCTGCAAGGTCTCGACATAGCACAGCAGCTTGCCGGCCTTGTCGTATACCGGCAGAGTCTCGATTTCCACGTGCTCGCGTCCGCGCGGAGTCTGGTGAATGTGCAAGACCTTCTGCGCATGCCGGGTCTGCTTTGCGCGCCCGATGGGGCAGGACTCGTCGCTTTCGTCGCAGGGCCGGCCGA
Source organism: Thiobacillus sp. UBA6205 (assembly GCA_002421825.1). Taxonomy (GTDB): domain Bacteria; phylum Pseudomonadota; class Gammaproteobacteria; order Burkholderiales; family Thiobacillaceae; genus UBA6918. The sequence continues at coordinate 13,810 of DISR01000092.1, read as the reverse complement.
AACCGTGCGAGACGCCGTAACAAGTCTGCCCGATGACGGAAGTATCGGCATTGAAGCTTGTCCGGTAAGCGTCATTGACGGCTGCGATGGTGTAGTCTGGGAGCACGACTACCCGCGGCCGCGGATCGCCATCGAAAACGGCAAGGAATTCCGGGCCCAAGCCCTGCAAAGCCTGCGTCATTTCTGTCATTACCGCCATTTGTGACGGTTAATTATGTCGCAACAACCGTGCGCCAAGCAAGAGAGAACCTCGGCAGCAAGAAACAACTGTCTGATTGTAAATGCCATTAAATCCAATACGATCTCTGGCACGACACATGCATAAATAATCAACGAATGTCCATCAACTCGGAGAAATATGTTGAGCATGTCTTTCGAACACTCCTTGGCGCATGAAGTCGCTGTGATCCTGCCCATCAAACTGGCGGTGATCGCGGCCATCCGCAAGAACGGGGGCGAAGAATGAAAATCGCCGTCACCAGCCAGAACCGCAAGACCGTCACCGGCCACGCCGGCAAGTGCCGGAAATTCTGGATCTACGAAATCGAGAACGATGTCATCAAGGGCAAGACCCTGCTCGAACTGCCCATCGAGCAGTCCTTCCATGCCCACCACGGCGAGGCGCCGCACCCGCTCGACGGCATCAGCGCGCTCATCAGCGGCGGCATGGGCACGGGGCTCAGGAACCGGCTCAAGCAGAAATCCGTCGTCGCGCTCGCCACCGCCGAATCCGACCCGGATCGCGCGGTGTCGGCCTGGCTGAACGGCACGCTCGCCGAACTGCCGCCGGAGGCACACCACATGCACGATCCCGCCCATCACCCCGAAAGCTGACATGCGACACGCCCTCGCGCTTCCCGCCGACTTGCCCGCCCGCCTCCTGCTGCTGATCTGCGGCCTGCTGCTCGCTGCCAGCGCCCTCGCCTACCCTGGGCTGCAACCGGTCGCGAATGCTGGCGCGAAAAGCGGATCGACCGCCGACCACGGCCGCTTCAAGCAGCTGCAGGGGCCGTTCAAGAGCGGCGAGGAAGTCACCGAGGCCTGCCAGCAGTGCCATACCGAGGCGCCCAGGCAGGTCATGGCCACGCGCCACTGGACCTGGGATTACACCAATCCCAAGACCGGGCAGCGCCTGGGCAAGATGAGCATGCTGAACAGCTTCTGCGTGGGCAACCGCTCCAATGAGGCCTTCTGCACCTCCTGCCATGTCGGCTACGGCTGGAAGGACGACAAGTTCGACTTCCTGTCCGAGCGCAACGTCGATTGCCTGGTGTGCCACGACACCACCGGCAAGTACAAGAAGCCGGCGGGCCTGGCCGGTCATCCGGCCTACGAACGCACCGAGTATCCGCCCGGCTCGGGCAAGTTCCTCGAGCCGGTCGATCTCGACTTCGTCGCCCGCCACGTCGGCAAGAGCAGCCGCGAGAACTGCGGCACCTGCCATTACAACGGCGGCGGCGGCGACGGCGTCAAGCACGGCGACCTCGATTCCTCGCTCAATAAAGCCACGCACGCGCTCGACGTGCACATGGACAAGGACGGCCTCAACTTCAGCTGCGCCACCTGCCACCAGACCGAAAGCCACCAAGTCGCGGGCAGCCGCGTCGCGCCGACTGCTGCCGACCCGCACGGCCCGCTGATGCGCGGCAAGCACGAAGACCGCAACCCCGCCACCTGCCAGGCCTGTCACGGCGACAAGCCGCACAAGGGCGCGACCGGCGGCCTGCTGGGATCGCTGAGCCGCGGCGACCAGTTGAACGCGCATACCCGCACCCTTTCCTGCCAGACCTGCCACATTCCCGAGTTCGCGCGCGGCGGCGTGCCCACCAAGATGAGCTGGGACTACTCGACCGCCGGTCGGCTGTATCCAAACGGCAAGCCCATGCAGATCAAGGACGACAAGGGCCACGTGATCTACGACAGCCGCAAGGGCGATTTCGTCCTCGGCGAAAACGTCATTCCCGACTACCGCTGGTTCGACGGCACGGTGACCTACACCCTGCAGGCCGACAAGATCGACCCGACCAAGACCGTGCCCATCAATGCCTTCCACGGCACGCCGGGGGCACCCGATGCGCGCATCTGGCCGGTCAAGGTCTTCCAGGGCAACCAGCCCTACGACAAGGTCAACCACACCCTGCTGATCCCGCACACCGCCATCCCCGACGACACCGCCTACTGGTACAACTTCGACTGGGACAAGGCGCTGCGCGCCGGCGCCGACGCCGGCGGCCCGCCCTTCAGCGGCGAATACGGCTTCGTCCAATCTGAGATGCTCTGGCCCATCACCCACATGGTCGCGCCCAAGGAACAGGCGCTGAACTGCGTGCAGTGCCACAGCGCGCAAGGCCGCCTCAAGGACGTGCCGGGCGTGTGGCTGCCGGCGCAGGACCGCATCGAGCTCCTCGACCTCGCCGGCTTCGGCATGGCGGGCTTCGCCCTGCTCGGCGTACTGGGGCATGCCGGCCTGAGATTTGCGGGGCATCTGAGAAGGAGAAAGCCATGAGCCGCCGCGTCTATCTGTTCAAGCGTTTCGAGCGCCTCTGGCACTGGTCGCAGGCCGCGCTGATCATTTCCATGATGCTGACCGGCTTCGAGATCCACGGCAGCTACAGCCTGTTCGGCTTCGGCAAGGCCGTGCTGTTCCACGGCTATGCCGCCTGGGCGCTGGTCACACTGTGGGTGTTCGCGGTGTTCTGGCACTTCACCACCGGCGAATGGAAGCAGTACATCCCGACCTTCGAGAAGATCCTGCTCATCGCGCGCTACTACGCGCGCGACATCTTCACCGGCGCCCCCCACCCCTTCCACCCCACGCCGCTGCGCAAGCACAACCCGCTGCAGCGCCTGGCCTACCTGGGCGTGAAGCTCTTCATCAACCCCCTCATCTGGGTGTCCGGCCTCGTCTACCTGTATTACCCGCAGTTGCGCGAAGCCCTGCTGCCAGGGCTTCCGCTCGAATGGGTCGCGAGCGCGCATCTCGTCGGCGCCTTCCTCATGCTCACTTTCTTCATCGTGCACGTCTACCTCACCACCACCGGCGAGACGGTCTTCGCCCACATCAAGGCCATGATCACCGGCTGGGAAGAACAGGACGACGAACACGAAAACACCGCGGCCCGCAAAGGCTGATTCCCTTACATGCTTTAACCGGAGCAATGCCATGAAACAAACCCTGCTGCAGGAAAAATATCCCGTCTACATCGCCGAAATCGGCAAGCAGGAAACTTCCTGCCAGAACGTCGACGACATCGTGGCCTACCTCAAGGACAAGATCGCCGAGAACACCAAGGTGAAATTCATCGGCGTGTTCGACCACTACGCGCACACAAAGAATCTCGGCGGCGAGATCAACCCCGACATCAAGGCGGCCGTGGACGTGATCTTCTGCTTCGGCTTCATGCTGCCCGGCCCCCAGGTGCTGGCCGTGCGTCCGCGCGCCATCGGCGTGGCCGACATGGGCGACCGGTTCGTGCTGAGCTTCATGGAAGCACCCATGCAGCCCGCCAACGAAGCCATGGAGGCATGGGTCAAGGGATTGCGCAAGGCGGCTTGAGCATGCGCAGGCTGTCCACGCTCTTCCTGCTGCCGGCCATCGCCCCGGCCTTTGCCGCCAGCCTCGACATCGAAGCCAGCGGCGTGCGAAACACCGAAGGCCAGGTCAAATTCATGCTCTTTGACAAGGCCGAAGGCTTCCGCAAGGAAGCTGCAAGCCGCGAAGTGCTGGCCGTGCCTGCACAAACGGGCGCGCTGCAGGCCGTATTCAAGGACCTGCCGCCGGGGCGCTACGCCGTGATTGCCTACCACGATGAAAACGCCAACGGCAGACTCGACCTGCGCTTCGGCATGATTCCGGCCGAAGGCTATGGCCTGAGCAACAATCCCGAAGTGATGGGCCCGCCCTCATTTGAGCATGCGGCCTTCGAACTGGGTGAGGGCGGCAGGCGGATCGAAATTCGCCTGGATTACTGATGACCCTGGCCTTCGTTTTCGCCCTGCTGGGAAGCGCCGGCGCCATGCTCGGTGCGGCGCTGCTGCTGGCCTTTCCCGATGCCATGCGCCGGCGTTTGCTGCCCGGCCTGCTCGCCTACGCCACCGGCACCCTGCTGGGCGCGGCCTTCCTGGGCATGCTGCCCAAGGCGCTGGAACAGGCGCCTGCACTCGCCGTCAGCGCGGCCGTGCTGGCCGGATTGATCGCCTTCTTCGTGCTGGAAAAGCTGGTGTTGTGGCGCCATTGCCACGACGACGGCTGCGACGTGCACGGCCATGTCGGCGGCCGCCTGATCCTGTTCGGCGACGCCTTCCACAATTTCGTCGATGGGGTGGTCATTGCCGCCGCCTTCCTGGTTTCGCCCGCGCTCGGCATCGCCACCGCACTGGCGGTGATTGCGCATGAAATTCCGCAGGAGCTGGGAGACTTCGCCATCCTGCTGGCGAGCGGACTGGGCAAGGCACGCGCCTTCACCTACAACCTGCTCTCCTCGCTTGCCACCCTGCCCGGTGTAGTGGCGGGCTGGTTCTGGCTGGAGCAAATGCGCGAAGCCATTCCCTTTGTGCTCGCCATCTCGGCCGCAAGCTTTATCTACATCGCGGTGGCGGACCTGGTTCCCGGGCTGCACAGGCAGGCCGGCATCAAGGCCATGCTCGGCCAGTTCGTGCTGATGCTTGCCGGAATCATTACCATCGCATTTTTCCGTTTGGGACATTGAGGTGAGAGCATGAGCAGCATCATCGAAAAAGGCGGCGCAAGTTTCCGGGGCATCAAGCTGCTGTTGTGCGAGAACCCCTTGCCGCCCATTGAGGAGGCGATCGAGGCCGCCGCGGCCGTGCTGCCCGACAGCAACTATTACACCGAGCCCTACTCCGCGCCGCTGCGCGCGCTGATCGCACGGCAACTGTCCGTGCCCGAGCGACTGGTGCACATTAACGCCGGTTCCGAACTCATCCTGCGCCAGCTGTTCCAGCGCCTGGGCCAACGGGTGCACCTGCTGAGCCCGACCTACGTGCTGTTCCCGGAAATCGCCGAATCCTGGACTGAAACCCGGCTGCCACCCGGGAACGATTTCGCTTTCGACCTGGGCGAGTTGCAAATTCCGGCAGGCACGACGCTGGCGGTCATCGTCAATCCCAACAATCCCAATGGCGGCACCTTCGACATGGCGCCGCTACCCAACCTGCTGGAACGCCATCCGCACACCCATTTCCTGGTCGACGAAGCCTTCATCGGCATGGCCGGCCAAAGCGTGGCCTCCTGGGTGCCCCGATATCCCAACCTGATCGTGACCCGCACCCTGTCCAAGGCACACAGCCTGGCCGGTTTCAGGGTCGGTTACGCCGTGCTGCCGCAAGCGCTGGCCGACGAGTTCAATGCCCGCAATGACGCCTATCCGCTGGCGCGTCCCAGCCAGGCTGCCGCCCTCGCCACGCTGGAACACGAGAACAAGATCGTCGAGCGCGCCGCCAGGCTCAAGGGCTGGGCAGATGCGCTGAGAATGGAACTGGAAGGCCTGGGCGTGAAAACCTACCCCACGCAAACCTATTTCTTCCTGGCCGATTTCGCCCCGCACGATGCCGCCGAACTGGCAGAGAAGCTCAAGGCGCGCGGCATCCTGATCAAGCCGCTCAACGATGCGGCGCTCGGCCCCGGCTTCATGCGCGTGACCACGGCGCTGCCCGAGGACAACGCCCGCTTCGTGGCGGCGTTGAAGGAATTGCTGTGAATCATTCCATTCCCGCCAGCGGGATGTTCGAACCCTTATGAGTGAAAGGATGCTTATGTCCACCCCGTCGCGCATCGCCATCCTGGGCGCCGGTTTCGCCGCGCTGACCGCCGCCGCCGAGCTCAGGCGCAGAAAACCGGATGCAGAGATCGTCATGGTCGCGCCCAGCAGCGAATTCGTCTATTACCCCAGCCTCATCTGGCTGCCTGCCGGCGTCCGCCGCGGCGAGGACCTGCGCATCGACTTGGGCGCCTGGCTGAAAAAACACCGCATCGACTTCAAGAAAGCCAGCGTCACCGGCCTGGCCAACGGCGGGCGCACAATGCTGACCGGCGAGGGCGAACTGCATAACGACGGCCTTGTCATCGCCAGCGGCGGCCGCTTCCTCAAGGGCCTGCCCGGCATCGAACACGCCCTGACCATCTGCGAGGGCATTCCGGCTGCGGAAAAGATCCGCGACCGCCTCGCCGCCATGCAGGGCGGCACCATCGCATTCGGTTTCGGCACCAACCCAAAGGAACAGGGCGCCATGCGCGGCGGCCCCATGTTCGAACTGCTGTTCGGCATCGACACCCTGCTGCGCCAACAGGGCCGGCGCGACAAGTTCCGCCTGGTGTTCTTCAACCCGGCGCCGCAGCCCGGCAAGCGCCTGGGCGAGAAGGCCGTCAAGGGCCTGCTGCGCGAAATGGCGAAGCGCGGCATCGACACCCATCTCGGCCACAAGATCCTCGGCTTCGAGGCTGACAAGGTGAAGACCGAAGGCGGCGAGATCCCCGCCGACCTCATCCTCTTCATGCCCGGCATGACCGGTCCCGCCTGGCTCGCCAACAGCGAATTGCCGCAATCCGAAGGCGGCTTCGTCAAGGCCGATGCGCACTGCCAGGTGCCGGGCTTCGACCAGGTGTTCGTGGCCGGCGATGCCGGCAGCTATCCGGGGCCGGACTGGCTGCCCAAGCAGGCGCACATGGCCGACCTGCAGGCGAAGGCCGCGGCCGAAAACCTGCTGAACGCAATGAACGGGCTGCCGGCCGCCGCCCGCTTCAAGCCGGAACTTGTCTGCATCGTCGACACGCTGGACAAGGGCATCCTGGTCTATCGCGACGAAAAGCGCGCCTTCGTGCTGCCGCCCTGCCGCCTGATGCATTGGGCCAAGCGCTTTTTCGAGCGGCTATACCTTCGCCCTTACCGCAAGCCCTGAGCATGTAAGGCAAAACCGCACGCCTCGTTTCCCTGCTCGGCGCCAGCGTGCTGGCGCTGATCATCATGCTCTATCCGGTGGCGCTGTCGCAGGACGGTGTCGCACCCCCGCACAGCCTGCTGGCTCTGGTCATGCTCGGCATCAGCGCGGGCTTCATCCATGGCGTGGGATTTACGCTCAAGGGCGCGGCCTGGAAATGGCTGTTCCATCCCGCGCTGGCCTGGCTGCTGATGGCAGCCGGATTCGCGCTGCTGTTCGGCAGTTGAAACCCTTTCCGTCTTTTCGTCGCCCGCAAGCGGGCATGGCTCGCATCGCCGCTATCTGCACAGACGCCGGCGTCACGAAATCACGGCCATCCGCGCCGGAGAGGATTCCCGGCATCGGACGCGTACACGCCAGCCGAAGGTATCGACTGGCGCCGGCCGGACTTGGACTTCTCGCACCCGGAATATCAGCCAAATCAGTCAACGCGCCACGGAAACGATTCCAGGCTGCGCTGCGGCCAGAAAATCGCAGGCCTCCTCCAGCCTGCGCGTGCGCTGCATCGGCGGCAGCGCGTCCAGCACCTTGCGGCCATAGGACTTGCCCATGAGGCGCGGGTCGCAGAGCATGAGTACGCCGCGGTCGGTCTCGGTGCGGATCAGCCGCCCGGCACCCTGTTTGAGCGAAATGACCGCTTCCGGCAACTGGTATTCCATGAAGGCATTGCCGCCGGATTCGTTGATGCGCGCGATGCGTGCCGCCACCACGGGATCGTCCGGCGGCGCGAACGGCAGCTTGTCGATGATGACGAGCGACAGCGCCTCGCCCGGCATGTCCACCCCCTCCCAGAAGCTTTGGCTGCCCAGGAGCACGGCGCGGCCGGACTGTTCGAAGCGTTCCAGCAAGACCTGCTTGGGTTCGTCGCCCTGGGCCAGGATGGGGAAATCCAGGTCGCGCTGCTTGAAGGCCTCGGCCAGCATGGCCCTGGCGTGGTCGAGCGCGCGCAGCGAGGTGAACAACATGAAGGCGCGGCCGCCGCTCGCTTCCAGCACCGGCAGCGCGGCGTCGACCACGGCCTGGGTGTGCTCGCGGGTGTTGGGTTCGGGCAGGCCGGTCGGCAGGTAAATGAGGCCCTGATTGGGATAATCGAAGGGGCTGTCCACACACAGGGTCTTCGCTTCCTCCAGACCCAGGCGCTTGAGCAGGTGCGAAAAATCGCCGCCCACGCTGAGCGTGGCCGAAGTCAGCACCCAGGCGCGGCCGTCCTGCAGGACCTGGGCGCCGAAGAAATCGGCCACCGACAGCGGCGTGGCGTGCAGCGTCATGGCACGCCCGGCGGTTTCCACCCAGCGCACCCAGTCGGCCTCGTCCTTGCCCTGCCAGTTCTCCAGGCGCCGGATCATGTCCTGCGAACGCACATGGCAATCCGCCAGTTCCTCGGCCCGTTCGGCCTGGGCCTTGAGGCCGGCATCGAGTTCGGCCAGTGCAAGCCTGGCCGCTTCCAGTGCAGCGACGAAATCGGCGCGGGTCTGGGCCAGTTTCGCCGGCAGGCGCAGGTTCAATTCCGGCACCGACATGCGCAGATTCTTCGCCGCCTTGTCCAGCTTCTCGGCCGCCTGCGCCAGGGCCGGGGTATCCTTGGCGAACACCATCGCGGTCTGGCGCGCATCGCGGGCGAGGTCGATGACCTGGCCGGTGGACACCGACTGGCCGAAGAACAGCGCCGCCGTGTCGGCCAACTGGTGCGCCTCGTCGAGGATGACGTTGTGGCTGGCCGGCAGCAGTTCCGCCACGCCTTCGTCGCGCAGCCACAGGTCGGCGAAGAACAAGTGGTGGTTGACCACCACCAGTTCGGCCTCCAGCGCCTGCTTGCGCGCCTTCATCACGAAACAGTCGCGGAAATGCGCGCATTCGCTGCCGAGGCAGTTCTCGCGCGTGGAGATGGCATACTGCCAGGCTGGATGGGTTTCGCGGATGCCGGTGGCCTCGCTGCGGTCGCCGCTGTCGCTGGTGGCGGCGAAGCGCTGGATCCTGTGCAGGGTTGACGCCTCCTCGGCACTGGCGAAACGGCCGTCAGCCAGGTTGCGTTCCAGATGATGCTGACACACGTAATTCGCCCGCCCCTTGAGGAGCGAAGTTTTCACCGGCAACGACAGCGCCTCCAGCACCGCCGGAATGTCGCGCCGGAAAAGCTGGTCCTGCAACGCCCTGGTGCCGGTGGAGACGATGGTCTTGCCGCCTGCAAGCAGCGCCGGGACCAGGTAGGCCAGGGTCTTGCCGGTGCCGGTACCGGCCTCGGCGACCAGCACGCCGCCCTCTGACAGGACGCCGGCTACGCCTTTCGACATATCAAGTTGTTGCGGCCTGAACCGATAAGTGGGCAAACGAGAGGAAAAAACCCCATTGGAGGCAAAGATTCTTTCCAGTTCTGTGAAAGCGGTCACGTGCTGCGCTCAGGTGCGGGACAAGACCCGCATGTTACCGCAGCGTGTCCGGCGCTTGGCCTTGCCCCCGCGGCCGGCGCAACTGCGCCTGCTGCGGGAGCCCCTCCCCGCAGCCGGCCAGGCGGCCGTGGTTGAAATCCAGACCGCCAGGCAGGTCATGGCCACTGCCGAGTTTCGCCCGGGCAGGCCGGCGATGCTCCTGCTTCAGGATTTTCTGCGGACACGCGATTTCGGCGTCATCAAAAGCATTGCCGACACCCTGGCCGACGAAGGCTGTTGGAAAGCGCGGCTGCAAGAAACCGGCGCAAGGACACGCCCGATCCGGGGCGCCAACCACTTCATGGCCGGCACTCGGGAATTCGGCATGCTCGAAACCCTGTCGGACATCCCCGGACGATGACAGAAGTTCGCCTTTCCATCACGCGCTGGGTAGCGGCTTTCTTCATCGCCCTCAGCCTGACGATCGCGCTGCTGTGCGGCATCGGTCTTTACCGCCTGTACGAAATCGGTGCCGAGCTCGATCATTCGCGCCAGGCTGCGGCGCGCGAAGAGCTTGCCGGCGCCATCACCGATCTCGCGCTTTTCCTGCAGCAGCAGAGCGGCGTCATCGCGAATTGGGACGAAGCCCGCCAGCAACTGGCCAGCCCGGATTATTACGGCCACTGGAAAGCATCGCGCCTGCAACAGTCAGGGCTGATTTCGCCCATATTCAACAATCTCGATCTTTATGACAGGGGCGGCGCGGTCCTGCCCGGCGGCAGCTCCGGCAACAACGCCAGGATCGACCCGTCCGACGCCGGCAAGACGCTGTACTACCCCGGAAAGGGGCTTTCCCGCATCTCGCACGTGCTGCCGATCCATTCCGACGACAGGCAGAACGCGCTGCTGGGCTATGCCCAGGCCAGCTTCGATCTGGTCCTGGCCCTGAAACGCATGCGCGGCTTCAGCTACCTGTTGCCGGATACCCTGGCCGTCAACAACGCCTCCACCGCCCCCCTGGCGCTGCAGGAACTGTCCGGATCCCTGCGGTACGAAGTCAGTGTCGCGCGCGAAATCAAGATGCTCGAAACCGCAGTCATGAGAACCTACACGATCCTGGCGCTCGCCATGCTGGTCGCGGCCGTGACCGCCTATCTCTTCGTGCAGCGCCTGCTCGCGCGGCCGCTGGCGCAACTTGCCGAAGCCATCGGCAAGTTGCAGGCGAACGAGGCACGCATGGACTATGTCGAGGAACTCGAATCGCCGTACCTGCTAGAGGAGCTGGATACGGTCAGGCAGTCGATCCAGGACTACCGCATGAAGCTGAGCGACGCGCGCCTGGAACTGGAAAACAGGAATGTCACCTTCCAGCAGCAGGCGCTGCAGGATTCGCTCACCGGCCTTTACAACCGGCGCGCCTTCGACGAGGACTGGGAGAATCTGGTCAAGGCGCTGGCGGGGCACAGCGAACCGATGGCCCTGCTGCTGTTCGACTGCGACCACTTCAAGCCCATCAACGATACATATGGCCACCAGGTCGGCGACCTGGTGCTGCAGACCATCGCCGGTGCGGTCAGCGAGGTGATGCGATCCGGCGACAGGCTCTACCGCATTGGCGGCGACGAGTTCGCCACCTTGCTGTGGGGAGCGGACGAACATATGGCGCTGCAGGTTGCCGAGCGCTGCCTGGACAGCATGCGCCGCCAGGATTTCCACAGCCTGGGCGTGCAGGAGCCGGTTTCCATCAGCATCGGCATCGCCATCGACGACATCAGCCATGAATACGACCTCACCCTCCTGCAAGCGCACGCCGACGCTGCCATGTATCAGGCAAAGCGGCCAGGCAACAAGAAGATAGCGGTGCACCGCAAGGGCGAGCCCAGCAGCGAGGACGTGCTGGTTGCCAACCTGGAAACCAATGCGCTCTACCAGGCGCTGGCAGCTCCGGAGCTGATGATGGAGATGCATTTCCAGCGCATGCAGCCGCTTGCCGGCGGACAGGAATACCTGGAAGCGCTGGCCCGCATCCGGCACAACGGCTTGCTGCTCAAGCCGGAACGTTTCCTGCCGGTGGTGCAGAGCCGCCGGCTGGAAGCGGAGTTCGATCTTGCGGTCATTCGCCTGATCAAGAACTCCATCGAGTCGGGTGCAATCCCGCAGAACACGGGCGTCTCGATCAACCTGTCGGCGCAAAGCCTGCATCAGCCAGAAGCCATCGCACAACTGATCGAACTGACCCGGCATGCCGAGCGCCACCCCCTGATCCTCGAAATCACGGAAACCTCGCTCGTTCCGCAACTGGCCGAAATCACGCACTTTCTGGGCATCCTGCGCATGAGCGGCTTCAAGATCGCACTGGACGATTTCGGCAGCGGCTATTCCCCGCTGCGTTACCTGGCCGACCTGCCGGTGGACATCGTCAAGTTCGACATGGGTCTCATCCAGCAGTTGAAGAACAATGACCGCGCCAGCATGGTGGTGGCGGACTTCGCCAGGCTGATGCGGGATGCGGGCTACAGCCTGATCGCGGAAGGCGTGGAAGACGAGGCCCTGCTGCAAAAGGTGCGCAGCCTGGGCTTTTCACACGTGCAGGGTTTCCACATCGACGTGCCGCAGGTGCTGCAGCCCGTCGAAGCCAAGGTCGTCGATCTGTTCAATTAAACTGCAAATCAAAAGGCAACAATCAAAAGGCAAAATTCAAAATTGAACGGCGAATATTCGCGCGGCCAGGATGCTTTTGCCTTTTGCCTTTTGCCTTTTGCCTACCTCAATGCTTCCCCGAGCGCCAGATGGAGAACAGGATCCACAGGCTGTTCACAAAGGCGATCAGGAAACCCAGCAGTCCGAACAGCGGCAAGCCGAACAATGTCGGCCCGCCCTGCACCGTCATGATGATGGACGAACCGATCACCAGCGAGGCGGTCAGGATGCCCATGGTCAGGCGATTGCTGGCACTGTCCAGTTGATGGCCGAAATGATCCAGCCGCTTGAGGTCGAGATCGATTTTAATGCGGCCGCGCCGCGCCTCGCGCAAAAGGTGCGAAAGATCGCGCGGCAAGCCTCCGATTATGCTGGCGACTTCGCGCAGCCCCTTGCGGCCGCGCGCCATCAGCGCCTGCGGCGTATAGCGATCGGCGATCACCTGCTCGATGAAGGGCTGGATCTGGTCGACCATGTGATAGTCCGGATTCAACTGCTGCCCGAGGCCTTCCAGGGTGATGATGGTCTTGAACAGCAGAGTCAGATCCGCCGGCAGCACCAGCGAGTTGTCGCGCATGACGGTGGTGATGTCCTGCAGCAGCGCGCCGATCTTGACGTCCTTGATCTTGAGGTCGTCGTAGCTGAACACCAGTTCGGCGAGGTCGTGGGTGAGCCGCGCCTCATCGATCTCGGCGTCGCCCGCCCAGTCCAGCAGCACTTCCTGGATGCCGTTCTCATCGCGGTAAACGATGGCGTGCAGCAGGTTGACGATCTCGTTGCGGCGGCGCTCGGTGAGATGGCCGATCATGCCGAAGTCGATGATGCCGATGCGGTTGCCGGGCATGAAAATGATGTTGCCCGGATGCGGATCGGCGTGGAAATAGCCGTCCAGCAGGATCATCTTGAGCACCACGTCGCTGCCGCGCGAACCCAGCAGCAGCGGGTCCAGGCCGTTTTCGCGCAGCATGTCGCGGTTCACACCCTTGATGCCGCGGATCTCCTCCTGCACGTTGACGGCTTGCGAGGTATAGTCCCAGTACACCTTGGGAATGTGCACGTTTTCGTCCTGGCCGAAGTTGCGCGCGAATTTGTCGATGTTGCGCGCCTCCCGCACCATGTCGAGCTCGCGCATGATGGAGCGGCGAAACTCGCCGACCATGCGCACCGGCTGGTAGCGGCGCATGTCCGGCATTTCGCTCTCGATCAGTTTGGCCACGTGTTCCAGGATGCGCAGGTCGGCCTCGATCTTGGCCTCGATGCCGGGCCTGCGCACCTTGACCACCACCGGGGTGCCGTCGTCCAGCACCGCCCTGTGCACCTGCGCGATCGAGGCGGCGGCCATCGGCTCGGCGTCGAATTCGGCGAATGCCTCCTCGGGTGGCCGTCCCAACGCCTTGGTCAGTTCCGCATGCACCAGGACATAATCCGAAGGCGGCACGCGCTGGTGCAGTTTCTCGAATTCCTCGATCCAGGCCGGCGGGAACATGTCCACCCGCGTAGCCATCAATTGGCCGAACTTGATGAAGGTCGGGCCCAATTCCTCCAGGGCCATGCGGATGCGCACAGCCGGGTCAAGGCGCGAGATCTCGGACGTGGTCTGCCAGTGCAGGATGCGTCCGGCCCGCTCCAGCGCGTGGGCGATGCCCAGCAGACGCACCAGGTCGCCCCCGCCATAGCGGATCATGATGGAGGCGATTTCGTGCAGGCGATGGAGGTCGCGGATGACGGTGATGGTTTCCCAGAGCATGTATGGTTTTTCCGGATGCGTCGTATTTGGCTGCTTGTTT
>DISR01000085.1 GCA_002421825.1 Thiobacillus sp. UBA6205 | reverse complement strand
TCGATGATCAGCGCGCTGTCGGTGGCGTTCTTGCCGCTGGTGTAGGCGAACTGCTGCACCGGGCTGATCGAATGCTTCAGCAGCACCTTCTTCCACTGCCCCTGCTGCTGGGTGGTGAAGTCGCCGTAGATGCGCTTGACGCTGGCCAGCCCGTACTTGGCCACCTCCGCCAGCAGGCCCTCGATCACCGAGGCCTGCGCATTGTCGGCATCGATCAGCACCGCCAGACGGCGCTGGCCATCGTCGTGGGCCACGTGGGTGCGGGTTTTCATGGCGTGTCTCCTGGGTTCATTGCATCCATTCCGATTCGTCCAGCGAAGTTCCATTCCCCTCCCTCACCGATGATCCGGAGGCAGATGGACATCCACTGGGCACCACCAACGCAGGGTCGGACACATCCATGCCCTTGGCACATTACGCCAGATCCGCGCCGCCACTCTCCGTGTAGGCAAGCTTGCACAACTCACGAATCAACTCGGCATGCTTGCGGACATCGCCCTTGTCCAACCGCAGGCGATACCGGCTCCATCGACGGTCGTATTCCATCAGGTCGGTTCCGGAGGCCTCGATCTTCTTCTCGATCTCCTCGCTCGCGCTCAGCCTCGGCTCGAAGCGCATGGTGGTCTTCTTCGGCCGGAACACCACGAAATTGTTGGGCTGGCCGTTCTTTGCCAGCCCGATGTAGAACTTGTTGTACTTCAGCTCCACGTCCGGCGCGAACTCGCGGATCAGGGCAAGCACCTCGTCGGCCATCGCCACGGTTTGCCTGGAGCCGCGGGCCTCCCAATAGGCGCGGTCCGTCACTTCACGGGTTTCCTCGTCTTCGTCCACCAGCCCCAGCTTCACTTCGTCCAACACGGTGGTGAACAGCAACGAGACGTTGCCCTCCAGTTCCACCGCGCTCATCTGGATGGCGATCAGCGGGATCGTGCCGTTGAACAGGGAAATCACGTTGAGGAAGCGCGAGGTGATTTCTTCCGCCACGATGACGGCCGTGTGCTCGTACTGCGGATAGCGCTTGCGCTCGATGTCCCAGTACTCAATGGTGCGAATCAAGTGGGATTCGTCCGTCTTCCCTAGCTGGACTTCCACCTCGTACCTGCGGGTGGAGTCTGCATCCTGCAATAACAGGTCCAGCCGCCCGGCCTTCGGGTGGATGCGCTCCTTGTCCTTGAGGATCACGTCACCCAAGCCGAGGATGCCCGGATCTTCGGCAATCCGGTCCTGCACCCAGCGTTCGTTGAGCGCGGGATGGGCGCGCAGGGACAACTTGGTCAGCTTGGCGTACTTCATGCGGCCCCCTTTTTCTTCTTCGGCGTCTTTTTCGGCTTGTCCGCCGGCAGCAGGCTGGTGAGGGCCTGGTAGCGTTCGAACAGGAAGGCCACGCGCTCGGCGTCGGTGGTGAGCTTCGGCGGCTTGCGGCCGGCGGCTTTTTCGGCGGTCAGGTAGGCGGCGTCCACCGCCTTGTCCAGCGCGGCGTGGGCTTTGACCAGCGCGGGCGGCATGGTCAGTGGGTCGTAGAGGTCGGCCAGGGTGGCGTCGGGGAACTGCGCGCGGGCGTCGAGGACGGCTTGGGCGGCGGCTTCGATGGCGGCGCGAGCCTTGTCGACGAGCGGTTCGGGCCAGGGGAAGTTGTTGTACGTAACCCGCGCCGAATATTGGTAATCGCTTTTCAAACGTCCTGTGACAGTTCTTGTCCACGCCATGTGCATGGTTGAGTTCATAACACCAAAATGAAACAGCGTCGCCTTCTCAATGATGCGAAGCTTGTCTCCGCACAGAACATTTGTCTCAAGGAAGGCTATCGGAATAAAGCTTCTTCGCTCCGAGGAAACTTGTGGAAGCGCGATAAAACGCGACTCCGGAATGCACTCCGTATGGAATCTGGTCGGCGTTTCCGCCAGCTTTCGCGTAGGCGCGCTTTTGCTGGCCTTGCGGAACGCGCGCACTGCCTCCACTCGCAGCATCGACTCCGGCATGCGCCGCAACTCGGTTGGCGGCGTTTCACCAAGCCATAAGAACCAGCGCTCTACGCCATTGATGAATTCCTCACCTCCGAGCCAGCGCTTGAACCACTTTTCGGCCTGCGGTTCTTTCACAAGGAACTCTTTGCGCTGCTCTGGCGTAAACAAATAATTACCATCATCAATCGGCTTGTTGCCTGAAACCATTTCTGGCACTTGGCAGATCGGCATTGAACGGCTACTTGCCCAGACATCCGCTGCGTCCACCAGATACGGATTGATGTTGCCCGCCGGCACCTCATGCGGCTCGCCGGCGATGTCCTGATAATCAAACAACCGCTTCGGCGAAATCTCGCTACCGGCAAAGCCCACGATCACGCAGTGCACCGCGGCCACGCCGCGCGCCTCGTTGTTCCAACGAAAAGTGCGATGGGCGAAGTAGATGCGCATGCCGCGCGCCAACATTTCGCCCCACAGGATGCCGACCTGCTCGCCTTGGGTGATGGAGTTGGTGGAGACGAAGGCGGCGCGGATGGGGTGACCGTCGATGTAATGCGCTGCCTTCAGATACCACGCGCTGACGAAATCCAGCACGCCCGCGCCCTTCAGCGGGCCGGCAACGGCCAGCAGGTCTTCGCGCTGCTCCGGCGCCATCAATTTCGAGCCGATGAACGGCGGATTCCCCAAGATAAAACTCAGCCGCTCCGCCGGCACCACCTCGTTCCAGTCCATCCGCAACGCGTTGCCGTGGACGATCGTGGCGGACTTCTTCAGCGGCAGGCGCACCACGTTCTCGCCGAACTGCTCGGACACGCGCAGGTTCATCTGGTGGTCCATCAGCCACATCGCCACCTGCGCGATCTGCGCGGGGAACTCCTCGATCTCGATGCCGTGGAACTGGTCCACGTCCACCAGCACGTGGTCCTGCACGTGCGCCAGCACCGACTGCTGGGTGGCGAACTGGCGCTTCAGCAGCTCCAGCTCCAGCGCGCGCAGCTCG
>DISR01000089.1:38137-38435 GCA_002421825.1 Thiobacillus sp. UBA6205 | reverse complement strand
CAAGACCGAGGTCGCCCTGCGCGCCGCCTTCGCCGCGGTGGCGGGCGGCAAGCAGGTGGCGCTGCTCGCGCCCACCACGCTCCTGGTCGAGCAGCACTTCCAGAATTTCGCCGATCGTTTCTCGCCCTGGCCGGTGAAGATCGCCGAACTGTCCCGCTTCCGCACCGCCAGGGAACAAGCGCTCGCCCTGCAGGAACTGGCCGAGGGCCGCATCGACATCATCATCGGCACCCATCGCCTGATCCAGAAAGACGTGGTGTTCAAGAACCTGGGCCTCATCATCATCGACGAGGAGCAC
>DISR01000089.1:0-37931 GCA_002421825.1 Thiobacillus sp. UBA6205 | reverse complement strand
GAGCACGTGATGCGCGACTTCACCCAGCAGCGCTTCGACCTGCTGCTCTGCACCACCATCATCGAAACCGGCATCGACATCCCCACCGCCAACACCATCCTCATCAACCGCGCGGACAAATTCGGCCTGGCGCAGTTGCACCAGTTGCGCGGCCGCGTCGGCCGTTCGCACCACCAGGCTTTCGCCTACCTGCTGGTCGAGGAAGAAGCGTCGCTGTCCGCGCTGGCGAAAAAACGCCTCGAAGCCATCCAGATGATGGAAGACCTGGGCGCGGGCTTCTACCTCGCCATGCACGACCTGGAAATCCGCGGCGCCGGCGAGGTGCTGGGCGAGAAGCAAAGCGGCGACATGCTGGAAATCGGCTTTTCGCTCTACAACGACATGCTGGGCGCAGCGGTGGCGAGCCTCAAGGCCGGGCGCGAACCGGACCTGGCCGAACCCCTGGGCGCGGTGTCGGAAATCAATCTGCATCAGCCTGCCCTGTTGACCGAGGACTACTGCGCCGACGTGCACGAGCGCCTGGTCATCTACAAGCGCCTGGCCAACTGCAAGAGCGCGGACGACATCACCGAACTGGGCGAGGAACTCATCGACCGCTTCGGCCTCTTGCCGGAGCCGGCCAGGGTGCTGCTGGCAGGACACCGGCTCAGATTGCTGGCCAAGCCCCTGGGCATCACCCGCCTGGATGCCACATCGGAGGGATTGACGCTGCAATTCATGAAGAACCCGCCCGTCGATCCGGTTAAAATCCTGCTTCTGGTGCAAAGCCGCGCCGGCCTGAAACTGGCCGGCCCGGACCGCCTGAAGCTGCAGAAGCCCTTGCCCGACCTGGAAGCCAAACTCAAGGCGGCAAGTGAATTGATGGATGAACTTTCATAAAACCCCAGAAAATTTTTTGAACAAGGAGGACATGAGGACAAGAGGAAAACCGAATTCGTACCTGCCTTGCTCCTGTCCTCTTGTCCTCTTTGTAAAAGGTTTTGCCTGAACCCCTGCGTTTGCCAAATTTTTCCCCTGGAATTCAACATGAGCCTGATCCGCCCCTTTCCCGCCCTGCGCCCCGCCCCCGGCCGTGCCAATGAAGTCATCGCCCCGCCCTATGACGTGCTCTCCACCAGCGAGGCGCGCGTGCGCGCGGCCGGCAAGCCGTTCAGCTTCCTGCACATTTCCAAGCCTGAGATCGACCTGCCCGAAGGCACCGACCCTTACGCGCCCGAGGTGTACGCGAAAGCGGCCGAGAATCTGAAAGCCATGATCGCGTCCGGCGTGCTGAAGCAGGACGAAGCGGCTTATTACTATGTCTATCGCATCCAGATGGGCGAACATGTCCAAACGGGCATCGTCGCTGCCGCCAGCGTGGCCGACTACGACACCAACCGCATCCGCAAACATGAGTTCACGCGCCCCGACAAGGAAGACGACCGCGTGCGCCAGATCGACACCACCAACGCCCAGACCGGCCCGGTGCTGCTGGCCTACCCCGACCAGCCCGAGGTCGACGCCATCCTCGCGAAAACCGCACAGGGCACGCCCGACGCCGATGCCGTGGCTGACGACGGCGTGCGGCATACGCTGTGGGTCATGCGCGATGCCAATGACATCGCCGCCATCACCCGGATGTTCGACGCCATGCATGCCTTGTACATCGCCGACGGCCACCACCGCTCGGCTTCGGCTTCCCGGATTTGCGCTTCGCGCAAGGCGGCCAATCCCGCGCATACCGGCGAAGAAGCCTACAACTATTTCCTGTCGGTGATCTTCCCGGCGCACGAAATGAAGATCCTCGACTACAACCGCGTGATCACCGACCTCAACGGACTCCCTGCTGAGGCATTCCTTGAAAAAGTCGCGCAAGCCTTTGATATCAAAAGCACTACGGAGGCTGTCAAGCCGACGAAACCGGGTGAATTCGGCCTTTATCTTGCCGGCATGTGGCATCGCCTGTCGATCAAGCCGGACCTGATCCCGAACGACCCGGTCGGCCGTCTGGACGTGAGCCTGCTGCAGAACAACCTCATTGCCCCGGTGCTGGGAATTGCCGACCCGCGCCGCGACAAGCGCATCGACTTCGTCGGCGGCATTCGCGGGCTGGCCGAACTGGAAAAGCGCGTGAACAGCGGGGAAATGGCGCTGGCCCTGTCGCTGCACCCCACCCGGATGCAGGATCTGATGGCCGTGGCCGACGCCAACGAAGTCATGCCGCCCAAGTCCACCTGGTTCGAGCCCAAACTGGCCGATGGCATGGCCTCGCATCTGCTTTAAATTGGCCTTGTCAGAACAATGGGGTATCGTCTTGATTCGTAACCGATATCCATGGGGGAAGGGCTAAAGTTTTTCCGGCCAGGGCCGAAAAGCCTAATTAGTAGAAACTGATACTAGGCTTCCCGGCCGGGATATCCCATGAAAATCACCAAGCGCCCTTCCGCCATCGGCGGCAACGACAATGTTACCGGCACGCAGGGCGCCGGTGTTCGCAAGACGTCCAGGCCTGCCGGTCCCGGCGTCGACAAACTGCAGCTTGCGGCCTCCACCAGCCAGTTGCGCGAACTCGAAGCCGAGCTCGCCAAGCTGGACATCTCCGATGCGGCCAAGATCGCCGCGATCAAGCGCGCCATCGACAGCGGCACGTTCGAGGTCAACAGCGTGCTGGTGGCCGACCGCCTGATCGACACCGCCAAGGAAGCGGTGCGCAAGCGCCCGCGCAAGTAAAAACGTATAAACTCGGCGCTATCGGAAAAAACGGTGGAGCCAACATGAGCGAAATCATCCTGACCCTCTCCGGCATGAGCTGCGGCGGCTGCGTAAACAGCGTGACCCGTGTATTGCAGGCCGTTCCCGGCGTACAGCAAGCCAGCGTGACCCTGGTGCCCCCTCAGGCCACGGTCAGTTACGACGCCGCCCTCGCCGACCCGGAAAAACTCGCCCAGGCCTTGGCCGAGGCGGGATTCAGCGTCACTGCAAGCCGACGCGCCTGAGCCTGGCGATCAGGCCGGCGAACGGTTCGGGCCTGTGCAGGTAATCGCCCTGCACATAATCGATGCCGATCTCGCGCAGGCAGTCCAGCACCTCCTTCGATTCCACGTATTCCGCCACGGTCTTGATGCCGACGTTGCGGCCGATGCGGTTGATCGCCTCCACCATCGAGTAGTCGAGCGCATCTTTGGCCATGTCCTGCACGAAGGCGCCGTCGATCTTGAGATAGTCGACTTTCAGGTTCTTGAGATAGCCGAAGGACGACAGGCCGCTGCCGAAATCATCCAGGGCAAAGCGGCAGCCGAAGGCCTTCAGTTCGGCAATGAAGTCGTTGATGGTCACCAGGTCGCCGATCGCGGCCGTCTCGGTGATTTCGAAACACAGCAGTTCGCCGAGCCCCGGCCTGTCCTTGAGCGTGTCCTGCAGCCAGTTCCTGAATTCCCGGTTCTTCAGGGAAACACCTGAAAGGTTGATGGCGAACATGCAGTCCTTGCGTGCGATCTGGAAGCGCTCGGCAATCGTGCTGCCGCAGGCTTTGATGACGCTTTCTATCGTCCAGCGATCCAGGCTTGGCATCAGCCCGTATCTTTCCGCTGCCGGGATGAAGGCCATGGGCAGGATGACGTTGCCATCGTCGTCCAGCATGCGCATGAGGATCTCGATGTGGCAGGCTGCGGCATTCTGCTCGCTGACTGGCTGGATCTCCTGCCAGTACAGCCTGAGCATGTTGTCCTCCAGCGCCTTGTGGATGCGCGCCACCCACTGCATCTCGCCGCGATGGCGCGACATGTCGATGTCGGCAAGCTGGTAGACGTGCACCTGGTTGCGGCCCCGGTCCTTGGCCACGTAACAGGCTGCATCGGCAGCGGACAGCAAGTCGGCCATCGAGCCCGAGCCCTGCTCTACCATCACCAGCCCGATGCTGACACCGATGTTGAAGAGGCGGTTGTCCCACTTGAAGCGGAACTGCCTGATTACGTTGCGGCAGGCCTCGGCAACCTCGGAGGCGTCCTTGAGGTCGCAATTCTCCAGCAGCAGCGCAAACTCGTCCCCGCCCAGCCTGGCCAGCGTGTCGCGCTCCCGCAGCAGATCCTTCAACATCAGCGCAACCTGGCGCAGCAACTCGTCGCCCGCGGCATGGCCGCAGGTGTCGTTGATGACCTTGAACTGGTCGAGATCCATGTAGCACAGGGCATGCGTCCTGCCATGCTGGTTGGAGGAAGCGATCGCCTTGCTCAGGCGGTGTTCGAACTCATTGCGGTTGACCAGTCCGGTCAGCGCGTCGTGATTGGCCTGGTAGACCAGGCGCGCGGTGGCCTGGTCGATGCGCTCCTGCATCTGCTCGTGCGCCGCCTGCAAACTGCCGGCCATGTGGTTGATGCCCCGCTCGAGGATGCCGAATTCATCGCCGGCACCGATCGAGGCCACGCGTTCGGTCAGGCGCCCCTCGCCGATGCGCTCCACTGACCTTGCCAGCGACAGGATGGGACGGGTGATATGGCGGCCAAGCCGCCAGCCAAGCAAGGCGCTGAAGAGCAGGCCGACCAGAAGGATGGCCGTGCTTTGCCAGATGATCTGCCACTGGCTCTTGAAGAGGTTTTCCTTGGATAGCTCCAGGCTTACCCATCCGGCGTTTTGCCTCAAATAGGGCGTATTGCCCTCTTCCGGCATCTGGAAATCGTCGGTCGTGACGACGGTACGCTGAACGGGCGCAAAAAACACCAGCGACCCTTCCATTTCCATGCGCCCGACACCTTCTATGACCATGTAGCCGGGGGGCATTCTGCCCCAGAGAATCCGGCCTGCATGGGTCAGGGGCGCCCCCCCGGCATCGAAAATGGTCACGCCTTTCACGTCGGGCTCCCGTGTGGCCGACAAGAGCAAGGGCGCAAGAATCTCCGGATTGCCGGAAATCACGCCGTACTCGACGGCCGGCGCCAGGTGGCGCACGGTGGCGGCGCCGCGCTCAATGAGCGATTCTTCCTGCTCCTGCACCCGCGTGAAGGCCATATAGCCCATCAATGCCGAACTGATCAGCATCACCGGCACGATCGACAGCCAGAACACCCGCGCGCGAATGCCGGTCTTAATCATTGCCGCCTCCCAATCCGTTCAGCAAGGCTTCTTCCGCCGGCACATCGATTCCCAGGGAGCGCGCAACGTGCTCGTTGACCGAAACGGAAAAATACCTGGGCCACTGCAGGCCTGGCAGCTTGCTGCCGTTCAGCACCCTGGCCGTCAGTTCTCCGGCCTGGCGCCCGACCTGCTCCGGCGAGGAATACAGCGAAACCAGTGCGCCTGCACGCGAAAGCGCCTGCGAATAACCCACCATGGGATCGCGATAGCGATAGGTCGTCATGAGCACGCTTTGCACGGTATTGCGGTTGAGCGCTTCGGCATCCGGCACGGCCAGCAAAAGGTCGGCTTCCTTAAGCACGTTCACCAGGGTCGGCAGCAGCGCGGTTTCGGATTCGGCCACCGCTCCCACCAGCACGAGCCCTTCCGCTTCGGCCGCAGCCTGCATGGTCTCAAGCATGCCGGCATTCCTGGGGCTGACCACGACACCGATCTTCCCCGCCGCGGGGAAAGCGCTGCGAATCAGCCGCAACTGGCGCGACAAGGGCTGTTCCAGCACCACTGCACCGACGCTGCGCCCTCCGGAACCCAGCCTGGTCCTGCCCCGGCTTTGGTACCAGTCTTCCGTCACCAGCACGGCAAGCACCGGCGTCGTCCCGCCCTGCGCGGCAATCAGGTCGGCTGCCTTGACCCCTACCGTGACGATGACGCTTGCCCGCGACAGGGCGCCGCCGCTGATGGCGAGCTTGCCGGCCTGCACGCGGACGACCGTGTGGCCCGGCCTCAATGCGGCCTCGACGGCTGCGGTCGCCTCCTGATAGGGCGCCGTATCGTCCGAAAGCACGACGGCCACGACCGCGCCCTGCGCTGACACGCAGGAAAGGGCTGCCAGCACGACAAGGCCGGCCAACGGCGGCCGCCCGAACCGGCGCCGCAAGCGGGAGATGAAGGGAACGATCAGCAACTCAGTCCGCTTGCTCTTTCAGCCACAGACAGGTGCCGCCGCTTTCCTTGTCGACTCGCCTCAACAGGGCATCGTGCGCGGCCAGATCCTCCTCGGGCAGTGGCGCGGGCAAGGGGCGCGGCCTTTGCTTGTTCATGGCCGCCCGCGCCAGGGCGCCGGCCGTACCTGAAGGTTCCATGATCAGGGTTTCCTGGCCGCGCGTCATGGAAAGGTAGACCTGTGCGAGCAGTTCGCAGTCCAGCAGGGCCCCGTGCAGGGTGCGAGTGGAATTGTCCACGCCATAGCGCTTGCACAGGGCATCGAGGCTGTTGCGCTGGCCCGGGTGCAGGTTCCGCGCCATCAGCAGCGTGTCGACCACCTCGCCGCAATGGCTGTTCAGTTCTTCCATGCCGTGCAGCGCCAGCTCGGCATTGAGAAAGGCCGTATCGAAGGGGGCATTGTGGATGATGAGGTCCGCCCCTTGCAGGAACTCGATGAATTCCGCGGCAATGTCCCCGAAGCGCGGCTTGTCCTGCAGGAACTCGCGCGTGATGCCGTGCACCTGCAAGGCGCCTTCTTCGATGTCGCGGTCGGGATTGAGGTAGCGGTGGAAATGAGCGCCGGTCAGGCGGCGGTTCAGCATTTCTACCCCGGCGATTTCGATGACCCGGTGGCCCTGCCTGGGGTCCAGTCCGGTGGTTTCAGTATCCAGGATGATTTGTCGCAATTTGTTCCTATCCCCTCAATCCTTCCACGCCCATGTTCGCCAGCCGGTCGGCGGATTCGTTGCCGGGATGGCCGGCATGACCCTTCACCCAATGCCATTTGACCTTGTGCCTGGCCGACTGGGCTTCGAGTTCCTGCCACAGGTCCTGGTTCTTCACGGGCTTGCCGTCCGCGGTTTTCCAGCCCTTGCGCTTCCAGCCCGCCAGCCATTCGCTGATGCCCTTGTGCACGTACTGCGAATCGGTGTGGACGCGAACATGGCTCGGCCGCTTGAGGCTTTTCAGCGCCTCGATCACGGCCTGCAGTTCCATGCGGTTGTTGGTCGTATGCGCCTCGCCGCCGTGCAATTCCTTGCGGTGATCGCCGTAGACCAGAAGCACACCCCAGCCGCCCGGCCCCGGGTTGCCCTTGCAGGCGCCGTCGGTATAGGCGTCCACCCAGTCAGTGTTTTCCACGCCGCGTCCGGTAATGGGCGAGATTGTGCACGTTGCGCGCCGCGAGCGACGGGGCTGCCACGGGAGCGGCTGAATTTTTCCAGGCCGGCGTCAGCACGCGCATGCCGTGCACGCGCTTGATCGCCTGCAGGAAGTAGACGCCACCGCCCATCGCCCACCAGCGGTCGCCGGCAGGCTCCATGAAGCGGAAGCGCTTCAACCAGTTGTCCTTGTTGATCGGCGGGCGATAGCAGCACATGCTGCCCGCGGAGAGTTCGAAGCCGAGCAGTTCGAGCCAGTCCTTGACCCGGGGCATGTTGAGGAAATGGCCATTCCAGGGGAATCCCTTCTCATGGCCCTTGAGCATCCGGGTCACGCCCCACAGGCTGCGCGGATTGAAGCCCGAGAGCAGCAGACGGCCTTCCGGGCGCAGGACTCTTTCCGCCTCGCGCAGGACCTGATGGGGGTGGTCGGTGTATTCGAGCACATGCGGCATGAGCAGGAGATCGACCGACTGGCTTTCGAAGGGCAGGAACATCGGCTCGGCCAGCACTTGCGCCGGCGCGCCCTGGCCGCAATGTATCCTGCCGGGTATGCGGCTGTTGCGCAGGAAGTCGAACTGGGTCAGGCCGATCTGCACCGCGTAAAAACCGAATATGTCGGCCACGACGCGGTCATAATAAGCCTCTTCGCGCTCGAGCAGATAATGCCCGAGCGGGCTGGCGAACCATTCCGGACTGATTATCGAAGCTTTCACCGCTGTCCCCATCCCATGCTGACTGTCACCCCCATTCCCGCCTTCAATGACAATTATATCTGGGTGCTGCACGATGCGCGCGACGCCGTGCTGGTCGACCCCGGCGATGCGGCACCCTGCATCGAATTTCTTGAATCCCGCGGCCTCAATCTGACTTCCATTCTAGTCACTCATCACCATGGCGATCATGTCGGCGGCCTGTCCGACCTCGCTGCCCGCTACCGCCCGCGCATCTGCGGACCGGCACGGGAAAACATCCCCGCCCTGACCGAGGCCGTGGCGGACGGCGACACCATCACCATCGCGAACCCCAAACTGCAATTCAGCGTCATCGCCACCCCGGGGCACACGCTCGGCCATGTCGCCTACTATGGCGGCGGCAGGCTGTTCTGCGGCGACACCCTGTTCGCCTGCGGCTGCGGCCGCCTGTTCGAAGGCACGCCTGCCATGATGGCAGCGAGCCTGAACAGGCTTGCGCAACTGCCTGACGAGACGCAGGTTTTCTGCGCGCACGAATACACCTTGGGCAACATACGCTTCGCCAGGAGCGTGGACGGCAGAAACCCGGCGCTGCTCGAGCGGGAAAAACACGACCAGCAACTGCGCAAGGCGGGCCGGCCCACCCTGCCGTCGACCATGGCGCTGGAAAAAGCGACCAACCCCTTCCTGCGCTGCAACAAGCCGGACCTGGTGCATGCGGCGGAAACCCGGCTCAAGCGCCCGCCCCGCGATGCCGTTGAAGTATTTGCCGTGCTGCGCCAGGCCAAGGATGGCTTTTGAGCAATATGCAAGGTTGACCTTGCAGACTCATGGACATAGCATTGGGCCTTCACGAAATAACCCTGTTTGAGGTGTACGTTTTGCGCCTGCGTCTGATTGCATCACTTGCCGTTTCCATCGGCCTGTTGTCGCCGATGGCATACAGCGCGCAGGAGATGCAGCTGGCCTACAGCGACAGCCACTCCTCCCCTGCCGCCCCCCTCGGCGAAGAGACGGAAAACCTTTGGGACCGACTTCGCGCCGGCCTGCAACTCGAAGAGCTCGATTCGCCCCTGATCAAGGTGCATGCCGACTGGTACGCCAAGCGCCCCGATTATGTCGCGCGCATGCTGGACCGTTCGCGCCGCTATCTGTACCACATCGTCGAGGAAGTGCAGAAACGCGGCATGCCGATGGAAATCGCGCTCCTGCCCATGGTGGAAAGCGCCTTCAACCCCCAGGCTTATTCGCGTTCGCACGCGGCGGGCATCTGGCAGTTCATCCCGTCCACCGGCAAGAATTTCGGCCTCAAGCAAAACACCTGGTATGACGGCCGCCGCGACGTGACGGCCGCCACCCAGGCCGCGCTCGATTACCTGGAAAAGCTGCATGGCGATTTCGGTTCGTGGGAGCTGGCCCTGGCGGCCTACAACTGCGGCGAAGGCTGTGTCTCGCGCGCCATCAAGAAGAACGCCGCGCAGGGCAAGCCCACCGATTACCTGAGCCTGCCGCTGCCGCCGGAAACCCGCCATTACGTGCCCAAGCTGATGGCGATCAAGCAGCTGGTGCTCGAGCCCGAAAGCTTCGGCGTCGAACTGATCGACATTCCCAACGCGCCCTACTTCACCCGGGTGTCGCTCAATGCCGGCGCCATGGACGTAAATTCCGCCGCGCGCCTGGCCGGCCTTGGCGTGGACGAATTCCTCTCCCTCAACCCCGCCTTCCCGCGCAAGCTCATCAAGGCCGGCAGCGAAGTCTCCGTGCTGGTGCCGGTCGAGCATGCTGAAGTCTTCCAGTCCAACCTGGACAGCGGGGAGTGGGACAGCTGGGAGCCGGTTACCGCCAGGAAAGGCATGAGCGTCGCCGAAATCGCCGAGCAGTTCGGCACCACGCCAGAGCGCATCGCCGATCACAACCAGCTGCACTTGCGCAACGGACGCCTCGTCAAGGACCAGGTAATCCTCGCTCCGCTCAACAATACCGAGGAAAGCGAGCTGCCTGCCGCCACCTGGCAGGAAGCCGAGGCGGATGCGAAGCAGGCGACCGGCACCCCGGCAAAACACCATGTCGTGCGCAGGGGCGAGACGCTCGGCCAGCTTGCCAGCAAGTATCGCGTCAGCGTCGCCAACCTCAAGCGATTCAACCAGCTCAAGTCGTCCAGGCTCAGGGCCGGCCAGCGTCTCGTGGTCAGCCCGGCCACATCGGGCGCGCCGTCCGTGCAGTTGGCCTCGACCTCGGGCAAGTCCGCCGGCAGCACCCGCTATACCGTCCGCCGCGGCGACACGCTGTACTCGATCGCCAACCGCTTCAAGGTTTCCGTCTCCGAGCTCAAGACCTGGAACAGGCTGCGCAGCAGCCAGTTGCAGGCCGGCAAGCAGCTCACCATCAAGCGCAGTTAAGCACCAATCCTCGCTACACGACCGACGCCAGCAGGCCCTGCGTATAGGGGTGCTGCGGCCTCGTGAGGATGTCGCGGGTGGCGCCGAGTTCCACGATCCTGCCGGCTTTCATCACCGCCACGCGGTGCGCCAGATAGCCCACGGCCGCGAGGTTGTGGGTGATGAACAGCATGGCCAGCCCCTCCTCGCGCTGCAAGTCCGCCAGCAGGTTGAGTATCTGCGCCTGCACCGACACGTCCAATGCCGAAGTCGGCTCGTCGCAGATCAGAAGCTTGGGCCTTACCGCCAGCGCCCGCGCGATGGCAATGCGCTGGCGCTGGCCGCCGGAAAATTCGTGCGGATAGCGGTTGACCGCATCCGGGGCCAGACCGACCTTTTCCAGCAAGGCGGCGATACTCTCGTGGCGCCGGCCGGCCTCGCCCACCGACAGCGCGGCCATGCCTTCCTGCAGGATATCGCCTACCCGCATGCGCGGATTGAGCGAGCTGTAGGGGTCCTGGAAAACGATTTGCGCCAGGCGCCGGTAAGGCTTGAAAGCGCGTTCGGGAAGCCCGCTGACGCTTTGCCCATCCAGCGCCACCTCGCCTGCACTGAGCGGCGTCAGCCCGAGTATGGCCTTTGCTGCCGTGGTTTTGCCGCAGCCGGACTCGCCCACCAGGGCCAGGGTCTCGCCGGCATTCAGTTCGAAGCTGATGCCGTCCACCGCCTGGATGCGCTTCTTGCCGAACAGCTGGCCGGTACGCTGGGTGAAGGTCACGGCCAGGTCGCGCACGCTTAGCACGGACGCCTGCCCCGGCTCGGCGATTTGCAGCGCCTCCGCCGTTTCGGCCGTGCGCACGGCTTGCGGCAGCGACGCAAGATGGCAGCGCACCGCGTGTCCTTCGCCCAACCGGGTCCAATCGGGCACGTTCGCCGCGCATGGCTCGAAGGCATGGGCGCAGCGGTCGGCAAAACGGCAGCCGACGAATGCCTGGTTCAGCGGCGGCACGCGGCCGGGGATGGCTGCGAGCCGCTCCCCGGCGCGTTCGAGGCTGGGCACAGCCGCCATCAGCTTGCGCGTATAGGGATGGAAGGCGCGCTCCAGGCCTCGCTCGCTGTCGACCGGAAGATTCTCGACCAGTTGCCCCGCGTACAGGATGCCGACGCGGTCGGCCATGTGCCGCGCCACGCCGAGGTCGTGCGTGATCAGCAGCAGCGCCATGCCGCGCTCGCGCGCCAGCCGTTTGATGAGCTGCAGGATCTGCGCCTGCAGGGTGACGTCGAGCGCCGTGGTCGGCTCGTCGGCGATCAGCAGTTTCGGGTTTCCGGCCAGGGCCTGGGCGATCATGACGCGCTGCTTCTGGCCACCGGACAGTTCGAACGGATAGCCGTGCACGCGGAGAGCGGGATCGGGAATGCCGACTTCGTCCAGCAGCCGGATGACTTCGTTTCTTTGCTCGTTGCGCGACATGCCCGGCGGCAAGGCCTCGGCAACCTGCTCGCCTATGGTCATGACCGGGTTGAGCGAAGTTTGCGGCTCCTGGAAAATCATCGCCATGCCGCGCCCGCGCAGGGTGCGCATTTGCGACTCGGGCAGTTCGCCCAGGACCTGGCCGCCGAAGCTGACGCGTCCGCCGACGATGCGGCCGCCCGCCGGCAGCAGGCGCATGAGCGCAAGCGCGGTCATGGATTTGCCCGAACCGGATTCGCCCAGCAGGGCATAGGTTTCGCCGGCATCGATGCTGAAACTCACGCCGTCCACCGGGGCGACGTCGCCGATGCGCACGCTGAGATCGTCGATTTCGAGCAGGCTCATGCCTGGCCCTCCGTCCCCGCTGCGCGCGGGTTATTCGTATGCTTGACGCCGCTGCGCGAGTCGTCCGAATGTTTGACGCCGCTGCGCGGGTCGTCCGAATGTTTGACACCGCTACGCGGGTCAAATGCATCCTGCACCACGTCGGCGAACAGATTGGCCGCCAGCACCAGCGCGAACATGAAGCTGAAGGCGGCGAGCAGCGGCCACCACACGACGGGCTCGCGGGCGAGTTCCAGGCGCGCGGCATTGATCATGTTGCCCCAGCTGTTCATCACCGGATCGACGCCGACACCGACATAGGACAGGATGGCCTCGGCCAGCACCAGGCCGGAGAAATCCATCACCACCGAAATCAGGATGAGGTGCTGCACGTTGGGCAGGATGTGGCGCAACAGGATGCGCGGGCCGCTTACCCCAAAAGCGCGCGCCGCGGTGACGTAATCCAGTTCCCGCAACTTCAGGGTCTCGGCGCGCAAGAGCCGCGCCAGCCCGGTCCAGCCGGTGAGGCCGATGATGACGCACAGCGCCAGCAGGCGCACGTCGGCACGCTCGGCCACCGAGGAGAAGCTGGCCTCGTTCTGCTCGATGAACACCTGCACGATCAGCACCGCGGCCGCCACCAGCAGCACCCAGGGAATGGAATTGAGCGTGGTGTACACGAACTGGATGGCGTCATCCATCCAGCCGCGGAAGTAGCCGGCCAGGAGCCCGAGGCCGATGGCCGCCGGCAGGGTCACCAATGTCGTCAGCGTGCCGATCACCAGACCCGTGCGTATGCTTTTCAGGGTCTGGTAGAGCACGTCCTGCCCCACCTTGTCGGTGCCCATCACATGGTAGCCGCCGGCCAGGCTGGCGACGACGCCCGTGGCGAGCAACAGCAGCGCGAACGTCAGCACCAGGCTGCGCCAGGCAAGATCGCCGTTCTGCGGCAGCCGCAGGCGCGCAAGCGCCGCCGCGAAAGTGCAGCGCCACAGCGTGGACAGGATGAGCGCCAGCAGCCCGACGCATAGCAGGCTCGCGAACAGGCCCAGCATGAGGCCCTTTGCCCCGCGCGCCAGCACATCGCCCAGCCAGTCTTTTTCGGGATCGGCCAGGTGTGCGCCGCCGAACTGCAGGCGCGGCGCTTCGCGCACGACGCTGCCGTCCGGCCTCTCGACGGTTTCACGGGACTGGGCATGGGTGGCCAGCGGCGCGGAATACGTGCGTTCCGGATGCGCGGTGAGCGGCGCCAGCGCGATATCCAGCACGCTCTTCACCTCCACGTCGAGCTGGCCGTTGTCCAGCCTGTCGCGATAATGCAGGCTGTCGGCCAGGCCGAGCAGCACGAACAGCGCCAGCACGGCCAGCGACGACATGCCCATGGGTCGCACCAGGACCTTGTGCCAGGAGGCGCGCAATGCCGGGGTGCGCGCGATGTGCCAGGCGAAGCCCATGCAGGCCAGCACCAGCAGCCAGACGAGGGCGTCCGTCCAGAGGATGACCGGCTGGAAGCTCATGCCAGCTTCACCCGCGGGTCGACCAGGGTGTAGGAAAGGTCGGTCAGCAGCAGGCCGAGGATGTAGAGCGCCGAGCCAAGAAACACCATGGACTGCACGATGGCGAAATCCTGCGCGCGAATGGCGTCGATGGTGTAGCTGCCGAGGCCGGGAATGCCGAAGAAGGACTCCGTCACCAGGCTGCCGGTGAACAAGAGCGGCAGCACCACCACCGCGCCGGTGAGGATGGGGATCATGCCGTTCTTCAGCACATGGCGGAACAGCACGCGCAGTTCCGACAACCCCTTGGCGCGCGCGGTGCGCACGTAGTCCTTGCCGATTTCCTCGAGGAAGATGGTACGGTACCAGCGCGCCCCGCTTCCCAGACCCGCCGCCACCGACACCAGCACCGGCAGCAGGATGAACTTGAAGGCGTCGATGCCGCCGCCGTAGCCCGAGATCGGCAGCCACTGCCACAGCCTGGCGACGAAATACTGGCCGGCGATGATGTAGAACAGGCTGGAAATCGACATCAGCGCGATCAGCCCGACCACGCCGGCATATTCGAGCCGCGTGCCGCGATAGAAAATCATCAGCAGCGCGGCGGTGACGTTGGCCATGAGGCCGATGACGAACACCGGCAGCGCGATCGCCAGCGACGGCCACATGCGCGTCCTGATGTCGCGCGCGATGTCGCGGCCGTCGTCGGCCTTGCCGAACTCCAGGCTGAACAGCTTGAGCGAACGGTCGACGAACAGGGTGTCGGTCACCGACTCGAGCCCGCCCTGCTCGCGGTTGAGGAACAGCGGCTTGTCGTAGCCATGCTCGGCCTTCCACTGTTCGATCGCCTCGGGCGTGACGTGCTTCACGCCCAGATGGATGCGCGCCATGTTGTCGGGCGTGTTGACCACGAAGAACAGGAAGAAGGTAATGATGTTCACGCCGATCAGGATCGGAATGGCATACAGCAGTCGGCGCAGGATGTAGCGGATCATGCGCGGCCTTCCTCGTGCCTGCGGTATTGCCGCCAGGCCGGCCAGACCAGGGCCAGCAAGGCGATCGCGCCCACGCCGAGCGGCCACAGCACCGGGCGGTTCCACTCTGCCCTGCTCCGCTCCCTGAACGCGGCATCGATGCGCCGGTACTTGAGCGTGTTGTTGGCCATGAGGTTGGGCTTCACGTTGCCGACCCAGGCATGCTGCAGGCTGAATCCCTTGGGAAAGAAGCCGAACAGCCAGGGCGCATCCTCGCGCAGGATGGCGGTCATGCGGTCGATGACCTGCTGGCGCTCGGGGCCGTTGGCCATGCCCTTCATCTGCGCGAACAGGCGATCGAATTCCGGGTTGCCATAATTGGCGGCGTTCTCGCCGTTCCTGCCGGCCTTGGCATTGGGTCCATAGAGCAGGAACAGGAAATTCTCTGGATCGGGATAGTCCGCATTCCAGCCCCACTCGAAGATCTGCGCATTGCCGCGCAGCATCTTGTCCTGGAAGCGGTTGTAGTCGGTGGCGCGGATCACCAGCTGGATGTCGAGCTTGCGGAACTGCTTGATCAGCCAGTCGAGCCGCGACTTGGCGTCGGGGCCGGTGGCAGCGGTGTCGAAATACAGCACCAGCGGTTCGCCGGTTTTGGCGTTGCGGCCGTTGGGGTAGCCGGCCTCATTCAGCAGCCGTTTTGCCTCCGCGAGGCTGCGGCGTTTGCCTGGGCCGGCATAGACAACCGGGTTGTGGTCTTCTTGATAGCCGAAAATGCCGGGCGGCAGTGCGCCTTGCGCAGCGATGCCGCGGCCGTTGAGAAAAATGGAGATGAATTCCTCGTAATCCACGGCGATGGAAATGGCCTGGCGCAGCTTGCGCGCGGCCTCGCCGCCGGCCTGGCCGATCAGCGGGTCCTTCATGTTGAAACCCATGTAACGGTTCGACGTGGCGACCGCAGTCACCAGGCGTATGCCTTTGTCCTTCATGTCCGGCGTGAGATCGGCTTCGCCCTCGGGCGAAAACTGCACGGCCTGGTCGAAGTTGTCCGAGCTGATGCCGGAGGCGTCGTAATAGCCCTGCAGGAATTTGTTCCACTGCGGAATGTCCTCTTTCTCCAGGGTGAAGACCGCGCGCTCGATCAGCGGCAACGGCTTGCCGGCATCCGCCAGCAGGCCCTTTGCGGCATCGCCCGCCTCGCCCTCGACCGGGTAGGTCTCGCCATGGAAATTGGGGTTTCGCGCCAGCACCATGCGGCGGTTTGGATCGTTCTCGCTCAGCATGAAGGGCCCGGTGCCGGCCGGGAACCAGTCCAGGTTGAGGTTGCGCTCGGCCATGCCGGGCTGGGCGTAGAAACGCTCGGCCTCCCACGGGATGGGCGCGAAAAACGGCATCGCCAGCCAGTAGATGAACTGCGGGTAGTGCGTTTTCAGGGTGATGCGGAAGCTGTATTTCCCCGTGGCCTGCGCGCCGGGAAAATCGTGCGGCCTGAGGTCGAGCCAGGCGTCCTTGGACAACCCCTTGCCTGCCTGCACCAGGCGCCTGTTGAGCTCGTCCAGGCCCTCGATGTATTCGCTCATCAGGCCGAAAATCGGCGAGTTGAGCCGCGGGCTGGCCAGGCGCTTGATCTCGTACACGTAGTCCTCGGCCGTCAGTTCGCGGCTGCCGGTGTATTCGAAATCGCCCAGCGTGCCGATGGCCTCGATGTCTTGTGCAGCGAGTCCGAAATAGCGCGGCTTGCCGTCCGGCAGGACGGCGAAAGCGGGATGCGGCTGGTAGCGGATGCCGGGGCGAATGCTGATGTCGTAGGTGGTGCGGGCGATCGTTTCAGGCGGGCTGCCGGCTGGCAGTTCGCGGCCCGCCGCATCCCAGAAGCGCACCGCCGGCATGCCTTCGGTGGTCAGCGGCTCCAGCGCGTAGGGGCGTTTCAGGAAATGGTATTGCAGCGGCGGTTCGTAGATCTGGCC
Organism: Thiobacillus sp. UBA6205; assembly: GCA_002421825.1. Classification (GTDB taxonomy): domain Bacteria; phylum Pseudomonadota; class Gammaproteobacteria; order Burkholderiales; family Thiobacillaceae; genus UBA6918. The sequence continues at coordinate 21,433 of DISR01000089.1, read as the reverse complement.
GGTGAATTCGACCTCGTTGCTGCTGTAGGAACGCGCAGGATCCAGGTGCTTGGGGCGCTCCTCGAACACCGTGTAAAGCGTGTTCGAACCCGCGTCCTCCTGCGGATAAGGATTGTTCCAGGCTTCGTCGCAGCCAGAAAGCAAGGCAGGCAGCAGGAGGGCGAATATCCAGTTGCGCATGGGCGGATAGTGTATCAAGGCTGGCCGGCTTGTCGGCGTATAATTCGGCTATCGTTTTCAGCTGCAAGGATTAGACATGGGCTTTCTCGCCGGGAAAAAAATCCTCATCACCGGACTGATCAGCAACCGTTCCATCGCCTACGGCATCGCCGGCGCCTGCAAACGCGAGGGCGCCGAGCTCGCCTTCACCTACCAGGGCGACCGCGCCAAGGATCGGGTGATCGAATTCGCCAGGGAATTCGGCTCCGACATCGCCCTGCCATGCGATGTTTCCAGCGACGAAGAGATCGAGGCAGTCTTCGCCGAACTGGCAAGAAAATGGGACGGTCTCGACGGTCTCGTGCATTCCGTCGCCTTCGTCCCCAAGCAGGCGCTTGCCGGCGATTACCTGGACGCGGTGACGCGGGAAAACTTCCGCATCGCCCACGACATCAGTTCCTACAGCTTCGCCGCTCTGGCCAAGGCGGCGCTGCCGATGATGGAAGGCAGAAATGCCGCCCTGCTGACGCTTTCCTACCTGGGCGCCGTCCGCTCGGTGCCCAACTACAACGTCATGGGCCTGGCCAAGGCCAGTCTGGAATCTGGCGTGTATTACATGGCGCAAAGCCTGGGCCCGCGCGGCATCCGCGTGAATGCGGTTTCCGCAGGCCCGATCAGGACGCTTGCCGCCAGCGGCATCGCCAATTTCAACGACAAGCTGGACATCGTCGCCAAGAACGCACCGCTACGGCGCAACGTCACCATCGAAGAAGTCGGCAATGCCGCCGCATTCCTGCTGTCCGACCTCGCTTCCGGCATCACCGGCGAGATCACCTACGTGGACGCGGGCTTCAACACCACGGCCGGCGCTGAGACCTGAGCCCGCCCTCCGACACGAATAAAAAACGCGCCCAAGGGCGCGTTTATTTTTTGCCGGGCACGCCCGAGATCACTGCTTCTTTTCCAGGACGCCAGGCTTGATCTCGATCTTTTGCGCAGCCTTGGCGAGCTCCAGCTGGGCAACCGCATCCGCGCGCGCATAAGTCTGGCGCAGGCCGTTGTCGACGGCGGCGCGCAGCATGGGTTCGCCGGCCGCGCCCTCGATCACGCGCGTCACCCGCATGATGCGATAACCGCCATCTGGCGCGGGAGTGCCGACATAGGCCGGCAATCTGGAGGCGTCGGCGCGCATGATCGCCTGCACCGTCTTGGCGTCCAGCCCTTCCGGTTGCTGGCGCCCGATCACCTTGAACGCCGACCAGCCAAGGCCTGCCGGCTCATTGCCCTGGTTGAGTTCGGCAATCCGCGATTGCCCAATTTTCGCGGCCAGGCTCGCGGTTTGTTCCGCCATCAGCCGTTCGCGGATATCCGCGGCAACTTCGGCAATCGGCTTTTGCCTGGCCGGACGGTGATCGATCACGCGTGCCGCCACCATGCTTTCGCGGCCGATCTCGACGGGCTCGACGTTCTGGCGGCTCTTGATGACATCTGCCGCGAAAATTGCATCGAGCAGCTTGGCGGAATTGAAGGGCTCGGCAGGCAGGCCTTGTCGCGTCATCCATTCGGATGTGCGTATGGAGAGCTTGAGCGCATCAGCCGCGGGCTTGAGGCTGTCGGCCTGCTCATAGACGATATTGCTGAAATTCTCCGCCGCCTCGGCGTACTGCCTTTGCGCCTGCTGCCTGCGCAGTTCGTTCTCGATCTGGCTCCGCACAGAGGCCAGCGGCGGCGTTTTGCCCTGCACCCCGTCGAGGCGGATGAGGTGGTAGCCAAACTCGGTTTCCACCACGCGCATCTCGCCCGGCTTCATGGCAAACACCGCTTCCTCGAAAGGTTTCACCATCATGCCGCGGCCAAAACTGCCCAGACTGCCGCCCTGGGCCGCCGAGCCCTCGTCCTGCGACTCGCGCTTGGCGACATCGGCAAAGCTCGCCGGCGCCTTCTGCAGGGCTGCGAACAGCGCCTCCGCCTTGGCCTTGGCCTGCTTGCGCGCCCCGGCATCCTCCTGTGGCGCGGCAATCAGGATGTGGCTGGCGCTGCGCTCTTCCGGGGGGCCGAGCGAGGCGGCATTCGCCGCATAGAAATCCTGGACGTCCTTCTCGCTGAGTTCGATGGATTTGGCCTGCTCGTCCAGCGACAGGATCGCGTACTCGACGCGCACCGCCTCCGGCTCGACATGTTCGGTCTTGTGCGCATCGTAATAGGCCTGGATGTCCTTGTCGGCGACATTCACCTGGCTGGCGACTTCAGCCGGCCTGATTTCGTGCCAGGACACCTCGCGACGCTGGCCGGCGATTTTCGTGACCAGTTCGGCGGAAGTAGCCGACAGCAAGGCGCCCGCCACGACCGGCTGGCGCAGCATATCCAGGACAATGTCGCGCCGCAGTTGATATTCGAAATAGGCCGGCGTAAAGCCGCGCTGGGCGAGCACGCGCTTGTAGCGCTCGGGCGAAAACTTGCCGTCTTCCTGGAACGGCGGCAGCCGCTGCAGGATCGATGCGATTTGCGCATCCGTCACCTGCAGACCTGCGGCCAGAGCTTCCTGCATCATTGCCTCCTCTTCCGTCATCGCCTGCATCACCTGCTCGCGGAACTCTGCGCTTTCGGTCATGGACGGGTCGAAATTGGTCCCCATCGACTGGCGCATGCGGTCCGCCTGCTCCTTGAGCATGTCGGTATAGGCCTGGCGGGTTATGCCGGAATCACCGACTTCGGCAATCACCTCGTTGCCGCCGCCGGTGCTGAAATAGGCATCGATACCCCACAACGCGAAAGGAATGGTGATCAAGGCCAGGATGATCTTGGCAAACCAGCCCTGGGACCGCTTACGTATGGCTTCCAGCATATGGATAGTGTCTCTGACTGCGATGATAAAGGACAATTGTCGCCCGAAATGGCGGTGATGTGTACGCCTCGCGGCGCACACAAAAGAAAAAAGCGAACCCGCGTTCGCTTTTTTCGATGTTGGCGGAGCGGACGGGACTCGAACNNTAACCAACTGAACTACCGCTCCAAAAATCTGAGCGCTTTCGGCAACAACCCCCTCAAGCGCAGGGCGCAATTATACACATGACACAAAAAAAAGTGGACGGATGTTGAACAAAAAAATCGTTTTGATTGCCCGTGAAATCTAAAACCCCCGTCATTCTCGGACAGGCAAACAAAAAAGCCCGCAACGGCGGGCTCGCTTGTTTCTGCTGGGCGCGGCCAGCTTCTGGTTTGGTGGGTGCTGACGGGTTCGAACCGCCGACATTCGCCTTGTAAGGGCGACGCTCTACCGGCTGAGCTAAGCACCCGTAATCGGATCAGTTGATGGCGTCCTTCAGGCCTTTGCCCGCACGAAACTTCGGCACCTTGGCAGCCTTGATCTTGATGGAGTCTCCGGTGCGGGGATTGCGGCCGGTGCGGGCGGCGCGCTTGCCGACGTAGAAGGTGCCAAAGCCCACCAGCGTCACCATGTCGTTTTTCTTCAGTGCTTTTTTCACTGCATCGATAGCGGCATCCAGCGCCCGGCCGGCGGCAGCCTTGGAAATATCGGCGGAATCGGCGATGGCATCAATCAGTTCGGATTTGTTCACGTGTTGTCCCCTTTCGAAACGAAGCACAGGAAAAAGCCTGTGGCGGATTTATAGCTTTCCGAAAAGCCTTGTGTCAAGCGGTTTCCGGGGCATGGAGAAAAAAACGGAACCTCGACAAAAAAATCCCGCCGAACGGCGGGATTTTTCTTCGTGCTGAAAAGAATGCCGCAACTCAGTGCTTGAGGGAAGGCTGTTCCACCGGTTCTGCAGCGGGCACCGCTTCGCCTGCCACTTCCTCGGGCAGCGGTTCTGGCTGGCGCTCGAGTGCGATCTTCAGCACCTGATCGATCCACTTTACCGGATGGATGTCGAGGCGGTTCTTGATGTTGTCCGGGATATCGGTCAGATCCTTGACGTTCTCTTCCGGAATCATCACCAGCTTGATCCCGCCGCGGTGCGCCGCCAGCAGCTTCTCCTTCAGTCCGCCGATGGGCAGCACCTCGCCGCGCAGCGTGATCTCGCCGGTCATGGCCACATCGCAGCGCACCGGAATGCCGGTCAGCACCGAAACCACGGCGGTGCAGATCGCGATGCCGGCACTGGGACCGTCCTTGGGCGTTGCGCCTTCAGGCATGTGGATGTGCAAGTCATGCTTCTCGTGGAAATTCTCCGCGATGCCGAGCGGGCGCGCGCGCGAGCGCACCACCGACATGGCGGCCTGGATCGATTCCTGCATGACTTCGCCCAGCTTGCCGGTCGTGGTCATCTTGCCCTTGCCGGGCAGCTTGACGGCCTCGATGGTCAGCAATTCGCCGCCGACCTCGGTCCAGGCAAGCCCCGTGACCTGGCCGACCTGGTTGTGCTTCTCGGCGATGCCGTAGCTGTAGCGGCGCACGCCCAGGTACTTGTCCAGATTGCGCGAGGTCACGGTCATCTTGCCCTTGTGCTTCTTGAGCAGCAGCGACTTAACCGCCTTGCGGCAAATCTTGGAAATTTCGCGATCGAGGCTCCTGACACCGGCTTCGCGCGTGTAGTAGCGCACGATGTCGCGCAGCGCCGAATCGGCGATGGCGAACTCGCTGTCCTTGAGGCCGTTGGCCTTCATCTGCTTGGGCACCAGATAGCGGTGCGCGATATTGATCTTCTCGTCCTCGGTATAGCCGGACAGACGGATCACTTCCATGCGGTCGAGCAGCGGCGCCGGGATGTTCATGGTATTGGCGGTGGCCACGAACATCACATCCGAGAGGTCGTATTCGACTTCGATATAGTGGTCCTGGAAGGTGTGGTTCTGCTCGGGATCGAGCACTTCCAGCAGGGCGGACGACGGATCGCCGCGGAAGTCCTGGCCCATCTTGTCCACTTCGTCCAGCAAAAACAGCGGGTTGCGCACCGCGACCTTGGTCAGGCTTTGCAGTATCTTGCCAGGCATGGAGCCGATGTAGGTGCGCCTATGGCCGCGAATCTCGGCCTCATCGCGCACACCGCCCAGCGCCATGCGCACGAACTTGCGATTGGTCGCGCGCGCGATGGATTGGCCGAGCGAGGTCTTGCCTACGCCGGGCGGGCCGACCAGGCACAGGATTGGCGCCTTGACCTTGTCCACGCGCTGCTGCACGGCGAGGTATTCGAGGATGCGTTCCTTGACCTTCTCCAGGCCGTAATGATCCTCGTCGAGAATCTTCTCGGCCTTGGCAAGGTCCTTGCTGATCTTGGTCTTTTTCTTCCATGGCAGGTTGACCAGGGTATCGATGTAACCGCGCACCACGGTGGCTTCGGCCGACATCGGGGACATCATGCGCAGCTTCTTGAGCTCGGCCTGCGCCTTGGCGACGGCTTCCTTGGCCATGCCGGAATCCTTGATCTTGCGCTCGAGATCTTCCATCTCCGCGCCTTCTTCGATGTCGCCGAGTTCCTTCTGGATCGCCTTGACCTGCTCGTTGAGGTAGTACTCGCGCTGCGACTTCTCCATCTGGCGCTTGACGCGGCCGCGGATGCGCTTTTCCACCTGCAGGATGTCGATTTCGGCCTCGAGCAGGCCCATCAGGTGCTCCAGGCGCTTGGCGACCGAAATCATCTCGAGGATTTCCTGCTTCTGCTCCAGCTTCAGCGGCAGGTGGGCGACGATGGTGTCGGCCAGGCGGCCGCCTTCGTCGATGCCGGACAGCGAGGTCAGGATCTCGGGCGGAATCTTCTTGTTCAGCTTCACGTACTGGTCGAACTGGGCCATGAGCGCGCGGCGCATGGCTTCGACTTCGGTGTCGTCCTTGCCGTCCAGCGCCACCAGTTCGGCGTGCGCGGCAAGGTGGGTGCCTTCGTCCGTTACTTCCAGGACATGGGCGCGCTGGTTGCCCTCGACCAGCACCTTCACGGTGCCGTCGGGCAGCTTCAGCATCTGCAGCACGGTCGCCATGCTGCCGGTGTCGTACATGTCCTTGGTGGAAGGCTCGTCCTGCACCGCGGATTTCTGCGCGACCAGCAAAATGTGCTTGCCGGATTCCATCGAGGTCTCCAGCGCCTTGATGGACTTGGCGCGGCCCACGAACAGGGGAATGACCATGTGCGGGAATACCACCACGTCGCGCAGGGGCAACAGGGGGAGTTGAACGCGCTCGCCGCTACCAGAAGTACTCATGATTACACCTTATCGAAGTTGCTCCGCACCCATGCGCGGAAAATTCCATTAATCGAACTGCGGGCGATCCCAGAAACATCAAGGGGCGAAAGAGAAATATTCCCTGACGCCCCCCGCTTGCCATCCTCAGGACCCCGCCGCTGCCGACTGGTCCGAGTAAATCAGCAACGGTGGTCCCTCGCCGTTGATCATCTGTTCGTCCACCACGACCTTGCTTACGTTTTGCATCGAGGGCAGGTCGAACATCAGGTCCAGCAGGGCATGCTCGATGATGGAACGCAGGCCGCGCGCGCCGGTGCGGCGGTCGAGCGCCTTCTTGGCGATGGCCTTGAGCGCACCTTCGCGAAATTCCATCTCCACGCCCTCCATCTTGAACAGCTTGGCAAACTGCTTGGTCAGCGCATTCTTGGGCTCGGTCAGGATCTGCATCAGCGCCGCTTCGTCGAGCTCGTCCAGCACGGCAACCACCGGCAAACGGCCGACAAATTCCGGGATCAGGCCGTATTTGATGAGATCTTCGGGCTCGACGGTGTGCAGAAGCTCCATGTCGCGCCTCTTCTCATCCACGCTCTTGACCTTGGCGCCGAAGCCGATGCCGCTCTTCTCCGAACGGTTGCGGATGACCTTTTCCAGGCCGCCGAAGGCGCCGCCGCAGATGAACAGGATGTTGGTGGTGTCGACCTGCACGAATTCCTGGTTCGGATGCTTGCGTCCGCCCTGCGGCGGCACGGAGGCAGTGGTGCCCTCGATCAGCTTGAGCAGCGCCTGCTGCACGCCCTCGCCCGAGACGTCGCGGGTGATGGAGGGATTGTCGGCCTTGCGCGAGATCTTGTCGATCTCGTCGATGTAGATGATGCCCTGCTGCGCCTTCTCGACTTCGTAGTCGCACTTCTGCAGCAGCTTCTGGATGATGTTCTCGACGTCCTCGCCGACATAGCCGGCTTCGGTCAGCGTGGTGGCGTCGGCGATCACGAAGGGCACGTTCAGAAGGCGCGCCAGCGTCTGCGCCAGCAAGGTCTTGCCCGAGCCGGTGGGGCCGATCAGCAGGATGTTGCTCTTGGCCAGTTCGACGTCGTCGGGCTTGCCCTGGCTGGAACGCAGGCGCTTGTAGTGGTTGTACACCGCCACGGACAGCGCCTTCTTGGCCTGGCCCTGGCCGATCACGTACTGGTCGAGGATGTCGCGAATCTCGTGCGGGCTGGGCAGGTCGGTGGAGCCCTTGACCACCTGATTCTGCTGGATTTCCTCGCGGATGATGTCGTTGCAGAGCTCGACACACTCGTCGCAGATGAAGACCGAAGGGCCGGCAATCAGCTTGCGCACTTCATGCTGGCTCTTGCCGCAAAAGGAACAGTACAGCAGCTTGTCGCTTCCGCCCTTGTCTGACATCACGTTCTCCCCCACTTTACGCCGCCGCCTGTTCGCGGTTTTCCAGAACCTTGTCGACCAGACCGTAATTCACGGCCTGTTCGGCGCTCATGAAGTTGTCGCGGTCGGTGTCGCGCTCGATTACCTCGATCGGCTGGCCGGTGTGTTTCGCCAGCATGCCGTTGAGCTTGTCCTTGAGATAGAGTATCTCCTTGGCATGGATCTCGATATCCGAGGCCTGGCCCTGGAAGCCGCCCAGCGGCTGGTGGATCATCACGCGCGAGTTGGGCAGGCAGTAGCGCTTGCCCCTGGCGCCGGCGGTCAGCAGGAAGGCGCCCATGCTCGCCGCCTGGCCGATGCACAGGGTCGACACGTCGGGCTTGATGAACTGCATGGTGTCGTAGATCGCGAGGCCCGCGGAAACCGAGCCACCCGGCGAGTTGATGTAGAAATAGATGTCCTTGTCGGGGTTTTCCGACTCCAGGAACAACAGTTGGGCCACGATCAGGTTGGCAGTGGCGTCGTTCACAGGCCCGACCAGGAATACCACGCGCTCCTTCAACAGGCGCGAATAGATGTCGTACGCCCGCTCGCCACGGCCGCTCTGCTCGATCACCATGGGGATGAGCCCCAGACCCTGAGGCTCGAAGTAATTGCTCATATGCTTAGCCGTCATGCGGCACGTCCCATCAAATCGTCAAACTTCACCGGTTCATCGGTAGCCTGAACCTGGCCGACAACCCATGCTACCACATTGTCTTCCAATGCCAGGGCCTCCAGTTCCTGAAGCCGCCGGGGATCCTGGTAGTACCACTGCACCACCTCCTGCGGGTCCTCGTAGCCCTGCGCATACTCATCGATCAGCGCATGCACCTGCTCGGGTTTCGCCTCCAGGTCGTTTTTCTGCACGACCTCGGCAATGATCAGGCCCAAACGCACGCGGCGCTCGGCCTGGTCCTTGAATATATCGGCTGAAATCATGTCATCCTTGATCTGCCCGCCGCTCGCCTGGATCTGATTGAGCATTTGCTGCCTCAGTCGGTCGATTTCAAGGGCCACGAGCGATCTGGGAAGTTCCAGTTCGGCGTTGGCCAGCAGCACTTCCATGGCCGCCTCCTTGAGGCGGGCCTGGATGCGGCGCTTGACCTCGCGCTCCAGATTGGCCCTGACCTCTTCACGGAGCTTGGCGACATCGCCATCGGCAATGCCCAGGGCCTTGGCGAACTCGGCATCGACCTCGGGCAGCATGGGCGCCTGCACTTCCTTCACGGTCACGTCGAAATGCACGGTCTTGCCGGCCAGATGAGCGGCGGAATAATCCTCCGGGAACGTCATGTCGAAGCCGCGCGATTCCCCGGCGGCAAGGCCTGCCAGATTGTCTTCGAAGTCCTTGAGCATGCGCCCCTCGCCGATCACGGTCGAGAAATCCTTGGCCTCGCCGCCCGGGAACGCTTCGCCGTCCAAAGTGCCCCTGAAGTCGAACTGGACCAGATCGTCCTGCCGGCTTGCGCGTTCGACCCCGGAGAAGCTGCGGCGCTGCTTGCGCAGGATTTCCAGGGTTGCGTCGACGTTGTCGTCCTCGACGCCCACAACGGGTCGCTTCAGCGAAGCGGCGGCGAGATTGCCCAGCCTGACCTCGGGATAGACCTCGAAGGTCGCGGAAAAACGGATCACCGAGGCGTCGCCGTCACCCTGCCTGGGCTCGAAGCGCGGCATGCCAGCCACTTTCAGTTGTTGTGCATTGATCGCCTCGAAAAAGCTCTGCTGCAGGGAATCGCCCAGCACTTCCTGACGGACGCCAGTGCCGTGCATCTTGCTGACCTGGCTCATCGGCACTTTGCCGGGACGGAAGCCCGGGGCCTTGACGGTCTTGGCCAGGCGCTTGAGGCGGTTTTGCACCTCGGTTTCCACCGCCGCCATGGGAACGGCAAGATCGATGCGCCGTTCGAGGGATCCGAGAACTTCTAGCTGGGACATGAGACACTCTCTCAAAAAGTACAGGTTGTAAGCTGCGCCGACAGGACGTAAGGGCCGCACGCGCGGCGCCGGACGAATCCTCATGCAACCGCAGGCAAAAAATACGCGAGGCAAGCCACGCGAGGCTGACGAAATCGCAAGCGGCAATTTTACCGTGAATTGCAGCCGCAGAAAAACCGGCTTCGCGGGACATGCCCATGACTGTCACAGGGATTACGCGGATATGTTGAATATCCTTAACAGCCAACTGCTATAGTTGGACGAGTCATGCCGCCAAGCCGCTTCCTGCCTCATTCCGCCCTGCAAAGCCTGATCGACGTTCTGGCCGCCAGCGGCTATGCCGTCATCGCACCGCAGGCAAGGGAAGGACGCATCGTATATGAGGAAACCTTCCAGACCGCCGAACTGCCCTGGGGCATAACGCTTGCGCAGGCCGCCGGCAACAGTCGCACGACCAAGGGCACGCACAAGCAGGCTTTCGCCTGGGCCAACGGCCCGCAGGCGCTCAAGCCCCTGCTGTTCGCCCCCAGGGAGCCGCTCTGGCGCATCACCCGCCAGACGGACGGCTATGCCGTGGAAGCCATCGAGCCCCCCGGCCGCCCGCTCGCCGTCATCGGCGTGCGCGCCTGCGATCTTGCCGCCCTGCGCATCCAGGACCGGCATTTTCTCGGCGGCCCCTGCCCCGATCCGCATTACGGCGGCCGCCGCGAGGGCATGCTGCTCGTCGCCGTGAACTGCACCCACCCGGCCGCCACCTGTTTTTGCGCCTCCACCGGCGACGGCCCCGAAGCCACAGCCGATTTCGACATCGCGCTGACCGAACTCGAGGACGGCTTCGTCATCCAGGCCGGCAGCCCCGAGGGAGAAGAGATACTCGCCGCCCTGCCGCTGCAGGAAGCGCAGGCCGGAAAGATCGAGGCCGCAGCCGCCGGCATCCGCCGCGCCGCCGAAAGCCAGACCCGCGCCATCCCCGGCCAAAACCTGCGCGATGCGCTGATGGCGCGGCTCGACCACGGGCGCTGGCAGGAGGTGGCCGAGCGCTGCCTCGCCTGCGGCAACTGCACCATGGTCTGCCCCACCTGCTTCTGCCATGCCGAAACCGAACAGCCCGAGCTCGACGGCAGCGGCAGCCTGCACAGCCGCGAATGGGACTCCTGCTTCGGCGAGCGCCACGGCCACATCCACGGCAAGCAACTGCGCCCGGAAATCAGCCAGCGCTACCGGCAGTGGCTCACGCACAAGCTGGCGAGCTGGCATGACCAGTTCGGCCGTTCCGGCTGCGTCGGCTGCGGACGCTGCATCGCCTGGTGCCCGGTGGGCATCGACATCACCGAGGAGGCGGCGGCGCTGCTCAAATGAATCTGAAAACTGCATTTGAACCACGGGGCACACGGGGTTCACGGGGAAAGCTTCAGGTTTTTAACGCTGAACCTTTCTCCCTGTGGCTGATTGCCACAATCAACCATTACTCCCTGTTTGCCCCCGTGTTCTCCGTGCCCCCCGTGGTTAACAGGTTTTTCCCAGGATGAATTCTCCTCACGTCCCCCAAACCGCCAGAATCGTCGAGCGCGTCCAGGAATCCGACGACATCTTCACTTTGCGCCTGCGCTTCAACGACGCGGCCACGCAGGACAGTTACCGTTTCGCGCCCGGGCAGTTCAACATGGTCTACCTGCCCGGCGCGGGCGAAGTGCCGATCTCGCTCTCCTCCGACCCGGAAGAGCGCGCAAATTTCGCCCACACCATTCGCGCCGTCGGCCGCGTCACCAAGGGCCTGGCGCAACTGAAGCCCGGCGACGAAGTCGGCCTGCGCGGACCCTACGGCCGCGGCTGGCCGCTCTCCGAAGCCGAAGGCAGGGATGTCTTCATCGTCACCGGCGGCCTCGGCTGCGCGCCGGTGATGGCGGTGATCCACTACGTATTGAAGCGGCGCGAGCGTTTCCGCCGCCTCATCATCCTGCAGGGCGTGAAGCACAGCCACGACCTCATCTGGCGCGCGTCCTACGAGCGCTGGGCGCAGGCGCCCGGCACCCAGGTGCTGCTTGCCGCCAACGCCACCGAGGCGCTGTGGCCCTGGCACGTGGGCAGCCCCATCGATCTTGTCGCTCAGGCCGAATTCGATCCCGCCAACGCGGTGTGCATGATCTGCGGTCCCGAAGGCATGATGGTGGCCGCGGCCAGGGCACTGAAGGCGCGCGGCTTGCCGGAATCGGACATCCACGTCAGCCTCGAACGCAACATGCAGTGTGCGCTGGGCCTGTGCGGACATTGTCAGCTGGGTGGCTCTTTTGTCTGCAAGGACGGGCCGGTTTTTTCCTGGCCGGAAGTGAAGGCACTGCTGGAAAGGGGCGGTTTATGAATCGCCCGCGCATCGCCGTGCACAAGTTCGCGTCCTGCGACGGCTGCCAGCTCGCCTTCCTCAATGCCGGCGAGGCGCTGCTGACGCTTGCCCAAAGAGTGGAGATCCTGCACTTCGCCGAGGCCGGCTGGATCGACCCGTTCGCCGAAGTCGACGTCGCTTTCGTCGAGGGCAGCATCTCCACGCAGCACGACATCGAGCGCATCCGCGTCGTGCGCGAATCGGCCAAATTCCTCGTCACCATTGGCGCCTGCGCCACTGCCGGCGGCCTGCAGGCCCTGAGGAACGGCGTCAAGGAAGCGGCAAGCTGGGTGGCCGACATCTACGCCAGCCCTGAATACATCGAATGCCTGCCCGAGTCGCGCCCGGTCTCGGCGCACGTGAAAGTGGACCTGGAGTTGTGGGGCTGCCCGGTCACCACCGAACAGGTGCTGGCCGCCACCGCCAGCCTGCTGAACGGCGTCATGCCCGTCAACCCGGACGAGCCGGTGTGCGTGGAATGCAAGCGGCGCGGCCATGCCTGCGTGCTGGTGACGCAAAACGCGCCGTGCATGGGTCCGGTCACCCGCACCGGCTGCGGCGCGCTTTGCCCGGGCGTGGGCCGCGCCTGCTACGGCTGCTTCGGCCCGGCCGAACTGCCCAATGCGGCGTCCATGGCGAAACACTTCGAGCAGGCGGGACTCGCCAGGCGCGACGTCGCGCGCCGCTTTCTCTTCATCACCTCCACGGCCCAGCCCTTTGCGGACATCGGCCAGCAGTACCGGGACAAAGAACATGACTAAGCGTACCGTCAACCTCAACGTCCCGGTGCTGGCGCGCGTCGAAGGCGAAGGCGCGCTCGACCTCGGCATCGTCAACGGCGAGATCAGCGAACTCGGGCTGCGCATTTTCGAACCGCCGCGCCTGTTCGAAAAATTCCTCGAAGGCCGCAGCTACATGGAAGTGCCGGACATGGTCGCGCGCATCTGCGGCATCTGCCCGGTGGCCTACCAGATGAGCGCGGTGCAGGCGCTGGAGTCCATCCTCGGCATTGAACCCACGCCCTGGATTCGCGACATGCGCCGGCTGTTCTATTGCGGAGAGTGGATCGAATCGCACAGCCTGCACATCCACCTGCTGGCAGCGCCCGATTTCCTCGGCTTCGCCAACGCCATCGACATGGCCGGCAAGCATCCGGAAATCGTGCGGCGCGGACTCCGCATCCAGGAAGCCGGCAATGCCATCATCCGCTTCCTCGGCGGGCGTTCGGTGCATCCGGTAGGCGTGCGCGTGGGCGGTTTCTGGCATGCGCCCCCCAGCGCCGCGGCCGCGAAACTGCTGGCCGAACTCGAAGCCCTGCTGCCGGAGGTGGAGGCGCTCGCAGGCTGGACCGCCTCGCTGCCGTTGCCGGGCGAGACCCAGGATTTCGAGTGCGTGTCGCTGGGCCGTGCCAACGAATACCCCATCACCCAGGGGCGCATCGTCTCCAGCGAAGGTCTCGACCTCGACATCGCCGACTTCGACAGCGAGTTCAAGGAAAGCCACGCACCCCACTCCACCGCCCTGCATTGCCATCATCGCGGACGGGATTACCTGGTCGGCCCGCTGGCGCGCGTCAACCTCAATCTGGATCAGTTGCCCGGGGAAACACGCAAACTGTTGGAGGCCTGCGGCGTGCGCTTCCCCTCGGCCAATATCTTCCACAGCATCGTCGCACGCGCCCTGGAAATCCATGTCGCCTTCGTCGAGGCCATCCGTTTGCTCAAGGCCTATGCGCCCACCGACACGCCTTACCTTGAAGCCGCGCCGCGTGCCGGCATCGGGTTTGGCGCGTCCGAAGCGCCGCGCGGCATCCTCTGGCACCGCTATGAACTGGATGACAGCGGCAGCATTGTCAGCGCGCGCATCGTACCGCCCACTAGCCAGAACCAGGCGCGCATGGAAGCCGACCTGCGCACATCGCTGAACCATTTCGGCCTTGACCAGCCTGAAGAAAGAATCAGGCATCATGCGGAAACCGTGATCCGCAACTATGATCCCTGCATCTCCTGCGCCACCCATTTTTTGAAACTAAATATCAAGAAGAAAGCATGAACGCACACATCCATCCGCCCGTCCGCATCCTCTGCATCGGCTCGCCCGCCGAGCCGGACAATCTCGGTTTCCTTGCTGCGCACGCGCTGATGGGCAAGTTCGATCCTGAGAAAGTCGAGGTGCTGGCGCTCGACCGTCCCGGCCCGCGCCTCATCGAGCACATGCGCGGTGCCGACACCGTGATCCTGGTCGATGCCGTGAAAAGCGGCGCCGCCGCCGGCACCTTGCACAAGCTGGAAGGGCGCGCGCTGGACGGCCTGGTCATGCACCACACATCGAGCCATGGCTTTGGCCTGGCGGAAACCCTGGCGCTGGCCGACCGCATGGGCGAACTGCCGCTGCATCTCAAGTTCATCGGTCTGGAAGCCGGCGCAAAGCCGTTTACGCAGGACGACGTCGCCAGGCTGGCAAAGAGCGTGAGCGAAAGCGCCAACGCCGTGCTGGAAAGAACTCCGCAGGCCTGAGTTCCCTGACCGGACGCAAAATCCGGAGTACGATAGGCGCGCAATAACAAACCACATCTGAGGAGACAAGCATGGCGGACACCAAGATCCTGCTCGAAGAAAAGGACATCCCCACCCACTGGTACAACGTCGTCGCCGACATGCCCAACCGGCCCGCGCCGCCGCTGGGACCGGACGGCAAGCCCGTCGGCCCGGAGGCGCTCGCCGCCATCTTCCCGATGGCGCTGATCGAGCAGGAAGTCTCGGCCGAACGCTGGATCGCCATTCCCGAGGAGGTGCGCGAGGCCTACCGCATGTGGCGGCCCAGCCCCATGTTCCGCGCCCACCGGCTCGAACAAGCCTTGGGCACACCGGCCAGGATCTACTACAAGTACGAAGGCGTTTCGCCCGCCGGCTCGCACAAGCCCAACACCGCGCTGCCGCAGGCCTGGTACAACAAGCAGGCCGGCATCAGGCGCCTGGCCACCGAAACCGGCGCTGGCCAGTGGGGCTCCTCGCTCGCCCTGGTCGGGCAGATGTTCGGCATCGACGTGCGTGTGTACATGGTCAAGGTGTCCTACCAGCAGAAGCCCTTCCGCCGCTCCATGATGCAGACCTGGGGCGCCGAGGTGTTTGCCTCGCCCACCGACATGACCGAGGCCGGGCGCAAGGTGCTGGCCGAGCATCCCGATTCCCCCGGCAGCCTCGGCATCGCCATCTCCGAAGCCGTGGAGGAAGCCGCCTCGCGCCCCGACACCAACTACGCGCTCGGCTCGGTGCTCAACCACGTGTGCCTGCACCAGACCGTGATTGGCCTTGAAGCCAAGAAGCAGTTCGAGAAAATCGGCGTCTATCCCGACATGGTGTTCGCCTGCTGCGGCGGCGGCTCCAACTTCGCCGGCACCGCCTTCCCCTTCCTCGCCGACAAGGCCGCAGGCGACAAGCGCGCCCAGAACCTGCGCCTGGTCGCGGCCGAGCCCACCTCCTGCCCCACGCTGACCAAGGGCCATTACGCCTACGATTTCGGCGACGCCGTAGGCCTGACCCCGCTCATGCTCATGTACACCCTGGGCCATGATTTCGTGCCGCCCGGCATCCACGCCGGCGGCCTTCGTTACCACGGCGACTCGCCGCTGGTGTCGCAGCTCTACCACGAAAAGCTCATCGAGGCCGTGGCCATCCCGCAGCTCGCGAGCTTCGAGGCCGGCGTCGCCTTCGCCCGCGCCGAAGGCATCATCCCCGCGCCCGAGTCCTGCCACGCCGTGCGCGCCTGCATCGACGAGGCCGTGCGCTGCAAGGAAACCGGCGAACCCAAGGTGCTGTTCTTCAACCTCTCCGGCCACGGCCATTTCGACATGGCTTCCTACGACAAGTACTTCGCCGGCGAACTGGAGGATTTCGCCTACCCGGAAGAAGCCATCCACGCGGCGCTCGACCACCTGCCCAAGGTGGCGGCGGGCTGAACATCGTTTATCAACTGCTTTAAAACAAGGAAAGCCATGCGGTACTTGTTTTTGTTGCTGATGTTTGCCCAGCAGCCCGCCTGGGCCGCCAACTCCGACTATAACCGCGAGAAGAAATGGGCGGACGAGGTCATCCCCGGCGTCGTCATCGGCGACCCGGTCTATCTGGAAGCCAGGGGCCACAAGTTCCTGAGCCTCCATACCGAAGCCCCCAACGCCAAGGCCGGCGTGGTCATCGTGCACGGCATCGGCGTGCATCCAGAGCATGGTTTGATCGGCGTGCTGCGCAGCCGCCTGGCCGATTTGGGTTACACCACGCTGTCGATCCAGATGCCCATCCTCGCCGTCGAAGCCGACGCCAAGGTCTACCAGCCGCTGTTCCCGGAAGCCGCCGCGCGCATCAAGGCCGCGGCCAAATACCTGCAGGACAAGGGCAACAAGAAGGTCGCCATCGTCTCGCACAGCCTCGGCTCGGCCATGACCAAGAGCTATTTCCGGAACAATGCCGACTCGCCCTTCGCGGCCTGGGTGTCGATCGGCTTCTTGTCAGACAACTATGATGGCGTGAAGCTGCCGATCTATGACCTCTACGGCGGCAGCGACCTGCCGGCCGTGGTAAAGGGTGCAGACGGCCGCAAGAAAACGCTGGTCAACGCCAGGTCCGCGCAGACCATGGCCCCCAGGATGGACCATTTCTTCACCGGCTATGACGACGACCTGGTGAAGTACGTCAGCACCTTTCTCGACAAGAGCTTGTAGGGATTGCGAAAGACAAGAGGCCGGGCTCGAAGAAATTTGCACCCGGTTTTTTCCTTGCAAATGGAAAGCAATCCCAACTTTTCATAACCCATTGCCGATGAAGCAACCGACGCGAGGCAGGATAAAACATGAAGACGATCAAATCCCTGTTGCTTGCATTGCTCATGGCTGGAACGGTGTGGGCAGCAAAGCCCGCAGACAACCCTGTGACCGCCGGCCCTGAAACGGCAGTCAGCCCCGCAGCCCATTATGTAAACAGCATTTTCACCAGCACCCTGGCCAAGCTGGAGTTGATCGCCGCCACCCCGGAAGCCAGGCGAGGCGACTGGGAAGGGATCAAGGGATATCTAAAGCAGCTCGAAACCGGGCTGCCGGGCGCCTATTTTTTCGTCCTGCCAGACGGCAACTATTACTCCGTGGCGCTGGACTACACCAATCTCAACTTGAGCGACCGCGCTTATTTCAGATCGCTGTTTGCGGGCAGGCAGGTAAAGGGCTTTCCGATCCATAGCCGCTCCTCGGGCAAGAAATCGGCCCTGATGGCCGCTCCGATCGTGGTCGACAACAAGGTGGTCGGCGCGCTCGGCGCCTCGGTATTCCTGGACGAGCTGCATGCGAAGCTGAACCGGGATTTTGCCTTGCCGCCCGGCTACACCTGGTTCGTCCTGGATGCCACCGGAAACACGATCCTGCACAAGGATGGCGACTTCATCTTCATGAATGCGCTCAAGCAGGGGAGCAACTCCCTGCGACAGGCGACAGCCGAAGCGCTGAAGAAGGAAAGCGGCACGATGCAATACGAGCTCGGTGAGATCAGGCGCGCGCATTACCAGAAGCTGTCCGGCATGGAGTGGTGGATGGTTCTGGCCAGGCTCGAAGATGAAGCCGCAACGCCCCCGCTTAAACTGAAGCTCTCCCTCGATCGCTTCGTCGCGGATTTGCAAAACCGGCTGAACCGGATCGATGACTCGCTGGCAAAACACATCGGGCAAAGCCGGCAAAGAATCGGGCAAGGAGACGAAATCAGAAAACTGCTCGCCGATTTCATCAACGAAAACCCCGACGTGGTCGATGCCTCCTTCGTGGACGCCAGGGGAATCCTGCGCCAGATAGAACCCGGCGAATACAAGAACCTGGAGAACGCCGACATCAGCACGCGCGACCATGTGGCGGCCATGCTGAAGACCCGGGAGCCGGTGTTAAGCGGCGGGTTCAAGGCATTCGAGGGATTCCTGGCGGTGGACCTGGCCCACCCCTTGCACGATGCAAGGAAAAATTTCCTCGGCTCCATCAGCGCCTTCATCCGCCCCGAATTGCTGATCGACCCCCTGCTCAGGAAAAGCCTCGTCCCTGAAGACTACGAACTCTGGATCATGCAGCCCGATGGCATGATCATTTTCGACCAGGACAGGGAAGAGATCGGCAGGATGCTCTTCAGCGATCCCCTGTATGCGGAATACACAAGCCTGCTGGAGGCGGGCAGGAAGATCGCCGCCGCTCCGTCCGGCAAGGGGAGCTACGTCTATCTCGCCCCCGGCTCCCGGGAGAAGGCCATCAAGAACATCGTCTGGCAGACCGTCAGGCTCCATGGCCGCGAGTGGCGAGCCGTCCTGGCCTACAGGCCTTACGAGTGAATCATCAGGCGCCAACGCATCCTGATTAGACAAGCACTTATATATTCGTCTACCTTGAAAGAAGAACACAGCCAGCCACGCATTGCTGCCCTGGTGATCGATACAGAGCTTATCTGCCCCTCAACACCTTGATCTGAAACAGCGTATTCCGTTCATCCTCTTCCAGCGCCTGCTTGATGTGCGACACGGTGGCGCGGTAGCGCGGGATGATGTTGTACTTGAGCGCGTTGACGCGCTTCTGGGTCTTGCGCTGTTCGACCACGAAGCGGCGCAGGGCGTTTTCGGCTTCGCCCAGCCGGGCGAGGAAGGCGACGAGTTCGGTCATTTTCGCGCGCGCTTCGTCGAAGCTGGTGTCTGTCCACATCAGGCCCACGGGCTGCAGCGGCAGGGTGCGGGCCTCGACCGAAGGGTATTCGACGCCGACCGAGGAGCGGTGGGTGACGTCGACTTCGACCGAGGGGCCGAAGCCCATGCTGGCCTGGCGCAGGATCTGGCTGCCCATGCGCAGTTCGCAGATCGCCACCCAGCGGTAGGCTTCCTGCAACTTGAGCTCGGCCTCGCGACGCATCCTGCGGTATTCCTTGAGGCGATCCTGCACCACGCGCGTGAGCAGCTCGCGCTTTTTCTCCAGCATGTCGTGGCCCTGGGTCAGAAACTTCACCTGGCGGCCGAGCTGCAGGAGGGCGTTGCGCGTGGGCGGGACTTTCAGGCGTTTCATGTGAAAAGGCCTGGTTGAACTGGATCGCCACGGCCCTTCGGGCCTCGCGATGACGGTGAGGAATGGGCCTTGTTTGACTGGATCGCCGCGCTTCGCTCGCGATGACGGCATTGAGGCAGCGTGATCATTCGACGGCCGCCTGCTGGTAATGCGCGTCCAGGTCTTTTTCCGACAGGCGCGTGAGCGCTTCTTTCGGCAAGAGCGAGAGCACTTCCCAGGCGAGGTCGAGGGTCTGGAAGATGGTGCGGTCTTCGCGCTCGCCCTGGCTGACGAAGCGGTTTTCGAAGGCCTCGGCGAATTGCAGGTAGCGGTTGTCTTCTTCCGACAGTTCCTCGGCGCCGATGATGGCGGCGAGGCTCCGCACCTCCTGCGCCTTGGCGTAGGACGCGAACAGCTGGCTGGCGACGCGGGCGTGGTCTTCGCGCGTCATGCCCTCGCCGATGCCGTCCTTCATCAATCTTGAAAGCGAAGGCAGCACCGCCACCGGCGGCTGCACGTTGGCGGCGGCAAGCTCGCGCGACAGCACGATCTGGCCTTCGGTGATGTAGCCGGTGAGGTCGGGCACGGGATGGGTGATGTCGTCGGAGGGCATGGACACCACGGGGATCAGGGTGATGGAGCCGGCCTTGCCGCGGATGCGGCCGGCACGCTCGTAGATTTCCGCGAGGTCGGAATAGAGATAGCCGGGAAAGCCCTTGCGCGCGGGCACGTCGCCCTTGCCGGTGGCGATTTCCCTTAACGCCTCGGCATAATAGGTCATGTCGGTCATCACCACCAGCACGTGCATGCCGAGGTCGAAGGCCAGGTATTCGGCGCAGGTCAGCGCCACGCGCGGCAGGATCAGGCGTTCGATGGGCGGGTCGTCGGCGAGGTTGATGAAGGTCGCCACCTGCCCCAGCACCCCGCTCTCCTCGAAGCTTTCCTCGAAGAAGCGTGCATCGCTGTGCGACACGCCCATGGCGGCGAAGACCAGGGCGAAATCGCCGTGGCTATCCGTCTTGCCGGCATGCAGCAGCTTGGCCTGGCGCACGATCTGCGCAGCGAGGCGGTTGTGCGGCAAGCCCGAGCCGGAAAACACCGGCAGCTTTTGTCCGCGCACCAGGGTATTCATGCCGTCGATGGTGGAAATGCCGGTCTGGATGAACTCGCGCGGATAGGCGCGCGCAGCCGGATTGATCGAGGCGCCGTTGACGTTGCGCGAGAGTTTGGCAACGATGGGCGGGCGGCCGTCGCGCGGCTGGCCCACGCCGTTGAACACGCGCCCCAGCACTTCCGGTGCCAGCGCCAGTTCGAAGGGCTTGTCGAGGAAGCGCACCCAGGTGCGTTCGAGGTCGAGGTTGTCGGTGCCCTCGAAAATCTGCACCAGCACGAGGTCGGCGGAAGTGCGGATGACCTGGCCGTTGCGGCTGCGGCCCTTGTGGTCGCGCACCACCACGCGGTCGCCCAATGCGGCTTCCGGCACGCTGCGCATGGCGAGCAGGCCGCCGCGCGCCCAGGCGGCCGAGCTGTATTCGAGCATGCTCATCGGTCCGCCTCCGTTTCCTGCGCTTTCCGCACTGCCGGGCTGGCGTATTCCGCGCGCAGCGCGTCGAACAGTGGCACGATGTCACGCGCTTCCTGCCGCAGGCCTTCCAGCTCGTCGCTGGCATAGGCGATTTTCCAGCGGCGGGCTTTCGCCAATAAAGGTAGACGCAGCAGTTCCTGCACCGGCATGCCGAGCCTGAGCATCTCGGCGCCGCGGTTGTAAATATCAATCATCAAACTGAGCAACAGGTATTGCTTCTCGGGCGAGCAGAAGCTGTCCTTGGGTTCGAGCGCGCTTTGCTGCAGCAAGCCTTCGCGCACCAGGCGCGCCGACTCCAGGGTCCAGCGCTGCTGGCTGGAGAGCGCTTCCACCCCCACCAGGTTGACGATGCGGTTCAGTTCCTCGGCCTCGGTCAAGAGGCGCAAGGACTTGTTGCGCAGCAGCAGCCAGTCCTCGCTGATGTTCTCGTGCCACCAGCGCGCGGCGGTGTCGACGAAGAGCGAGAAGCTTTCCAGCCAGTCGACCGAAGGATAGTGGCGCGCATCGGCGAGGTCCTTGGACAGCGCCCAGAAGGTTTGGATGATGTCCTTGGTGTGGCTGGTCACCGGCTCGGAGAAATCGCCGCCGGGCGGGCTGACCGCGCCGATCAGGGTCACCGAGCCGTGGCCGCCGCTCAGGGTTTCCACCCGGCCCGCGCGCTCGTAGAAGGCGGCGAGCGTGGAGCCGAGATAGGCGGGATAGCCCTCTTCCACCGGCATCTGCCCCAGGCGCCCCGCCACTTCGCGCAGGGCCTCGGCCCAGC
>DISR01000004.1:2175-46870 GCA_002421825.1 Thiobacillus sp. UBA6205 | reverse complement strand
CCCAGACGTTGTTCTTGTGGTGGGCGTAGTCCTTGATGGTTTCCAGTTCGGCGGTCTTGCCCTTGACGTTGAGCACCTTGGCGTAGAAGGGATTGTCGGACTCCTGGTAGACGAAACCGTTGGCCAGGAAGCCGTCGCTCATCGGGCCCTTGATGCGGTAATAGGTGTGGCCGTCGGCCTGCCAGGATTCCATGCCCTTGCCGTGCTTGTCCCAGAAATCCGCCGGCAGTTCGGTGACGCCGGTGTAGAGCAGGTCGGTGTCTTCCAGCACCTTGTCGTTGAAATAGTCCTCGGCGGCGAGTCCCAGCGCACGCGCCTTGATGCGCATGTTGATGTCTTTCGACACCAGCACCACCTGGCGCCTGGGGTGTTTCTTGCTGAGGTGCACGACCACGCCCAGGATCTGGTTGTCCACCTTGCTCGCGGCGAGCGAAACCGGCAGCGGGCCGTCGATGGCCTCGGTCTGCAGGAACAGCCGCCCGGTGGCGGCTTCGTGGCTCGCGGGTCCCAGCGGGATGCCTTCATCCATGTTCTCCCGGCTCTTCACCAGGTCGTCGAGGAAGCGGCTGGCCTGGCGCGCGTTGCGCGAGACTTCGCTCATGCCCTTCTTGTGCTGGTCGAGCTCCTCCAGGGTGATGATGGGGATCAGCAGGTCGTGTTCCTGGAAGCGGAACAGGCTGGTGGGATCGTGCATCAGCACGTTGGTGTCGAGGACGAAGAGCTTGCTTTCTGAGGGCGTTTTTTTGGCCATTTATTTGAGCTGCTGTTTCAGGGTTTTGACGAATTCGAGGACTTCGGCGGCATGGCCCGGCGCCTTGACGCCGCGCCACTCGCGCGCCGGCTTGCCATGGGCGTCGAACACGAAGGTGCTGCGTTCCACCCCGCGTACCTGTTTGCCATACATGTTTTTCAGCTTCATGACGCCGAACGTCTCGCACAGCTTTTCGTCCGGGTCGGAGATGAGCTCGAAGGGGAGCGCCAGCCTGGCCTTGAAATTCTGGTGCGACTTCAGGCTGTCGCGCGAAACCCCCACGATGAGGGCGCCGGCCCTGGAAAACTCCGGTGCGAGGTCGCGGAACTCCACGCCCTCGGTGGTGCAGCCGGGCGTGTTGTCCTTGGGGTAAAAGTAGAGTACGACTGCCTTGCCCTTGTGGGCCGAGAGCTTGAACGGGCCGCCGGTGGCGTCGGCCTCGAAATCCTTGATGTCGGAAAACTTCATGTTTTGTGTCAGCCTGTACTGACGTCATTGTGGACTGACGGGCAGCGCTAGGCAACTGCTAAAAGCCGCAGACCATATCCCCATGATTGATAAGGCTTTCCGGCGGTGCCTGAGGGTTTCTTGTTTTGTTGCCGGAAATTTCCGGATGGCCGGATTCGGCGCGATCTGGTCATTTTGTGCCAGGCGGCTTTTCCCCGAAAACTGGAATAAAACCGGGCAGGCACGAGTCTTTATATGCAAGTCGGCCGGCTTTCGTCTGGTCCGGGGTATCCGCAGTCCGACTGAATTGTCATTTTGAAATCGAGGAGACACACATGAAATTCGCTACTTTTGCGGGCGCTGCCCTGTTTTGTGCTGCCAGCCTGACCGGCTTTGCCAACAATGCCTCGGCCGAAGCGCCTTCTTCCAGGGTGGTGTATCACATCAATGACGCCAGCGTCGCCCGTGCTGCCATGAACAACGTGCGCAACCACAAGAACGCCGAGCCCGGCTCCAAGATCGTTGTGGTGACCCACGGCAAGGGCATCGACTTCCTGCTGAACGACGCCAAGGACGCCAAGGGCGATGCCTACACGGCCCAGATCGCCGGCCTCAAGGACATGGGCGTTGATTTCCGCGTGTGCGCCAACACCCTCAAGGCCCGCAAACTGGATGAAACCGCCGTGATTCTGGACGCCTCCGTGGTGCCTTCCGGCGTGGCCGAAATCGGCAGGCTGCAGGCCAAGGAAGGCTACGTTTACCTGAAGCCCTGATCCAGGGTTGCCTCCATTAAGGCCGCTCATGCGGCCTTTTTTTTGTTCAGGGAGGTCGCAAGGGCGGGAGCCTGGCGATTGCTGCAAAAGCATTTACAAAGAGGACATGAGGACAAGAGAAATCAGGAGCCCGGTTTACTCCTGTCCTCTTGTCCTCCTTGTTTGAATTTTTTCGCTTTAGCGCCCGCCGCTTTTCAGCAGCACGATGGCGGCGCCGCTGCCGCCGTCGGCGGGGCGGGCCTGGCAGAAGGCCAGCACGTCCTCGCGCTGCATCAGCCAGTGGCGCAGCTTGTGTTTCAGGACGGGCTCGCGGTTCTTCGAGCGCAGGCCCTTGCCGTGGATGATGCGCACGCAGCGCAGGTCGCGGCGCGCACAGGCGAGCAGGAATTCGGCCAGGGCGAGACGCGCCTCGTCGGAACGCTGGCCGTGCAGGTCGAGTTCGGCCCGGATGACCCAGCCGCCGCGCTTCAGCTTGCGCAGGGCCGCGGCAGGCACGCCGGGGCGGACGAAGAAGAGTTCTTCGCCGCTCTCGATGGAGTCCCGGCCAACCTGGTCGAGCATTTCCCGGGGATCGGCCAGGGAATCGATCAGCGCCTGCTTTTCATCCTTCAGGCGCTGCAGCGGAACAGGCTTGGCTCGCGGCGGGGAAGCGTCCGCCCGGTTGGCGGGCGGAAGCACGACGGCGTCCGCCACCTCCTGCCGGAAGAGGTGAGCGTCTTCTGGCGGGGCGGCGCGCTTGCCCAATCAAACCCCGAGGTTGTCCAGGTAGCGTTCGGCGTCGAGCGCGGCCATGCAGCCGGAGGCGGCGCTGGTGACGGCCTGCTTGTAGATGTGGTCCTGCACGTCGCCGGCGGCGAACACGCCCGGGATGCTGGTGGCGGTGGCGTTGCCGGCACGGCCGCTCTTGGTGACGATGTAGCCGTGCTCCAGCTCAAGCTGGCCCTGGAACAGTTCGGTGTTGGGCTTGTGGCCGATGGCGATGAAGATGCCGGTGAGCGCGATGTCCTGGGTGGCGCCGCTGGTGGTGTGCTTGATGCGCATGCCGGTCACGCCGGAATCGTTGCCCAGCACTTCGTCCAGTACATGGTCGGTCTGCAGGGTGATCTTGCCTTCCTTCACCTTTTCCATGAGGTGGTCGACCATGATCTTCTCGGCCTTGAACTTGTCGCGGCGGTGCACGAGCGTCACGTGGTTGGCGATGTTGGCGAGGTAGAGCGCTTCTTCCACGGCCGTGTTGCCGCCGCCGATCACGGCCACGTTCTGGTTGCGGTAGAAGAAACCGTCGCAGGTCGCGCAGCCCGACACGCCCTTGCCCATGAAGGCCTGCTCCGAGGGCAGGCCGAGGTACATGGCCGAGGCGCCGGTGGCGATGATCAGCGCGTCGCAGGTGTAGGCGCCGGCGTCGCCGATGAGGGTGATGGGCTTCTCGGTCAGCTTGGCGGTGTGGATGGTGTCGAAAATGATTTCGGTCTCGAAGCGCGTGGCATGCGCCTCGAAGCGCTGCATCAGTTCGGGGCCCTGCACGCCGTCGGCGTCGGCCGGCCAGTTGTCGACATCGGTGGTGGTGGTGAGCTGGCCGCCCTGCTGCAGGCCGGTGATCAGCACCGGCTGGAGGTTGGCGCGGGCGGCATAGATGGCGGCGGTGTAGCCGGCGGGGCCGGAACCGAGAATCAGGAGCTTCGCGTGCTTGGTCGTCATGATTGGGCGTTCTTTCGGTTTGGTTTTGCGATGGACAGGCTGAATTCTATCAAGTTGCCACGAAGTACTGGCAGGCCGACTTTGAGCAACGGATAACTGAAAACTGATAACTGACAACTATATAATGGCGCATTCACGGTATTAAAAGAGCCATGTCGCAGGCCAAACGCCATTCCCGCACCCGCACCGCCGAACCGCTGCCGCCCCGCATGCTCAAGCTGCTGCGCGAAGCCCGCGCCATCGCCGTATTGGCGGCCGCGCTGTTCCTTGCCGCCATGCTGCTGACGCACAGCCTGGACGATGCCGGTTTTTTCACTACCGGCGCGGAAGCTGTTGAGCCGGCCAATCTGGCCGGCAGCCTGGGCGCCTGGATATCCGACCTGTCGCTTGGGCTCCTGGGTTATTCGGCCTGGTGGCTGGTGGTGCTGGCCGTGGGTTATTCGGTTTGGCTGTTCCGCCATCTCGACGAGGAGCCGCTGAGCAGCCGCCGCCATCGCGCGGTGGCCTTGGGCGGTTTCGCGCTGCTGGTGTTGTCTTCCGGCGCCCTCGAATACTTGCGCCTGTGGTCGCTGCAGGGACTTCCGCATGGCGCCGGCGGCATCGTCGGCCAGGGCATCGGCGGGCTGTTCCAGTCGTTGACCGGCTTCACCGGCGGCACGCTGCTGCTGCTGATCGGCATGGGTATCGGCTTCAGCCTGTATTCAGGCCTGTCCTGGCTGCGCATCGCCGAAACCTGCGGCGAATGGCTGGAACGCGGCTGGTGGACGGCCATCGGCTACTATCAGCGCAAGCGCGACGAGAAGATCGGCCAGGCCGCGCTGCTAAAGCGCGAGGAGGCAGTGGCCGAGGAAAAGAGGAGGCTGGAGGTCGCCAAGCCCCTCCGCATCGAGCCCGTGGTCACCGAGGTGGCCAAGTCGCCGCGCGTCGAACAGGAAAAGCAGACCCCGCTGTTCCGCGAGCTGCCGGATTCGCCGCTGCCGCCGCTGCACCTGCTGGACGAGGCCACGGAGACTGCAGAGCCGGTGGGCAAGGAAGCACTGGAATACACCTCGCTGATGATCGAGCGCAAGCTCAAGGAATTCGGCGTGGAGGTGAAGGTGGTGTCGGCCTCGCCCGGCCCGGTCATCACCCGTTACGAAATCGAGCCTGCCATTGGCGTGAAGGGCAGCCAGATCGTCAACCTCTCGAAGGATCTCGCGCGCACGTTGTCGGTGGTGAGCATCCGCGTGGTGGAAGCCATCCCCGGCAAGCACACCATGGGCCTGGAAATCCCCAATCCATCTCGTCAGATGGTGCACCTCTCGGAGATCCTCGGCTCCAAGGTCTATCACGACATGGGCAGCCCGCTCACCGTGGCGCTGGGCAAGGACATCGCCGGCAACCCGGTGGTGGCCGATCTTGCCAGGATGCCGCACCTCTTGGTGGCCGGCACCACCGGCTCCGGCAAGTCGGTGGGCATCAACGCCATGATCCTGTCGCTGATCTACAAGGCGGGGCCCGATACCGTGCGCCTCATCATGGTCGATCCCAAGATGCTGGAACTGTCGGTCTATGAAGGCATTCCGCACCTGCTGGCGCCCGTGGTCACCGACATGCGCCAGGCCGCCGCCGCGCTGCACTGGTGCGTGGGCGAAATGGATCGCCGCTACAAATTGATGTCGGCCGTGGGCGTGCGCAACCTCGCGGGCTTCAACCAGAAAATCCGCGACGCCAAGAAGGCCGGCAAGCCGCTCACGCATCCCTTCAGCCTCACGCCGGAGAACCCGGAGCCGCTGGAACCGCTGCCGCACATCGTGGTGGTGATCGACGAACTCGCCGACCTCATGATGGTGGTGGGCAAGAAGGTCGAGGAACTCATCGCGCGCCTGGCGCAGAAGGCGCGCGCCGCCGGCATCCATCTCATCCTCGCCACCCAGCGCCCGTCGGTGGACGTCATCACCGGACTCATCAAGGCCAACATCCCCACGCGCATCGCCTTCCAGGTATCAAGCAAGATCGACTCCCGCACCATCCTCGACCAGCAGGGGGCGGAAGCCTTGCTCGGCCAGGGCGACATGCTCTACCTGCCGCCGGGCATCGGCCTGCCCAGCCGCGTGCATGGCGCCTTCGTCTCCGACGGCGAAGTGCACCGCGTGGTGGATTACCTCAAGGCCCTGGGCGAGCCGGAATACATCGAAGGCATGCTCGACAGCCCGGAAGAATCCGCCGAGGCCATGGAAGGCGAGGGCGGCGCGGATGCCGAGTCCGACCCGCTCTACGACCAGGCCGTGCAAATCGTCATCAAGAGCCGCCGCGCCTCCATCTCCGCGGTGCAGCGCCATCTGCGCATCGGCTACAACCGTGCCGCGCGCATGATCGAAGCCATGGAAAAAGCCGGCCTGGTGTCGGCGATGCAGCCCAACGGCAATCGCGAAGTCATCGCGCCCAAGCCGGAGAATTGAGGAACCCCGCAGCCGTTCGCGGGCCAAAGGGAAGTCCCAGCCACAACTCTGCCCACCATGAAAATTCGCCATTTGCTGTTTCCCCTGTTGCTGATTTCGCCCGCCGTCTTTGCCGGCGGCGTCGACGCGCTCAAGGCCTTCATCGGCGATACCCGCACCGCCAAGGCCAGTTTCAGCCAGGCCGTGCTGGACCAGAACGGCAAGCTGCGCCAGAAGTCCGAAGGCACGCTGTCCTTTTCGCGCCCGGGCAAATTCCGCTGGGTGTACCAGAAGCCCTACGAACAATTGATCGTGGGCGACGGCAGCAAGCTGTGGATCTACGACGCCGACCTCGAGCAGGTCACGGTCAGGAAGCTGGGCGACGCGCTCGGCTCCAGCCCGGCCGCGCTGCTGGCCGGCAGCAACGACATCGAAAAACATTTCAGCTTGAAGGATGCCGGCGCGAACGACGGCCTGGAATGGCTGGAAGCGCGCCCCAGGGACAAGGAAAGCACTTTCGAAGCCGTGCGCATGGGCTTTGCCGGCAACACCCTGGCCGCGATGGAACTGAAGGACACGTTCGGCCAGACCACGCTGCTCAAGTTTTCCGGCATGGTGAAGAACCCGGCGGTGAGTGCCAGTGAATTCAAATTTACGCCGCCCAAGAATGCGGATGTCATCTCGGATTAAGCGTGTCCGCTGACCTGTTCGAATCCGATGCCGTATACCAGCCGCTGGCCGACCGCCTGCGGCCGCAAACGCTGGACGAAGTCGTCGGGCAGGGGCATTTGATCGGCCCCGGCAAGCCGCTGCGCGTGGCCTATGAATCCGGCAAGCTGCATTCCTTCATCCTCTGGGGTCCGCCGGGCGTGGGCAAGACCACGCTCGCCCGGCTCATGGCCGATGCCATGGCGGCGGACTTCATTCCGCTCTCGGCCGTGCTGTCCGGCGTCAAGGACATCCGCGAGGCAGTGGTGCGCGCCGAGGCCAACCGCAGCATCGGCCGCCACACCATCCTGTTCGTGGATGAAATCCACCGCTTCAACAAGGCGCAGCAGGACGCGCTGCTGCCGCACGTGGAATCCGGGTTGGTGACCTTCATCGGCGCCACCACCGAGAATCCGTCGTTCGAGGTGGTGGGTGCCTTGCTCTCTCGCGCCCAGGTCTATGTGCTGAAATCACTTACCGCCGAGGACCTGCAGGCCTTGTTCGAGCGCGTCAAACAGGCGCTGCCGGACCTGCAGTTCGAAGACGGCGTGCTGGACAAGGTCATCGAATATGCCGACGGCGATGCGCGCCGCTTCCTCAACGACCTCGAACAATTGGCCGAGGCCGCGCGTTCGGGAAAGACCGCCGTCACCCTGGAACTGACCTCGAATGTATTGGTGCGCGGCACGCGCCGCTTCGACAAGGGCGGCGAGTCCTTCTACGACCAGATCTCCGCCCTGCACAAGAGCGTGCGCGGCTCCAACCCGGACGCCTCGCTGTACTGGATGGTGCGCATGCTCGACGGCGGCTGCGATCCGCTTTATCTGGCGCGGCGCGTGATCCGCATGGCCAGCGAGGACATCGGCCTGGCCGACCCGCGCGCGCTCAGGCTGGCGCTGGATGCGGCCGAGACCTTCGAACGCCTGGGCAGCCCGGAAGGCGAACTGGCCATCGCCGAGGCCGTGCTCTACCTGGCCTGCGCGCCCAAGAGCAATGCGGTCTATGTGGCTTACAATAACGCCCGGCGTTTCGTCTCCGAGGACGGCTCGCGCGAAGTGCCGATCCATTTGCGCAACGCGCCGACCAAGTTGATGAAGGAACTGGGCTACGGCCGCGCCTACCGCTACGCGCACGACGAGCCCGAAGCTTACGCGGCGGGCGAGACCTATCTGCCGGAAGAGATGCCCGAGCCCAACTGGTACCAGCCCACCCCAAGGGGGCTGGAAGGCAAGATCGCCGAACGGCTGGCGTATTTGCGAAGCCTGGACAAGCAGGCAAGGAAAAAGACTAAATAAGGAACGCAGAGAAAAAACGATAAACAGGGAGGTAAGAGAGGCAAGTGAGGAAAAATGTTATTGCCTTCCTCCTTTACCTCCCGTTCCTCCCTGTTAAAAGTTTTTCTGGTTTTAGGAACAAATCATGCTGGACATACAACTTCTGCGCGCCGACATCGAAGGCGTGGCAGCCAAACTCAAGACCCGCGGCTTCGAACTCGACGTGGCCGAATTCAACGCGCTGGAAGCCGACCGCAAGTCGGTGCAGACCCGCACCCAGGAACTGCAGGCCTCGCGCAACAGCCTGTCCAAGAGCATCGGTATCGCCAAGTCCAGGGGCGAGGACGTGGCGCCCATCATGGCGCAGGTGGCCGGGCTGGGCGACGAGCTGAAGGCGGCGGAAGAGAAGCTCGCCTACATCCAGGCGCGCATGCAGGACCTGCTCGCCGGCGTGCCCAACCTGCCGCACGAATCGGTGCCTGCCGGCAAGGATGCGGACGAAAACGTCGAGGTCTCGCGCTGGGGCACGCCGCGCACTTTTGACTTTGAAGTAAAGGACCATGTCGACGTCGGCGCTGCCCTGGGCCTCGATTTCGAGTCCGGCGCCAAGCTCTCGGGCGCGCGCTTTGCCGTGATGAAGGGCGGGGTGGCTCGCTTGCACCGCGCGCTCGCTCAGTTCATGCTCGACGTGCACACGCGCGAGCACGGCTACACGGAAGTCTACGTGCCCTACCTGGTCAACGCCGACAGCCTGTTCGGCACCGGCAATTTGCCCAAGTTCGAGGAAGACCTGTTCGCCACCTTCAAGAACGCCGACGAAAAGCTCTATCTCATCCCCACCGCCGAAGTCCCGGTGACCAACCTCGCGCGCGGCGAAATCCTGGCCGCCGAGAGCCTGCCGCGCAAGTACGTGGCGCACACGCCGTGCTTCCGCTCCGAGGCCGGCTCCTACGGGCGCGACACCCGCGGCATGATCCGCCAGCACCAGTTCGACAAGGTGGAGCTGGTGCAGATCGTGAAGCCGGAGGACTCCCATGCCGCGCACGAGGAGCTCACCGGCCACGCCGAGAAGATCCTGCAGCTGCTCGGTTTGCCGTATCGGAAAATGCTGCTGTGCACCGGCGACATGGGCTTTGGCAGCGCCAAGACCTACGACCTGGAAGTGTGGCTGCCGGCGCAGAACACCTATCGCGAGATTTCCTCCTGCTCCAGCTTCGAGGCCTTCCAGGCGCGGCGCATGCAGGCGCGCTACCGCAACGAGAAGAACAAGCCCGAACTGGTGCACACCCTGAACGGCTCCGGTCTTGCCGTCGGCCGCACCCTGGTGGCGATACTTGAGAACTGCCAGAATGCCGACGGCAGCGTCAGCATCCCCGCGGCGCTGGTGCCTTACATGGGCGGTGTGGAAAAGCTTGGAGGTTAGGCTTTTCTGAACTGGATCGCCACGGGACCGCGGCCCTCGCGATGAACGGTTGGAGCGTCATTGCGAGGAGCGTATTCAGCCTTTAGCCGCGAGCGCAGCGTGGCGGGACGCGGCAATCCAGCCTTTTATGTAATCAGTTGAGTGCCAGCTTGCCGCGGCTGCCCTGGCCCATGAGCAGCGGCCGGTGTTCTTTCTCCAGACGCAACAGGATGTCGTAATAGCTGCGGATGCTCTCGACGAAGATCACCGCCTCGCCGCCGCGCGCATAGCCGTACTTCGTGAATTGCTCGAATCCGCCGCGCGCCAGCAGCGGCAGGGTCTGCTTCACATCCGCCCAGCTGTCCGGGTTCATGCCCTTGGCCTGGGCGATGCGCCGCGCGTCTTCGAGGTGGCCGATGCCCTGGTTGTAGGCGGCGAGTGCCAGCCAGGTGCGGTCGGGCTCCGCGATGCGGTCCGGCAGGCTGTCCTTCAGCAGCACCAGGTATTTCGCCCCGCCCAGGATGCTCTGCCGTGCGTCGAGGCGGTCGCTGATGCCCATGCGGTCCGCCGTTTCGCCCGTCAGCATCATCAGCCCGCGCACGCCGGTGGGCGAGGTGGCGAAGGGGTCCCACTTGGATTCCTGGTAGCCGATGGCGCCCAGCAGACGCCAGTCCAGCGAAGTCTGCTCCTGGGCTTCATGGAAGTGCTTGCGATAGCGCGGCAGGATCGACAGCCGGCGTTCGAGAATGCCTTCGGCATGAGCCGGCTCCAGGCGCTTGACGTGCCCGTAGTGGCGCTCATAAAGCTTTTGCAGCGTGCCGTCCCGGCGCGCCTCGATGAAGAAGCGGTTGAGCTTGGTGAGCAGCGGCTTGCTGGTGCCGTGGGGCAGGGCCCAGACCACCGGCTCCTGTTTCGACAGTTCGTAGGCGATGCGCAGGGACGGATACTGGTTGCGCGCCAGATCGAAGTCCTGCTCGTTCACCACGACCGCGTCGAATTCCCTTTCATCCAGCTTGGCGAGCAGGCCCTCGGGGAAAGTATCGTCCAGGATCGTCCATTTCAGCTTGGGGTACTTGCGGCGCGCGGATTCGAGCAGCGATATGTGCCCGGCGCCGAGCGCGACTGCGATGTTCAGCCTGGCGAGGTCGGCCAGATTGCGGATTCTCGGGATCGGATAGCGCGTGACCACCACCACCCGCGTATCGAACAGCATCGGCCCGGGCAGCAGTTGCAATTCGTCGACCGATGCGGATATGAGGTTGGCGGCGACCATGTGGCTGCCCTGCTCGCGCAGGGCGGTGAAGAGCTCGGAAAAAACCTCGGTTTCCTGCCATTTCACCGACCAGCCGTGCCTGGCCGCGAAAGCCTGCACCACGTCGTGCGTATAGCCTGCAGGCTTGCCTTCGGCATCGAGGTAGTATGTGGCGGGACCGTATGGGACAGAGACCACCAGTTCATTGCTGGCGTCTGGATCGGGCACTGGGCGGCTGCATCCTTGCAGAGTGATCAGCAAGACCAGCCAGCCCAAACACAAGGCGCGGATCATGACGCGAGTCTAGCCTATGCAGTCAAATTTGGGTTGGGCGAGCGGCAAACTCCATGTAAAATCGCGCCTTCGCTGTTCTGTGAACAACAGCAATACCCAAGCGAAACCACGCGGAGAGGTGGCAGAGTGGTTGAATGCACCGGATTCGAAATCCGGCATACGGGTTCTCCCGTATCGGGGGTTCGAATCCCCCCTTCTCCGCCAAATAAAAAATGCCCCGAATGGGGCTTTTTTTTATTTGTTTGGCGGAGAAGGGGGGGGTGAGAACCCCCAGGGTTCGCGGAGCGAACAATCCCCCCTTTGAAAAATCTCGGTCTCGCAGGGGCAGTCGGCCCTCCCAGCAAGCCGCCACAACCCCTGTCCCTGCCCCTCATCGACACGGGGTTGAAAATTCTTTCCGGCTCATCAAATATAGGAACTGTTATGGGCTACATTCCGAATGATGGCAGTTAAACGCGAAGCAGGTACCGTGCTCGAGCCGGCCAAGGCAAAAGCCAAACCGCCGCCGCTGTACAAGGTGCTGTTGCTGAATGACGATTACACGCCCATGGAATTCGTAGTGATGGTGTTGCAGCGTTTTTTTGGCATGGACCGTGAACGGGCGACGCAAATCATGCTCAAAGTGCATACGGAGGGCGTGGGGATTTGCGGCGTTTATCCCAGGGATATCGCCAGCACCAAGGTGGAGCAGGTGACCCGCTACGCCAGGGACAACCAGCACCCTTTGCAGTGTACGATGGAGAAAGCTTGAGGTAATCATGATTGCGCAGGAACTCGAAGTCAGCTTGCACATGGCCTTCATGGACGCGCGCCAGAAGCGGCACGAGTTCATCACGGTCGAACATCTGCTGCTGGCGATGCTGGACAACCCGTCCGCGGCCGAGGTGTTGCGCGCCTGCGGTGCCAGCCTCGACGAGCTGCGCAAGAAGCTGACCGAATTCATCGAGGAGCATGCGCCCAGGGCGGAAGGCGAGGGCGAAGTCGACACCCAGCCCACGCTCGGTTTCCAGCGCGTGATCCAGCGCGCCATCCTGCACGTGCAGTCTTCCGGCAAGAAGGAAGTCACCGGCGCCAACGTGCTGGTGGCGATCTTCGGTGAAAAGGACTCGCACGCAGCCTATTTTCTTGACCAGCAGGGCGTCTCGCGCCTGGACGTGGTCAACTTCATTTCCCACGGCATCGCCAAGGTGCCGCAGGCCGGCACGCCGCGCCAGGAAGATGCCACCGAGGCCGCGCAGGAAGGCACGGCCGGCTCGCCGCTGGAGTCCTACACCCTCAACCTCAACGCCCAGGCGCTGGCGGGCAAGATCGACCCGTTGATCGGGCGCGAGACCGAACTGGAACGGGTGATCCAGACCCTGTGCCGCCGCCGCAAGAACAATCCGCTGCTGGTGGGCGAGGCGGGCGTGGGCAAGACCGCCATCGCCGAAGGTCTGGCGCGCCGCATCGTCGAGGGCACGGTGCCAGACATCCTGGCCGACAGCACGGTATATGCGCTGGACATGGGCACGCTGCTTGCCGGCACCAAGTATCGCGGCGACTTCGAACAGCGCCTCAAGGGCGTGCTGAAACAACTGGCCGACGATGCCGACGCCATCCTGTTCATCGACGAGATCCATACCCTGATCGGTGCGGGCGCGGCCTCAGGCGGCACGCTGGATGCCTCCAACCTGCTGAAGCCAGCCTTAAGCTCGGGCCAGCTGCGCTGCATCGGCGCCACCACCTACACCGAATATCGCGGCATCTTCGAGAAGGACCACGCGCTGTCGCGGCGCTTTCAGAAGATCGATGTGATGGAGCCCAGCGTGGACGACACCGTGGCCATCCTGCGCGGGCTGAAGTCGCGCTTCGAGGACCACCATGGCGTGAAGTACACCGCCTCCGCCCTCTCTACAGCGGCACAGTTGTCGGCGCGCTTCATCAGCGACCGTCATTTGCCGGACAAGGCCATCGACGTCATCGACGAGGCCGGCGCGGCCCAGCGCATCCTGCCCAAGTCCAGGCAGAAGAAGGTCATCACGCCCAGGGAGATCGAGGACATCATCGCCAAGATCGCGCGCGTGCCGGCGAAAACGGTATCCGTGGACGACCGCGAATCCCTGAAGCGCCTCGACCGCGATCTCAAGGCCGTGGTGTTCGGCCAGGATGCGGCCATCGACGCGCTCGCGGCCGCGATCAAGATGTCCAGGAGCGGCCTTGGCAACCCGCAAAAGCCGATCGGCTCCTTCCTCTTCTCCGGCCCCACCGGGGTGGGCAAGACCGAAGTCGCGCGCCAGCTAGCCTACACCCTGGGCATCGAGCTGACCCGCTTCGACATGTCCGAATACATGGAGCGCCACGCCGTGAGCCGCCTGATCGGCGCGCCGCCCGGCTATGTCGGCTTCGACCAGGGCGGCCTGCTGACCGAGGCGGTCAACAAGCATCCGCATGCCGTGCTGCTGCTGGACGAGATCGAGAAGGCGCACCCGGACATCTACAACGTGCTGCTGCAGGTCATGGACCACGGCACGCTGACCGACACCAACGGCCGCAAGGTGGATTTCCGCAACGTCATCCTGATCATGACCACCAATGCCGGTGCCGAGAACCTCTCCAGGGCCTCCATCGGTTTCGCACAGGCGAGCAAGACAGGCGACGAAATGGCCGACATCAGGCGCATGTTCACGCCCGAATTCCGCAACCGCTTGGATGCCATCATCCAGTTCGCGCCGCTCGACCACGATGTGGTGATGCGCGTGGTGGACAAGTTCCTGATACAGCTGGAGGACCAGCTGCACGAGAAGAAGGTGGAAATCAGCTTCTCCGATGCGCTCAAGGAACATCTCGGCAAGGAAGGCTTCGACCCCAACATGGGCGCGCGGCCCATGGCGCGGCTCATCCAGGACACCATCCGCAAGGCGCTGGCCGACGAACTGCTGTTCGGCCGGCTTTCCAACGGCGGGCGCGTGCGCGTGGACGTGGATGCGGCAGGCGAGGTCAGGCTGGAATTCCCCGAGCCTCTGCTGACAGCCTGATTGGCCCTGTAAACACCTGGGTGCACAAACAAAAGCGGCGCTCAACGAAGCGCCGCAAAGCTGTCCGGCACACCCGGCGAGCCGAGGGGGCATCCGATCCCCGGCCAGACGGTACAACACGGTAATTTGACCCTCTTTACGGCCTGGCTTTTTGCGGACTTTAGGCTGGGCTCCCGAAAGAACAGCCGCTCTTCAAGGCTGCAAAT
Organism: Thiobacillus sp. UBA6205; assembly: GCA_002421825.1. Lineage (GTDB taxonomy): Bacteria > Pseudomonadota > Gammaproteobacteria > Burkholderiales > Thiobacillaceae > UBA6918. The sequence continues at coordinate 32,631 of DISR01000004.1, read as the reverse complement.
CCCTTCAGGCGAACCTTGTCCATTGCGGCGTCACGATGCTGAAATTAATCCGGGGTAGGGTGTATGAGTATTTGCTAATCCAGGCTTGACGACATGAACATGACCGACATGCAGTTCGTGCTTGCCGAACTGCTTGAAATGCGCAGGGTGACGTCGCTGTTTCAGCCGATCGTCGACATGCGCGAGGGCAGGGTGCATGGCTACGAGGCCTTGTCGCGCGGCCCGTCGGACAGTTCGCTGCATTCGCCGCTGGCCTTGCTGCGTGCCGCCGACCATTTCGGCCTGGCCTCGGAAATCGAGCGGCTTTGCGTCGAGACGGCAGCCCGGGGCTTCGTGGTGCGCAAACTGATGGGCAAGCTTTTCATCAATGTGCGCCCCGGTCGATTGTTCGACCCTTTCTTTCAGCCGGCCGCACTGGCCGATTTTCTCGACAGCATCGGTCTTGGCCCGTGCCGGGTGGTGCTGGAGATTACCGAGAGCGACCCGGTCTTCGAATACTCGGCGCTGATCCATGCTGTCGAAGGCCTGCGCGCCGTAGGCATCGAGATTGCCATGGACGATCTGGGCGAAGGTTTTTCCAGCCTGCGCCTGTGGTCGGAACTGAAACCCTGTTATGTGAAGATAGACAAGCATTTCGTTTCCGGCCTGAACCAGGATCCGGTGAAACTGCAGTTTGTCCGCTCTTTGCAGCAGATCGCCGAGAAATCGCAGTCCTTCATCGTCGCCGAAGGCATAGAAATGGCGTCCGAGCTTGCGATCGTGCGAGACCTGGGCATCGCCTTCGGCCAGGGCTACCTGATAGGACGCCCGTCCGCCATGCCCTCCAGCGTGCCGTCAACTGAAGCGACGCAATGCCTGATGCAATCCGCGATCAGCGTCTTTCCCGGATGCGGTGCGGCCCGGCTGCAGCCCGATGCGCGGCGGCTGCTGATCGAGGCGCCGTGCGTGGATGTCGGCACGCCGAGTGAGCGGGTGCTGGAAATCCTGCAGGCGAACGAGGGTCTGCATGCCGTGGCCGTGGTCGAAAACGGCATTCCGGTCGGCATGATCAGTCGCCCAATCATGCTGGACCGCTTTACCCACCTGTATTCGCGGGAGTTGTTCGGCCGAAAAAGCTGCGCCTTGTTCATGGACGATGCGCCGCTGGTGGTGGATATCGGCACGCTTGTTTCGGATTTGCCAGAACTGGTGGTGCGCAAGGGCAAGCAGGCATTCAGCGACGGCTTCGTCATTACCGAGAACGGCCGCTATCGCGGCCTGGGCTCGGGCTTCGACCTTATGCGCGAGATCACCGACATGCAGGTGGTGGCAGCGCGTTACGCCAGTCCGCTAACCTTGCTGCCAGGCAATGTGCCGATCCATGAACATACAGACCGCCTGCTCACGGCGGGCGTGAGCTTTGTTGCCGCCTATTTCGATCTCGACCATTTCAAGCCCTACAACGATGCCTATGGCTATCGCAAGGGAGATGAAATGATCAAGTTGTTGGGTCGCATCATCGTCGAACAGTGCGATCCCAACCTTGACTTCGTTGGCCACATTGGCGGCGACGATTTCATCGTGCTTTTCCAGAGCCCGGATTGGGAGGCGCGCTGCAGGGAGATCATGCGCATGTTCGACGCGGCGAGACTTTCATGCTTCCAGGCCGTGCATATCGAGCAGGGCGGATACGAAAGCGAGGACCGGCGCGGGCGCATGGTCTTCCATTCGCTGGTGGTGCTGTCAATTGGCGCCGTCCCGGTACAACAGGGCTACTTCCAGCAGCACCTCGAAGTCGAGCGCGCCGCTTCGCTGGCCAAGAAGATGGCAAAAAAGACCGAGGGCAGCAGCCTGTTCATCGAACGGCGGCGCGGCGAGGACAGGCAGGAAATCCCCGCAGACGCCGCCGAGATGGCCGAGATATCCGCCTTGTGAATCGGCGGCCAGTTGCCATTTTTTGTGCCTGGCTGCAAGACTTTTCCGGCACCGCATGCTAACGCGATAAAATTCCGCATTACCCTTTAGCCAGAATCCCAACCTGCATCATGATTCTTGTCACCGGCGGAGCCGGCTTTATCGGCGCCAATTTCGTCCTGGAATGGCTGGCCCGCACCGGCGAGCCAGTGGTCAATCTGGACAAGCTGACCTACGCCGGAAATCTTGCCAGCCTGGAATCCGTAAAGAGCGATCCGCGCCATGTCTTCGTGCAGGGCGACATCGGCGACCGCGGACTGGTGGAAAAACTGCTGGCCGAGCACCAGTTGCGCGCCGTGGTCAATTTTGCCGCCGAAAGCCATGTCGACCGCTCCATCCACGGGCCGGCCGATTTCATCGAAACCAACGTGGTCGGCACCTTCAACCTGCTGGAAGCCGTACGCGCCTGGTGGGGCGGGCTGGAAGGGGAGGCGAAAGCGAACTTCCGCTTCCTGCACGTTTCCACCGACGAGGTGTACGGTTCGCTGGGCCCGAACGACCCGCCTTTTTCCGAGACCACACCCTACGCGCCCAACAGCCCGTATTCGGCGTCCAAGGCCGCGTCCGACCACCTGGTGCGCGCCTACCACCACACCTACGGCCTGCCGGTGCTCACCACCAACTGCTCCAACAATTACGGGCCCTGCCAGTTCCCGGAAAAGTTGATCCCCTTGGTGATCCAGAATGCCATTAATGGCAAGGCCTTGCCCATCTACGGCGACGGCAGCAACATCCGCGACTGGCTCTACGTCACCGACCATTGCCTCGCCATCATGGCCGTGCTGGACAAGGGCAGGCCGGGCGAAACCTACAATGTCGGCGGCAACAACGAGAAGACCAACCTGGAGGTGGTGAAAACGATTTGCACGATCCTCGACGAACTGCATCCGCATTCGCCGGTGACGCCGCATGAAAAGCTCATTTCTTTCGTGAAAGACCGTCCCGGCCACGATGCGCGCTATGCCATCGACTCGCGCAAGATCCGGGGTGAACTGGGCTGGCGGCCGCAGGAGAGCTTCGAGACCGGCATCCGCAAGACCGTGGCCTGGTATCTGGAAAACGGAGCCTGGGTGGATAATGTGGTCTCGGGCGAATACCGCCACTGGGTGCAAACCAACTACGCGGCAAGAACATGACTCAGCGCAAAGGCATCATCCTCGCCGGCGGCTCCGGCACCCGGCTCTATCCCGTCACCCAGGCGGTTTCCAAGCAGCTCTTGCCGGTGTACGACAAGCCCATGGTCTACTACCCGCTGACCACGCTGATGCTGGCCGGCATCCGCGACATCCTGTTGATCTCCACGCCGCAGGACACGCCGCGCTTCGAGCAACTGCTGGGCGACGGCAGCCAGTGGGGCATCAATATCCAGTATGCGGTGCAGCCCTCGCCAGACGGCCTCGCGCAGGCCTTCATCATCGGCGAAGAGTTTCTCGACGGCGCCCCCAGCGCGCTGGTGCTGGGCGACAACATCTTCTACGGCCACGACATGGCCCATGACCTCAGGCACGCCGATGCCAGGGCCAGCGGCGCCAGCGTGTTCGCCTATCCGGTGCACGATCCCGAGCGCTACGGCGTGGTGGAGTTCGACCCACAGGGCCGCGCCGTCAGCCTGGAAGAAAAGCCCGCGCTGCCCAAGTCGCGCTATGCCGTGACCGGCCTGTATTTTTACGACAACCGCGTGGTGGACATCAGCAGGGACCTCAAGCCCTCGCCGCGCGGGGAACTGGAAATCACCGATGTCAACCGCCAGTACCTGGAATGGGGCGAACTCGACGTGCAGGTCATGGGCCGCGGCCAGGCCTGGCTCGACACCGGCACCCACGAGACCCTGCTCGAGGCCGCGCAGTTCATCGAGACCATCGAACGGCGCCAGGGCCTGAAGATCGCCTGCCCCGAGGAAATCGCCTACCGCCAGGGCTTCATCGACGCCGAGCAGATCCAGCGCCTGGCCGCGCCGCTGGCCAAGAACCAGTACGGCGAGTACCTGCTGGCGCTGCTCAAAGAGCAGATTTTCTGACATGGAAAAGATCGCCACCGCCATCCCCGACGTGTTCATGATCGCGCCGAAAGTGTTCGGTGACGCACGCGGTTTCTTCCTGGAAAGCTACAACCGCCGCAGCATGGCCGCGCTCGGCATCGATTTCGAGTTCGTGCAGGACAATCACTCGCGCTCCGGCCGCGGCGTGCTGCGCGGGCTGCATTACCAGATCAGGCAGCCACAGGGCAAGCTGGTGCGCGTGGTGGCGGGAGAAGTCTTCGACGTGGCGGTGGATTTGCGGCGTACCTCGCCCAGCTTCGGCAAATGGGTGGGCATGACGCTGTCGGCCGAGAACAAGCGCATGGCCTGGATTCCCTTCGGCTTCGCGCACGGCTTCTATGTCACTTCCGAGCATGCCGAGGTGTTGTACAAGACCACCGACTACTATGCACCCGAGCACGAGCGCTCGCTGCTGTGGAACGATGCCGTGCTCAACATCGAATGGCCGCTCGCGGGCGAACCGCAGCTCTCGGAAAAGGACCGCAAGGGGGTCCCGCTGAGCGAAGCCGAGGTGTACGCGTGAGGACCATCCTGCTTACCGGCGCCAGCGGCCAGGTGGGCTGGGAGTTGCAGCGCACGCTGTCCACGCTGGGCCGCGTGGTCGCGCCGTCGCACACCGAATTCGATCTCGCCCGCCCCGACACCCTGGCGGCAGGGCTGCGCGCCATCAAGCCCGACCTTATCGTCAATCCCGCTGCCTACACCGCCGTGGACCAGGCGGAAAGCGAGCAGGAACTGGCCTACGCAGTCAACGCCGAGGCGCCGCTGGCGCTGGCCAAGGAGGCCGCGCGGCGCGGCATCACCCTGGTGCATTTTTCCACCGACTACGTGTTCGACGGCAGCCAGTTCGGCGCCTACGCCGAGTACGACGCACCGCGTCCCCTGGGGGTGTACGGCGCCAGCAAGCAGGCCGGCGAGGAACTGGTGCAGGCGAGCGGGGCGGAACACCTGATTTTGCGCACCAGCTGGGTGTACGGCCTGCGCGGCAGGAACTTCCTGCTCACCATGCAGCGGCTCGCGCGCGAGCGCGACAAGCTGTCCGTGGTCGCCGACCAGTTCGGCGCCCCCACCTGGGCACGCAGCATTGCCGAAGCCACCGCACAGATGTTGGTGCTGTGGCTCGCGCCCGGCGCCACCGCCGACGATCGCCAGCGCCTGTCCGGCATCTATCACCTGAGCTGCGGCGGCCGCGTAAGCTGGCACGGTTTCGCCGAAGCCATCCTGCAGGACATGCAGAATCGCGGCGAGAAAGTCCCCGCGCTCAAGGCCATTACCACCGCCGAATACCCCACCCCCGCGCAGCGCCCCGCCAACTCCGTGCTGTCCAACGAAAAGCTGCAGCAGACCTTCGGCGTCCGCATGCCGGCCTGGCAGGAAGCGCTGGCGCTCTGCCTCGCCTGAGCCCCGCCAAAGCGCGCCGGACAGGGCGCGCCGGGCGGGCAAATGCGGCAGCCAAAGCGCCGACAAGCTTGACCGAATCCCGCATTCTCTCTAGAATGCGCGCTTTCCTGTTCCCCGATAGCTCAGTCGGTAGAGCGACGGACTGTTAATCCGCAGGTCCCTGGTTCGAGCCCAGGTCGGGGAGCCAAGAAACACCCAAAAGCCCGCAGCAATGCGGGCTTTTTTATTTCCAGCTTTCTGCCAGCCTGCGATTTCTCAGGGGCCTCAATAAAACCTTCATTTGGGCTTCATGGTTTTGCAAAGGGTCAAGCATACATTTCAGACTTTCTTGTAGAGGAGTTTGAAATGGCTGGACGAAAAAGGATTCGTGCAAAACTTGCCCTCGCGCTGGCTGCGGCGTTCGTTATCGCGCCTGTTGGCGCTCAGGCGGAATCGACCATCGAAGTGCTGCTGGAGAAACTGCGCGCCAAAGGCGTGATCTCTGAATTCGAGTATGGCGAATTCAAGGCCATGCACGCGGCGGAGTCCAAGGAAGCCGAGAAGAAGACGGCTGAAACCCTGGTGGGCAAGTTCAAGAACGGATTCAAGTTCGAAACCGCCGACAAGCAGAATTCGATTCAGCTCGAAGGTCGCGTCCAGGCCGACTATCGCAAGTACTCGCCGGGGTCTGGCACGACCGACATGTTCGATATCCGCCGCGCCAGGCTGGGTGTTTCCGGCAAGTTCATGGGCGACTGGGAATACGAGGTGACCGGCGATTACGACGCGACGGAAGATGAGGATTCCGGCTATGACACCGAGCTCGATACCGCCAAGATCGCATACGCCGGGCTCAAGCCGCTGAAGATTACGGCCGGCAAGTTCAAGATGCCATTTTCCCTGGAAGAGCAGACCAGTTCGCGCTTCATTGATTTCATGGAAAGAAGCATGGTCAACACCTACGGCGGCGTGGGCAAGAACCTCGGCTTCATGCTTTCCGGCGCGCCATTCAAGGGCGCCACCCTCGCCGTTGCCTATGCCAACACCGGTACCGGAGTCGACGTGAATGCCTCGGACGAGAAGGAGACCATCCTTCGCGGCACGCTCAACCTCTCGGAAATGATGGGCAGCAAGAACACCATCGCCCACCTCGGCCTCGGCTACACGACCGGCAAGTTCGTCGACGGCGACGACGTCGACACGATCCGCCCGGACAACCGCGGCGAAAAGATCTTCGATACCGGAAGTTTCTCTACGCTCGACGACACCGTCGATCTGGAGCGCAAGGGTGTCGAACTGGCGCTCGCCTACGACAACTTCAAGCTGCAGGGCGAATACATGACGGCGAACTTCTCCGGCAATACCGCCGGCGGATCCTTCGACAAGGACCTCGACACCGCCTACATCAGCGCGATGTGGATGATCACCGGCGAGAAATACGCCGATTCGTACAAGGGCGGCAAGTTCGGCGGCATCAAGCCACGCAAGGATTTCAAGAACGGCAGCGGCGGTGCCTGGGAAGTCGGCGTGCGCTACAGCCTGCTCGATGGCTCGGATTTCCTGACCGGGAGCGGCCCGACCCTCAACTCGAACTACACGGACAAGGCGAACGCCTGGACCGTCGGGCTCAAGTGGATCCCCAACTACAACACGCGCGTCATGCTGAACTACGTCAAGTCGAGCTTTGACGATCCGGTGACCTCGATCGGATCGGACGAGCAGGACGCCTACATGCTGCGTACGCAGGTGTTCTTCTAAGCCCGCGTTTCCTGGTTCTTTTGCATTGACTTGTTCCCCTGCCCGCACGGAGCAGGGGATTTTTTTGGAGCATTCGCATGTCTATCAGCCTCATCGCAGCACTGGCACTGGCGGGTGAAATGAGCCTTTCGCTGGAAGGTGCGGAAATTCCCGCCTTCGATGCCACTACCCAGCAGCTTTACGTGACCTCTGAATCCGGGCTTCAGGTCGTCGACCTGAGGGACCCTTCAAGGGCAAGGATTCTCAAAAATGTCGATTTCACAAAGCCGCCTTTCAGCTTTACCAACGATATCAGCAGTGTGGCGGTGAAAAACGGCCGGGTCGCAGTCGTTGCGGCGTCGAAGAACCGGCATGAGCCTGGAAAACTATTCCTGCTCGACGCCCGGCAGGAGCTGACCGTCGAAGCGCTGGTTGGCGTGCAGCCCGACATGGTCACTTTTACCCATGACGGCAGCCGCATTCTGGTTGCGAACGAAGGGGAGCCTTCCAAGCCGGACGGCAAGATCGATCCGCCCGGATCGGTCAGCATCGTCGACATCCAGGATCCCCGCAATCCGAAGGTGCGGACGGTCGGTTTCGAGCGCTTCGACGGAGAAGCCGCGGAGCTCGCCGCTGCAGGGGTGCGCATTTTTCCTGGCCGCCTGCCTTCGACCGATTTCGAGCCTGAGTACATCGCCGTTTCGCAGGACAATCTCAGGGCCATGGTGACGCTGCAGGAAGCCAATGCCGTCGCCGTGCTGAACATTGACGACGCCCGTTTCGAACGCATCGTTCCCCTGGGGCTGAAGGACTGGCGGAATTTCAGCTTCGATGGCTCCGGCAAGGACGAAGGCTACGTGCCGCGGACCGGCTTGCCGATTTACGGGATGTACATGCCGGATGCGATTGCCGGGTATGTGGCTGCAGACGGCCGGCAGTATTACGTGATTGCCAACGAAGGCGATGACCGGGACGACTTCGTGAGCGGGGGAGAGACAGGAAAACTCGAATCGGCCGTGCTCGACCAGAAGGTGTTCTCCAATGCGAAAGAACTGCAGAATCAGCGTGTGCTGGGCAGTCTTGCCGTGCCTGCAATCAAGGGCCTGAACGGGGACACCGACAATGACGGCAAGGTGGATGTCATCTATACCTACGGCGGCCGCTCGTTTTCCATTCTGGACAAGGATGGCAACAGGGTTTACGAAAGCGGCGACCACATCGAACGCACGCTGGGCGGAATGGGCATCTGGAAGAAGGATGCGGTTCACCGGAAAGGGATCGATGAGGGCCGAAGCCCGAAAAAGGGTCCAGAACCGGAGGGTGTGGCGATCGGAAGTGTGGAGGGCAAGACTTATGCATTCATCACGATCGAGCGTGGTTCTGGCGGCGTGATGGCCTATGACGTAAGCAACCCGGAGTCGCCAGAATACGCAGGCTACTGGACGCGCATCGGCGATCTGGCTCCCGAGGGTGTTCTGTTCGTGCCGGCGAGCGATTCTGCCAGCGGCAAGAATCTTCTGATTCTGGCGAACGAAAAATCAAACTCGGTGAGCATTTTCTCGGTCGTGCAGGGCCGGTGAGGAGAAGCCCGTGATTCAGCCGCCGTTGTGGCGGGCGCCTGGATTCCCTTGCAAGACAGAGCAGGGAGGCATGTGCGTTTCAAGGCAAACCGGCTAGAGTAGGAAGAGCAAGGAGCCCGCCATGAAGAACACACTGATTTTCCTGCTCGCGCTTGGACTGTGGAGCTGCGACACGCCGCGCGGTTTCGGTCCGGAGACCCCTTACTACCATTTCCCTGCCGGCAGCCGCCTGGTGTTGAAGCGCACGCTGGAGATACCGGCGAATTGGGCGACGGTGCGCCTGCAGTACGGCAAGGCGGTGGCTTTCGGCCACGTGCAGGAGCATCAGCCGCACTGCATACTTGAAATCAATACGGTGCGGGCGGAACCGCAGCGGGTGGAAGCGGACGAATTCGCCATCGTCAAGGCCGTGCGCAGCGAGAGCACGCTGGCGGCCAAGCCGATGGTCTTCATCCGCACTGCGTTTGCCGATGCCGACCGGCCTGCCCAGATGTTCTACAAGACCATTTTCACGCTGCATTCCAGGCGACAGCCGGGGGTGCTGCGAATGACCTGCCAGAGCGACCAGTACGCTGCGGGGGTCGGCATTCCCCGCCATCTCACCGTGGGCGAGATTCGCCAGGCGCTGGGCGGTCTCTTCACCCTGGAATTGCCCGGCGGCTAGCCGGGTTGCGCGCACCGCCGTTCTGCCGGCGCCTAGTCGCCGCGCAGCGCGGTCTTGAACTCGCGCCGGCGCCGGTGCAGGGTGGGTTCGGTGTAGCCGTTGGGCACGCGGCGGCCGTGGAAGATCATGTCCTGCGCGGCCTGGAAGGCGAGGCTGATGTAGTGCGGCGCCATGTTGATGTAGTTGCGGTCGCCGGCGTTCTGCCGGTCCACCAGCCGGGCCATGCGCTTCAGGGTTTCCATGACCTGGGCTTCGCTGACGATGCCGTGGTGCAGCCAGTTGGCGACGTGCTGGCTGGAGATGCGCAGGGTGGCGCGGTCTTCCATGAGGCCGATGTTGTGGATGTCGGGCACCTTGGAGGCGCCCATGCCCTGGTCGATCCAGCGCACGACATAGCCGAGCAGGCCCTGGATGTTGTTGTCGAGTTCCTGCTGGATGTCTTCCGCGCTCCAGTTCGGCTTTTCCACGATCGGGATCGCGAGCAGGTCGTCGAGCGAGGCGCGCGCGCGCGACTTCAGCGCCTGCTGGCGCGCGAACACGTCGACGCGGTGGTAGTGGATGGCGTGCAGGGTGGCGGCGGTGGGCGAGGGCACCCAGGCGCAGTTGGCGCCGGCCTCGGGGTGCATCTGCTTGCTGGCCATCATGCCGGCCATGAGGTCGGGCATGGTCCACATGCCCTTGCCGATCTGCGCGCGGCCGGAGAGCCCGCAGGCCAGCCCGATGTCCACGTTCCAGTCCTCGTAGGCCTTGAGCCAGGCGCAGGTTTTCATGTCGCCCTTGCGCAAGACGGGGCCGGCTTCCATGGAAGTGTGGATCTCGTCGCCGGTGCGGTCGAGAAAACCGGTGTTGATGAAGATCAGGCGCTCGCGCGCCGCGCGTATGCATTCCTTGAGATTGAGCGTGGTGCGCCGCTCTTCGTCCATGACGCCGATCTTGAGCGTGTTTTTCGGCAGTTCCAGCACCTGTTCGATGCGCGAAAACAGCTCCGCGGTAAAGGCGACTTCGTCGGGGCCGTGCTGCTTGGGCTTGACGATGTACACGCTGCCGCTGCGGCTGTTCTTCAGCGGGCTGTTGCCCTTGAGGTCGTGCAGCGCGCAGTAGCTGGTGACGAAGCCGTCTAGCAGGCCTTCGAAGATTTCGTTGCCGTGCTCGTCGAGTACCGCATCGGTGGCCATCAGATGGCCGACGTTGCGCACCAGCATCAGGCTGCGGCCGGGGATTTCGAAATGGCTGCCCTCGGGAGAGAGGTAACGGCGATCGGGGTTGAGCGCGCGGCTCAGGGTCTTGCCGCCCTTTTCGAAGCTGCTGGCAAGCTCGCCCTTCATCAGGCCCAGCCAGTTGCGGTAGACGCCGACCTTGTCGGCGGCATCCACCGCGGCCACCGAGTCCTCGCAGTCCATGATGGTGGAAATGGCGGCCTCGAGGTAGATGTCGCGGATGCCGGTGGGGTGCAACTGGTGGATGGGGTGGTCGGTATCGAAATGGATTTCGATGCGCAGGCCATTGTGCAGCAGCAGGAGCGAACCGATCTTGCCGGCTTTTTCCTGATAACCCTTGAACTGGACCGGATTCCTGAGGCCGGTGTGCGCGCCGCTGGAAAGCGTGACGGTGAGCTGCCCGGACTTGACCGAGTAGGCAATGGCGTCGATGTAGCTGCCTTCCTTCAAGGGCACGGCTTCGTCGAGAAAGGCCTTGGCAAAGGCGATGACCCTGGCGCCGCGCACGGGATTGAAGGCGCCTTTCCTTTCGGCGCCGTTGTCTTCCGGCAAGGCATCGGTGCCATAGAGCGCGTCGAACAGGCTGCCCCAGCGCGCATTGGCGGCATTCAGCGCATAGCGCGCGTTGTTCACCGGCACCACCAGCTGCGGGCCGGCGATGCGGGCGATTTCGTCGTCAACGTTCTCGGTGCTGATACTGAAGTCGCCGTCTTCGGGCAACAGGTAGCCGATGTCGTAGAGATACTGCTTGTAGGCTGCGGCATCGTGCGGCCGGCCCTTGCGCTCCAGGTGCCAGGCGTCGATGCGCGCCTGCAGTTCGTCGCGCCTGGCGAGCAGGGCGCGGTTCTTCGGCGTCAGCTCGCGCACGATGTCGGCGAAGCCTGCCCATGCCTTGTCTGCCGCGATGCCGGTGCCCGGTGCAATCTCGTCGCGCACCAGGTCATGGAGCGGCTTGGCGATCTGCAGGCCGGCGATTTGGATGCGTGTGCTCATTTTGGGTCCCGCCAGTTGTGGGATTTATTCTTATCCTAGCCGGCGGCCGGGCATTTTCCAGTTGCCTGTGCGGATGCTCAGACGACGTTGCGCGGGCTGCCGGCGACGAAGGCTTCGATGTTGTCCACCAGCTGGTCGGCCATGATCTGCATGGCATCGCGGCTGCCCCAGGCCACGTGCGGGGTGAGGATGAAATTGGGCAGGTCGAGGTCGAGCAGCGGATTGCCGTCGCGCGGCGGCTCCACCGACAGCACGTCGAAGCCGGCGCCGGCGATGCGCTTAGACTGGAGGGCCTCGATCAGCGCCGCCTCGTCCACCAGGTTGCCGCGTGCGGTGTTGATGAGGAGGGCGGAGGACTTCATCAGGGCGAATTCGCGTGTGGAGATCATGTGCCGGGTTTCCGGGGTGAGCGGGGTGTGCAGCGAGATCACGTCGGCTTCCTTCAACACGGTGTCGAATGCGGTGTAGCCGTCGCGCACGTTCGCAGCGTTCTTGTGCTCGGCGACCAGCACCTTCATGCCGAAGGCTTCTGCGATTTTGCGCACGCTCTGGCCCAGCACGCCGAGACCGATCAACCCAAGTGTAGTGCCGTGGATGTCGCTGATCGGGCGGGTGAACAGGCAAAAGGTGTCGGCCTGTTGCCACAGCCCGGCTTTGACGTCCTCGCGCCAGCCCAGCAGGTTGCGGCGCAGCGCCAGGATCAGCATGAACACGTGCTCGGGCAGGGTATGCACGGCATAGCCGCGGATGTTGGAAACGACGATGCCGTTGGCCTTGCAGAAGGCGAGGTCGACGTTGTCGGTGCCGGTGGCGCACACCGCGACCATTTTCACGCCGGGCGCCTGTGCCAGGATGTCGCCGGGCAGCTTGACCTTGTTGCTGATGACGATGCTGGCATCCCGGATGCGCGCGAGAGTTTCACTCGGATCGGTCTTGTCGTGGTCGATCCACTCGTGATCGAAAGCGGGGGCGCGAATATCGGCGATGATGCTCTTGCGGTCGAGGAATACGATTTTTTGTTTCATGAAAAAACCTTTACCACGGGGCGCACGGGGAACACGGGGAATTGAAGGAGAGGTTAACCCCGTGCCCCCCGTGTTCCCCGTGTTCCCCGTGGTTCAAGTCTTTTTTGGACATCAACGCTCCATGCCGGAAGCGCGCTCGACGATCTTCATCACTGCCGCCGAATCCAGTTCGGCGTCGCCCGTGCCCATCAGTGCGTTCAAGTGCTGCATCACCAGGGCCGCACCGGGCAGGGACAGGCCCAGTTCGCGTGCGGTCTGCATGACGATGTTCAGGTCCTTCTGGTGCAGCCGGGTCTTGAAGCCGGGCTTGTACTCGTTGTCGAGCATGCGCTTGCCGTGCACTTCGAGGATGCGGCTGCCGGCGAAGCCGCCCATCAGCGCGTCGCGCACCTTGGCCGGGTCCACATCGTTCTTGCGCGCGAAGGTGAGCGCCTCGGCCACGGCCTCGATGGTGACCGCCACCACGATCTGGTTGCAGGCCTTGGCCACCTGGCCGGCGCCGTTGCCGCCGACCAGCACGATGTTCTTGCCCATGGCCTCGAATACCGGCTTCACGCGCTCGAACACCTCGGGCTTGCCGCCGACCATGATGGATAGCGTGGCATTGATGGCCCCGGCGTCGCCGCCGGACACCGGCGCGTCGAGCATGTCGATGCCCTGGGCCATGAGCCTGTCTGCATAGGCCTTGGTCGCGGTCGGCGAGATGGTGCTCATGTCCACCACCACCGAGCCGGCCCTGGCGCCGTGGATGACGCCGCCCTCGCCGAAGATGACCTGTTCGACGTCGGGCGTGTCCGACACCATGACGATGGTGATGTCGGCCTGTGAGGCCGCCTCGGCCGGCGAGGCGGCGGCCGTGCAGCCGGCATCGGTCAGCGGCACCATGGAATCTGGGCGGCGGCCGCACACGAACACCGTGTGCCCGGCCTTGTGCAGGTTGAGGGCCATGGGCTTGCCCATGATGCCCATGCCGATGAATGCGATCTTCATGCTGCTTCCTTCAGGGTTCGGTTTTCAGTAATGCACCTGTCAGTTGTAGAGCGCCGCCGGCAGCCACAAGGCGATTTCGGGCCAGACGTAGAGCATGATCATGCACAGGATCACGATGCCCAGGAATGGCATGGAGCCGAGGAAGATCTGCGTCAGCGACACGCTCGGCGGCGCCACGCCCTTGAGGTAGAAGGCGGAGGGCGCCATCGGCGGCGACAGGAACGAGGTCTGCAGGTTGAGCGCCACCAGGATGCCGAAGAACAGCGGATCGATGCCGAAATGCCCCAATAGCGGCACGAAGATGGGCATGAAGATCACGATGATCTCGGTCCATTCCAGCGGCCAGCCGAGGATGAAGATGATCAGCTGGGACAGGATCAGGAACTGGATCGGCGTCATGTTGAGCGACAGCACCCACTCCTCCACCACCTGGTGCCCGCCCAGCAGCGAGAACGCCGCCGAGTAGACGCTGGCGCCGACGAACAGCCAGCACACCATGGTCGACGTCTTGGCGGTGAGGAAGACCGACTCCTTGAGCATGGTGATGAGCCTGGCGTGCCAGCAGGCGAGCACGGCCCACAGCAGGAAGGCGCCCATGGAAATCCAGCCCAGCATCATCGGCACCGGCTGCGCCACGATATGGGTTTTGTACAGCGTGAACCAGACCACGGAGGCGAGGAACACCGCCCACAGCACGAGCCAGATCGGCAGCCATTTCCTGCGCGCTTCGCGCGGCTGGTCCATGCCCATGTAGATGGCCGCCAGGATGAAGCCGCCGAGCGCGCCGATGGCCGCGGCCTCGGAGGGCGTGGCCAGGCCGAACACGATGGTGCCGAGCACGCCCAGGATCATCACCGCCAGCGGGAAGAAGGAAGTGAGCAGCATGCGGAACACTTCCAGGCGCGGGAAGTTGAGGAAGAAATACAGCACGGCCAGCACCGCGAAGCCGATCGCCAGGGTTTCCCAGAATGCGGCCGGCGTGGCCAGGCGCCCGGCCTCGGCGGCCTCGGGTGTGGCCTCTGCCGCTTCTGCGGGCGCTGGCGCTTGCAACTCGGCAACCGGCTCTTCGGCTGCGGCCAGTTCTTCCAGGGCAGGCGGTTCTGCAAACGCTGCGGGTTCCTCGAGCGCGGGGGGTTCCGCCAGCGCCGGCGGTTCTTCGAGTGAGGGCGGCTCAGCCAGCGCGGGCGGCTCGGAAATTCCGGGCGCCATTTCTTCTTCCGGCGGCGGTTCGGAAATGCCCGGTCCCGGTTCCTCGACGCGGCTTCGGGCTTGCTGCGGCGAATCGATTTCGAAGCCCATTTCCTGCAAGCCTGAGATATCGAAAACCTCCTTTGGTTTGGTCGTGGAATTCCAGGCCAGCCCCATGATGAGTATGAACACGAGGGCCGGCAGCCCGGCCAGCAGCAATTCCTTCCCGGCGACGCTGCGCGGGACAGCGCCAGCGGGGGCGAACACCGCCCGCACCAGCCCCGGCAGGGCAAAGCGGCCGTAGTGATCGGAGAGCTTCTGCATGTGCGGCGGCAGCGGCAGCAGGCGGTCCTCGTTTTTGAGCGGCGGCGCCCAGTGCGGCTTGAGCTTGGCCATCAGGATCACATAGAAGACGTAAAGCCCGGCAAGCAGCAGCCCGGGGAAGAAGGCGCCGGCATAGAGGCGCACCACCGATTCGCCCGCCGTGGCGCCGTAGACGATGAGCATGATGGAAGGCGGGATCAGGATGCCCAGTGTGCCGCCGGCTGCGATGACGCCCGAGGACAGCTTGGGGTCGTAGCCGGCGCGCAGCATGGCCGGCAACGCCAGCAGCCCCATCAGGGTGACCACGGCGCCGACGATGCCGGTGGCGGTGGCGAAGATGGCGCAGGTGACCAGCGTCGCCACGGCGAGCGAGCCGGGGATGCGCGAGGAGGCGATGTGGATGGCGTGGAACAGTTTCTTGATCAGGTTCGCCCGTTCCACCAGGTAGCCCATGAACAGGAACAGCGGCACGGCGATGAGCACGTCGCTGGTCATCACGCCGTAGGTTCGCTGCACGGTGAGGTCCAGTGTCTGCTGCAGGGCGATGTCGGGGTTTTCGGAGTGGTACGCGTACCAGGTGAACATCACCCCCATGCCCATGAGGGTGAAGGCGCTGGGGAAGCCCATCAGCATCGCCACCACGATGAGCGACAGCATGATCATGCCGATGTGGCCGTTGTTCAGGTTGCTCCAGGGCGTGAAGATGGCGATGGCGAGCAGGATGATGGCCATCAACCCGAAGCCGAAGAGGAGCTCATTTTTCATGGCTTTCATGCGCGGTTCTCCCGCTCCAGTTCCTGGGCCTCGTCCTTGACCATGGCCTTGAGCTCGTCCACGTCGATTTCCTCTACATCCTTGAGCCGTTCTGGCCAGCTGCCGCTTCGCAGGCAGATGACGCAGCGCAGGATTTCCACCAGCCCCTGCGCCAGCAGCAGCGCCCCGGCGGCGGGAATGATGAACTTGAATGGGTACAGCGGCAGCGGGTCCGGGCTGAAGGTGTTTTCCCGGATGGCCAGGGATTCGTTGGCGTAGTTCCAGCCGGCCCAGGTAAGGGCCAGTATGCCGGGCAGGTAGAAAATGATGTACAGCACCAGGTCGATGCTGGCCTGGGTGCGCGGAGAAAAGTTCTCGTACAGGATGTCGCCGCGCACGTGGGCCTGATGTGCCAGGGTGTAGGCGCCCGCCATCATGAACAGGATGCCGTACAACATGATCTGGGCGTCGAGTGCCCAGGGATGGGGGTGATTCAATATATAGCGGGAAAACACTTCCCATGACACCAATAGCGTCAACAGCACGATCGACCAGGCGAAAACGCGCCCCACGAACGTGGACAGGCGGTCGACCGCCATCAGGAGCTTATGCATATGGGACCACCCGAAGAGAAAGAACCGCCGGCTGATGCCGGCGGCGAACACTGCTTATCAGCCTTTCTTCTTGCCGAAGAAATGGTTGTAGGCCATCTTGTAGTCCACGTTGGTGTCGTTCTGCCAGCGTGCGGCACGTGCCGCGAAGGTGCGCATGGAGTCGAGCACTTTCTTGAACGACGGATTCTCGGCGCTCTTGGCCTTCATGATCTTGTCCCAGGACTGCAGTTGTTTTTTCAGGATGGCATCCGGCGTCTTGTAGAACTTGACGCCCTTCTTGGTGCTCATGTCGATGTAGTCCCTGGAATAGCGGTCGATCGCCTTCCAGGACATGTCGGCCGAGGCGGCTTCGATGGCATGCTTGATGATGGCCTTGTGCTCGGCATTGAGCGCGTTGTACTTTTTCCTGTTGAACAGGATCTCGAACTGCTCGCTGCACTGGTGGAAGCTCTGCAGCATGCAGACCTTGGCCACGTCCGGGAAGCCAAGCAGGTTGTCGGAAGAGGCGTTGTTGAATTCGGCCGCGTCGAGCAGGCCGCGGTCCATGGCCGGCACGATCTCGCCGCCGGGCAGCGGGTTCACGGCGACGCCCATGTCCTTGTACATGTCCACCGCCAGGCCCACGGTGCGGAACTTGACCCCGTTCATCTGGGCAACGCTGGTGACGGGCTTCTTGAACCAGCCGAAGGGCTGGGTCGGCATCGGGCCGTAGAGCATGGACACGACGTCGATGTTCAGGCCTTTATAGATCTCGTCCAGCAGTTCCTTGCCGCCGCCGTAGTAGTGCCAGGCGAGCAGCATATTGCCATCCATGCCGAAGGCCGGGCCCGAACCCCACAGCGCCGCGGCGGAGTTCTTGCCGTACCAGTAGGCCACCACGCCATGGCCGCCGTCCAGCGTGCCCTTGCTCACCGCATCGAGGAGGTCGAAGGCCTTGACCACCGCGCCCGCCGGCAGCACTTCGATCTTGAGCTCCTTGCCGGTCATGGCGTTAACCTTGCTAGCGAAGTCCACCGCGTATTCATGGAAGATGTCCTTGGCCGGCCAGGTGCTCTGGAAGCGCAGGCTGATCGGCGCTTGCGCCTTTGCGATCGCGGGGAAGCCCAGCGCGGTCGCACCCGTCGCCGTGGCTGCGGCGGCGCCGAGGAACTTGCGGCGGCTCAGTCTGGCTTCGGATTCGTCGCTGGATTTATTGTCAGGCTGGCTGTCTTTTTCGCTCATTGCGGTCTCCTTTTGTTCTCGGGTCAAAGCAAGTACCACAATAGTCCAGCTTGAGTTTGCCGGCAAATTAGTAAAGCAAAATCTACTTCTGATGCAGGCCAGGACTGATTTAGCCGTCGCTTTCCACTGGCAGTTCCGGGATGTGGTTGAAGGCGATGCGCATGGGCGCCGAACCGATGCCCTTGTGCGCCGCGCCGAAATGCACGGCGTTGGGGCCGAAGCGCCGGTTGATCTGGTCGACGGCGGTCGACAGGCCTTCGCCCTGGCTGTCTTCTTCGAACAGATCGCGCGCCACGCAGCGCTGCTCGGTGAGTTCGGACAGCACCACGCCTATTTTCATGGGCCGGCTGGCATGGCGCGGACGCCTTTCCCACAGCCCGGCCAGCACGTGGTTGAACTTGAGCGAGTCGGCATGCGGGGCGAAGCGCGTCTGCTCGGCAAAGCGTTCTCCTTCCTGGTAGCGCACGTGCACGCTCATCGAGCCGGCATAGTAGCCGTAATGGCGCAGGCGCATGGCGGCCTTGTGCAGCAGGCGGTAGAGCACGGCGAGGGCGGATTCGTCGTTGCGCATCTCCGGCGGCAATACATGCGAATGGCCGACGGTGGAGCGCTGCGTGGGCAGCGGCGGCAGGCTTTCGCCGCGCAGCTTGGCGAAATAGCGCTCGCCCTCGACACCGCCCCAGGCCAGCCGCAGCTTTTCCACCGGCGCGGCGCAAAGCTGTTCCACGGACTGGATGCCGACGCGGTTGAGGCGCTTTTCCATGCCGCGGTTGATGCCGTTGAGATCGGTCAGTTCGAGCTTGTGCAGGATCTGCGGCAGGTCCTGCGGGCGGATGAGTTCGAGGCCGTCGGGTTTCTTGAAATTGGACGCGGTCTTGGCCAGGAAACGATTCGGTGCGATGCCGATGGAGCAGTGCATGACTTCGCCCGCCTGCGCATAGATGGCGCGCTTGATCTGGCGCCCGAGCTTGACCGCGTGCGCTTCCCGGGTATGGCGCCCGGTGAGGTCGAGCGCCATTTCGTCGATGGACAGCACCGCTGCCACCGGATAGCAGGATTCCACCGCTTCGACGATCTTGTGGTGCATTTCCACGTATACCGGCGGGCGCGCCTGCACGAAGCGGATGCCCTTGCAGCGCTTCCTCGCTTCCCACACCGGCGTGCCGGTCCTGATGCCGAACTGCTTGGCCTGGATGCTGGCGGCGATGCAGCAGGTGGTCTCCGCCAGCACCGGCAGCACGCCTAAAGGCTGGCCGCGCAAGCTCGGGTCGAGCTGCTGCTCGACCGAAGCGAAGAAGGAATTGAGATCAACGTAAAGCGAGTGGAACATTCAGGCATTCCCTCAGAGGGAATCTGAATTCTAGAACTTCTGATCAGTGCGTAAAAAACCTTTTTAACAGGGAGGAAGGGGAGGTAAGGGAGGAGAGCAATATCGGATTTCCTCCCGTTCCTCTCTTACCTCCCTGTTAATGCTTTTGACTGTGCTTTTGAATTTATGCCAACGCTTTGGCCATTCGCGCCAGGGCGTTTTCCAGGTTGGCGTTGGAGGTGGCGAAGGACAGGCGGATGTAGCCGTCGGCGCCGAAGGCGGAGCCGGGCACCACGGCCACGCCGGCTTCCAGCAGCAGGTATTCGGACAGCGCGAGGTCGCTGGCCTCGGCAATCTTCCCCGCCGTTTTCATGTTCGCGGCGGCTTCGCGCGCGTCGGGGAAGGCATAGAAGGCGCCGCCGGCGTCCAGGCACTTGAGGCCGGGAATGGCGTTGAGGCCATCCACCACCAGGCGGTGGCGCTGGCGGAAGGCGGCCAGCATGGGCGCCATGCAGCCCTGGTCGCCGTTCAGCGCGGTTTCCGCCGCCACCTGCGAAATCGAGGTGGGGTTGGAGGTCGATTGCGACTGGATGTTGGCCATGGCCTGGATGATGGTCTCGGGGCCCGCGGCATAGCCGATGCGCCAGCCGGTCATGGAATAGGCCTTGGACACGCCGTTCAGCACCAGGGTGCGCTCGGTGAGGTCGGGGCAGGCGTTGAGGATGTTGACGAAGGGCACGTCGTTGAGACGGATGTGCTCGTACATGTCATCCGTCGCAATGAGCACGCGCGGGTGTTTCTTCAGCACTTCGCCCAGCGCCGCCAGCTCGTCCTTCGTATATACCGCACCGGTGGGGTTGCTCGGGCTGTTGATGACGAACAGCTTGGTGCTGGGGGTGATGGCGGCTTCGAGCTGGGCCGGCGTGATCTTGAAACCCTGTTCGATGCCGGCATGGACGATCACCGGCCTGGCGTCGGCCAAGAGCACCATGTCCGGGTAGGACACCCAGTAGGGTGCCGGGATGACGACCTCGTCGCCGGCGTCGAGCACGGCCTGGGCCAGGTTGTAGAAGCTCTGCTTGCCGCCGCAGGAAACCAGAACCTGTTTCGGGGTATAGGCGAAGCCGTTGTCGCGTTGGAACTTGGCGATGATGGCCTTCTTCAGGCCCGGCGTGCCGTCCACCGCGGTGTACTTGGTGAAGCCCTGGTTGATCGCCTCGATCGCCGCCTGCTTGATGTGGTCGGGGGTGTCGAAGTCGGGTTCCCCGGCGCCCAGCCCGATGATGTCGCGGCCTTCGGCCTTGAGCGCGGCGGCGCGGGCGGTAACCGCGAGGGTGGGGGAGGGTTTGATCGACTGGACGCGACGTGAGAGCAGGGGGTTCATGGTTTGGCGGGTTGTCAAAGCGTAAAATGCTTACTTTTGCGCCCATTCTGGCGCAAAAACCGGCAGATTGTAACTGTGATTTTGACCTTTCCCAATAGCCCCTATCGGCTGCACGAACCCTTCGAACCGGCGGGCGACCAGCCCGAGGCCATTCGCCTGCTGGGCGAGGGCCTGGAGGACGGCCTGGCCTACCAGACCCTGCTGGGGGTGACCGGTTCCGGCAAGACCTACACCATGGCCAACGTCATCGCCCGCGCCGGCCGGCCGGCGCTGATCCTGGCGCCGAACAAGACCCTGGCCGCGCAGTTGTATGCGGAAATGCGCGAGTTTTTTCCCGAGAATGCGGTCGAGTACTTCGTGTCCTACTACGACTACTACCAGCCAGAGGCCTACGTGCCCTCGCGCGACCTGTTCATCGAGAAGGATTCGTCGATCAACGAGCAC
This sequence comes from Thiobacillus sp. UBA6205, assembly GCA_002421825.1. Taxonomy (GTDB): domain Bacteria; phylum Pseudomonadota; class Gammaproteobacteria; order Burkholderiales; family Thiobacillaceae; genus UBA6918. The sequence continues at coordinate 11,817 of DISR01000004.1, read as the reverse complement.
ATCGAGCAGATGCGGCTCTCGGCGACCAAGGCGCTGATGGAGCGGCGCGACACCATCATCGTGGCGACGGTGTCGTGCATCTACGGCATCGGCGACCCGGTCGACTACCACAGCATGATCCTGCACCTGAAACAGGGCGAGAAGCTGGCGCAGCGCGAGGTGCTGCAGCGCCTTTCCACCATGCAGTACGAGCGCAACGAGTTCGATTTCAACCGCGGCACCTTCCGCGTGCGCGGCGACGTGATCGACGTGTTTCCCGCGGAAAACGCGGAGACCGCGCTCAGGATCAGCCTGTTCGACGACGAGATCGACAGCCTCTCGCTGTTCGACCCGCTGACCGGCCACGTCGTTTCGAAAGTGCCGCGCTTCACGGTGTACCCGTCCAGCCATTACGTCACCCCGCGCGCGACCACGCTGCGCGCCATCGAGGCGATCAAGATCGAATTGAAGGACAGGCTGGAGTACTTCTACGCCAATCACAAACTGGTCGAGGCGCAGCGTATCGAGCAGCGCACGCGCTTCGACCTGGAAATGCTCAACGAAATGGGATTCTGCAAGGGCATCGAGAACTACTCGCGCCACCTCTCGGGGCGCAAGCCCGGCGAGCCGCCGCCGACGCTGATCGACTACCTGCCGCGCCATTCGCTGATGTTCATCGACGAGTCGCACGTCAGCATTCCGCAGGTGGGCGGCATGTACAAGGGTGACCGCGCGCGCAAGGAGAACCTGGTCGAATACGGCTTCCGCCTGCCTTCTGCGCTGGACAACCGCCCGCTCAAGTTCGACGAGTTCGAACGCCTGATGCCGCAGACCATTTTCGTGTCGGCCACGCCGGCGGACTACGAGGCGGCGCACCAGGGCCAGGTGGTGGAGCAGGTGGTGCGCCCCACCGGCCTGGTCGACCCGGTGGTGGAAATCCGCCCGGTGACGACCCAGGTCGACGACCTCCTGTCCGAGGCCAACAAGCGCATTTCTGTTGGGGAACGCGTGCTGGTCACCACCCTGACCAAGCGCATGGCCGAGGACCTGACCGATTACTTGAGCGAACACGGCGTGAAAGTACGCTACCTGCATTCCGACATCGACACCGTGGAGCGGGTCGAGATCATCCGCGATTTGAGACTGGGCATGTTCGACGTGCTGGTCGGCATCAACCTCTTGCGCGAAGGCCTCGACATCCCGGAAGTGTCGCTGGTGGCGATCCTCGACGCGGACAAGGAAGGCTTCCTGCGTTCCACGCGCTCACTCATCCAGACCATCGGTCGTGCGGCGCGCCACATCCACGGCACTGCCATCCTCTATGCCGACAGGATCACCGATTCCATGCGCCGCGCCATCGACGAGACCGACCGGCGGCGCAAAAAACAGGTGGAATTCAATACCGCGCACGGCATCACCCCCAAGGGCGTGGAAAAGAAGATCAAGGACATCATCGAGAGCACGGTGGACATGGAATCCGCCCGCCTCGAACTCAAGGCTGCGCAGACCCTGGCGACCTACCATGTCATGAGCGAGAAGGAACTGGCGCGCGAGATGAAGCGCCTGGAAAAGGAGATGCTCGATGCGGCCAAAAACCTGGAATTCGAAAAAGCCGCAGGACTGCGCGACAAACTCGCCGAACTCAAGCAGGTGATGTACGGGGCCGTGCCCCCGGACGAGAACGGCTGATTCTCGCCCAGGCAGGAACCCGTGGCTCAGGCCGTCTACAACTCAAGCTGTATGGAATTCGCCGGAATATTGTCGCTATTGGGAAATTCCGGGCACGCGGCAAATTCATTCGCTCGTCATGATGCTGCAGGAAATTTGCAAGGCGTTTCCGGGAAGATGTTCGGGCGCTACGGCAAATCGTCCGGGCGGGGCCAGCTTATGGGAGCAAGGATCATGTCAATCAATGCGCAGGAATCCGTTTTCAAGAGCGATCTCATCACCATCCTTCCTGTCGGTCTCGAGGACAACGAACTGCGCATGCTGAAAAGCCTGTGCATGATCTCCGCGATTGCCAAGGGCAGCCGCAACCGCAAATACGCGATCGCCAACCCCGGCGAGGGCAGCCACATCTACCTCGTGGATGCGAGCAAGGCCGATGCCTACACGCGCTGGCGCATTGCCAACAACATCGGCGAAGCGTCGGCCATCCTGATCGCCGATCCGGGCTACGAATCGCATGGCAGCGACAAGGTGGCACACCGCCCGCTCATTCCCTCGCGCCTGCTTGCCATGCTGGACAGGCTGCCGCTGGCCGCTGCCTGATCCGCGTTTTCCCCGGTTTCTCCGACTCGCCCGTAACCCTGTTCGCGGGCTTGTTTTGCCCGGATTCCGGGAAGGCCGCCTGTGGGCGGCCCCAGGCAAGACAGCTTTTCCTTTGCCGGCCTCTATAAAGCTTTGTGCGGCCCTGCCGAAATAACAGAATACTCATAATTACGAACATAACGAGAATGGGGCTTGAGGAGGGTTGCGACAGCCAGGCTGCCGTGATGCGTGCCAAAGGCGTGCCGGTTTCGACCTGGGCGATCGTGCTGGCGGTGTTTTGGTCCGGGGCGACCCTCGTGTCGCTGGTCTGGAACATCACGCAGGTGCGCGATCTGGTGCTGGAACAGGCCCGGGTCGAACTGCGCGCGAACTTCTTCAAGGATCAGTCATTCCGCAACTGGGCCACGCGCCATGGCGGAGTGTATGTGCCGGTCACCCCGGAAACCCGGCCCGATCCCTATGTGGCCGGCATGCCGGAGCGCGATGTGCACACGCCCTCCGGGCGTCTGCTGACCCTCATCAATCCGGCGCTGATGGTGCGCCAGTTCAACGAACTGACCGAGACGAGTTCAGGTGCGCGCAGCCATCTGAGCGGACTCAAGCCGATCAATCCAAAAAACAGCCCCGATTCCTGGGAAGCACGTGCCTTGGCGGAGCTCCGCCAAGGGGTCGAGGAGGTCACGGGGATCGACGAAATCGGGGAGGAGCCCTTTCTGCGCCTGATACGGCCGATGAAGATGGGGCAGAAGTGCCTGCCTTGCCATGTCCAGCAGGGATACAGGGTGGGCGATCTTGCCGGCGGCGTCAGCGTGTCGGTGCCGCTGGCACCGCTCCATGCGGCCGCAGACACGCGCATCCGCTCGCTGGTACTGGGGCACGGCACCCTCTGGGTGTTCGGCATCCTGGGGATTGGCGTTACTGCATGGCAACTGCGGCGGCGCATCGCGGAGCGTGAAGGCATGCACCACGCGCTGGAGGAGCAGCAGGAGCGGACGAAAGCGATTCTCGGCGCTTCGCTCGATGCGGTCATCGCGATCAACGCCGGCAACGAGATCATCGACTGGAATCCACAAGCCGAGCAGGCCTTCGGCTGGTCGCGCCAAGAGGCACTGGGGCGCTCGCTTTCTGAAACGATCATCCCGGAGCGCTTCCATGCCCGGCACGAAGCAGGGCTGAAGAGCGCCCTCGAGCGCGGCGGCTCGACCCTGATCGGCCGGCGCGTCGAACTGGTCGCCCTGCACAGGAACGGGCATGAGTTTCCCATAGAGATTTCCATCGCGCTGATCCGGGCCGGAGGCTCCCCCTGCTTTAGCGCCTACGTGCGCGACATCAGCGAGCGCAAGGCGGCGCTCGACAAGATCAACCGCGATTACCATGCGCAACGGGTGCTGGCGGAACTGCTCGAAACCACCATGCGTCCGAACCCCTTCGAGCAGCGCCTGCAACAGGCACTGGACCTCATCCTGTCGACGCCCTGGCTGTCCCTGCAGGATTCCGGCTGCATTTTCCTTGCCGACGCCGCCGGAAACCTCCGCATGGCGGCCAGGCACGGGCTTTCCGAGAACATCGAGCGGGCCTGCTCCACGGTCGAGAGAGGCCATTGTCTGTGCGGCAAGGCAGCCGTCGGCCGCGAACTGCTGTTTGTCGATTGCGTGGACAAGCGGCATGAAGTCAGCTACCCCGGCATGAAGGCGCACGGCCATTTTTGCGTGCCTCTCCTGTTCGACGAAGTTCTGCTCGGAGTTCTGAACCTCTACGTAGACGAGCATCACGCCCAGACAGCCGAGGAAGTGCAATTCCTTACCGCTGCCGCGCATGCCGTGGCCGGCATGATCCAGCGTGACCAGGCCGAACAGCAGTTGCGCCATCGTGCCTATCACGACGAACTCACCGGGCTGCCGAACCGCTCCCTGTTCGTGGATCGTCTGGAACAGTGCCTGCGCTTTGACGAGCGGCATCCGGAAATGCGCTGTGCCGTGTTCTATCTTGACCTGGACCGCTTCAAGACCATCAACGACAGCCTGGGCCACACGCTGGGTGACCAGTTGCTGCTGGAGGTGAGCGAGCGCATTCGATCCTGCTTGCGGCCGGAAGACACGGTCGCGCGCATGAGCGGTGACGAGTTCACCGTTCTGGTCGAAGACGCGACGGAGGCTGCCGACGTCATGCGGGTGGCCGAGCGCCTGCATGCAGCCCTGCAGCCGCCGGTCATGCTGGGCAGTCGCGAGGTGTTCGTCTCCACGAGCATCGGCATTGCCGTCGCCGGGCGCGACAGCCGCGACGCCTATGAACTGTTGCGCGACGCGGACACCGCAATGTATCGAGCAAAATCCCAGGGCGCCGCGCAAACGGCCTTGTTCGACGAGCACATGCATCTGCGCGCAGTTGCGCAACTGACGCTGGAATCCGAACTGCGCCGGGCATTGGAGCGGGCGGAACTGCTCGTCCATTACCAGCCCATCGTCGAGGCGGAAAGCGGCGAGGTGCTCGGCTTCGAGGCCCTGGTGCGCTGGGCGCACCCGGAACGCGGCATGATCCCGCCCGCCGAGTTCATTCCGCTGGCGGAAGAAACGGGGCTCATCAACGAGATCGGCCAGTGGGTGCTGATGGAGGCCAGCCGCCAGTTGCGGGAATGGCGCCGCAGCTTCCCGGAACGCGCGGGCCTGTATATGAGCGTCAACCTGTCCGCCAAGCAATTCCTGCAGCCGGACCTGCTGGAGCGTGTCACCGCGGCAATCAGGGGGGCCGGCGTCGAACCGCGCCACATCGCCCTGGAAATCACCGAAAGCGTCCTGCTGCAAAACCCGGAGTCGATCCACAAAACCCTGTGTGATCTCAAGGCGCTCGGGGTGAACCTGTATATCGACGACTTCGGCATCGGTTACTCGTCGCTGAACTATCTGCACAACTTCCCCTTCGATGCGCTGAAGGTCGACCGCAGTTTCGTCGGTCGCCTGGCGTCAGGGGTCGAGGAGACGGAGATGGTGTCGACCATCATCCTGATCGCGCGCAACTTCAACATGAGCGTGATCGCCGAAGGGGTGGAAGACGAAGCCCAGCTAAAACGCCTGATGGAACTGGGCTGCCGCAAAGTGCAGGGGTTCTTTTATTCGCCGCCCTTGCCGGCGAGCGCGGTCAGCTCTCTGGCGCTGGGCCGCAGCGGTTCGAGGCAGTGAGCGGCGCCGTCGCGTTTTGCAGGCATTGGCGGTAGAATTCGCAGCGGAATCGCCAAGGTCTTTTTGTTTCGCATGAAGAAAATTTCCGTGCTCATGGTCTGCATGGGCAATATCTGCCGTTCGCCCATGGCGGAGGGCATTTTCCGGCGTGAAGTCGCCAAGGCCGGCTTGCAGGACGCGGTTGTCATCGATTCGGCGGGAACGCACAGTTATCACATCGGCAAGCCCCCCGATCCGCGCGCGCAAAATGCCATCAGCCGTCGCGGGGTGGATATTTCGGATTTGCGCGGCCGTCAGGTCGCCGCTGAGGATTTCGACAGGTTCGATTACATCCTGGCCATGGACGAAGCCAACCTCGGCATCCTCAGGCACAATGCGCCGCCCCATGCCCGTGAAAAGGTCCGCCTGCTGTTGTCATACAGCAGCAGGTTCCCCGGCCAGGAGGTGCCCGATCCGTATTACGGCGGGGCGGGCGGCTTCGAGGAAAACCTCGACATGATCGAGGATGCGGTTCAGGGCTTGATGGGCGATATCCAGGCTGCGCTTCCGGGCAAGGGCTGAACAAACGCCGGTTCACGAACAAACAGGGGGCCAGGCCCCCTGTTTGTTCGTTGCGTCGCCTGGTTTCGCTTACTGCTGGGTTTCCACCTGAACCAGGGGCTCATTGGCCACCGGTTGATTGCCGGCGCGGCGGCGGCGTCCCGGGCCGTGCGAGCGCGGCGTGGTCGCTTCCTCGGTCGACGACGGAGCCGCGGCCGGTGCGCTGGTCTCGACCTGCATGAGTTCCGCTTGCGCCGGGGCCGTGGCCTGCGTGCGCCGGCGCGGACGGCGACCGCTGGGGGCGGCTGCCTCGCTCTCCGCCGATGCAGGCGGCGTGCTTTGCGTTTCCACCTGGCTCAGGTCGGCCTCGCTCCCCAGGGTCTTGAGAACGTCTTCCGGCTTGGCCGTCACTCCCGCGGGAACCTGGGCAACAGGCTCGGCCGGGGCGCTTGCAGCGGGTGCGGCCAGCGCGGGTTCGGCCTCGACCGCGGCAGGTTCGGGTGCGGATACCGGCACAGGGGCAGAAACGGCCGGTGCGGGCGCTGCCTGAACTGCAACCGGTTCCGGCACGGCTGCCGCGACAGGCACGGGAGCCGGTGCGGGCTCGTGGTCCTGGGTGGGCGCAGGGCGGGCGGAAACCGGTGCTGCGCTGGCCGCTTCAGCCTGCGGCTGTGATGGTTGCTGCTGTACGCGCTCACCGCGCTCTCCGCCGCGACTGCCGCGGCGGCGGCGGCTGCTGCTGCCTTCGCGCGGAGCGGTTTCTCCGGCTTGCGCGGGCTGGCGTTGGGCTTCGGCCGGGGCTGCCGCCTGTTCTCCTCTGGGCTGGCGGGCCTGCCTGGGTTGGCGCTGGGGCTTCTCCCTGGCCTCCTGCGGGCGCGCCTCTGCGGTTTCGGGTTGTTCGGCGCGGCGTGCTTCGCGCGGCGGCCGTGCCGGGCGCTCGCGCCGTTCGCCGCGTTCACGCTCGCCGCGTTCGCGGCGGACTGCCGGCTTGCGGGCTTCGCGTTTGGGTTCGACGGCCGGCGCCGGCTGCTCGGCCTTCTTGAACCAGCCGATGATACGGCTGATGAGGCCGGCGGATTCGGCGGCCGGCGCGGCGGCAGGTGGCGGCGCGATCACTGGGGCAGGCTGGGCGGGCGTGATGCCCTTGACCATGGCCTCTGGCGCGGCAGCCTTCTGCTCGTGGGCGGTGTAGGCAGCCTCGGCTTCAGGGATGGCGACCATCTTGTAGCTGGGTTCCGTCGCGCCCTCGCGATTGAGGTCTTCATGCTTGACGCGTTCGATGGTGTAGTGAGGCGTTTCCAGGTGGATGTTGGGAATCAGCACCACGTTGATCTTGAAGCGCGCTTCCAGGGCGTGAATGTCCTGGCGCTTTTCATTCAGCAGGAAAGTGGCGACTTCCACCGGCACCTGGGCGTGGATGGCGCCGGTGTTTTCCTTCATGGCCTCTTCCTGCAGGATGCGCAGGATGTGCAACGCGGTGGACTCGGCGCCGCGGATGTGGCCGGTGCCGCTGCAGCGCGGGCAGGGCTGGTGGCTGGTTTCTCCCAGGGACGGCTGCAGGCGCTGGCGCGACAGTTCCATCAGGCCGAAGCGCGAGATCTTGCCCATCTGCACGCGGGCGCGGTCGTGGTGCAGGGCGTCGCGCAGGCGGTTTTCCACCTCGCGCTGGTTCTTCTGCGATTCCATGTCGATGAAGTCGATCACAATGAGCCCGCCGAGGTCGCGCAGCCTGGCCTGGCGCGCGATTTCGTCAGCCGCTTCCAGGTTGGTGCGGTAGGCGGTTTCCTCGATGTCGCCACCCTTGGTGGCGCGCGCCGAGTTGACGTCGATGGAGACCAGGGCTTCGGTGTGGTCGATGACGATGGCGCCGCCGGAGGGCAGGTTGACCTGGCGCGAGTAGGCGGACTCGATCTGGTGTTCGATCTGGAAGCGCGAGAACAGCGGCACGTCGTCGCTGTAGCGCTTCACGCGGTTGACGTTGCCCGGCATGACGTGGGCCATGAACTGGCGCGCCTGCTCATAGACGTCATCGGTGTCGATGAGGATCTCGCCGATGTCGGGCTGGAAGTAGTCGCGGATCGCGCGGATCACGAGGCTACCTTCCTGGTAGATCAGGAATGCGCCGGTCTGGCCCTGAGCTGCGCCTTCGATGGCGCGCCACAGCTGCATCAGGTAGTTGAGGTCCCACTCCAGCTCTTCGGCGTTGCGGCCAATGGCGGCGGTGCGGGCGATCAGGCTCATGCCCTGCGGTACGTCGAGCTGGTCCATGACCTCGCGCAGCTCCGCACGCTCGTCACCCTCGACGCGGCGCGAAACACCGCCCCCGCGCGGGTTGTTGGGCATCAGCACCAGATAGCGGCCGGCCAGCGAGATGTAGGTGGTGAGCGCCGCGCCCTTGTTGCCGCGCTCGTCCTTCTCGACCTGGACGATCAGCTCCTGGCCTTCCTTCAGGGCTTCCTTGATGGAGGCCTTGCCGGCGTCAACGCCAGGCTGGAAGTAGGAGCGGGAGATTTCCTTGAACGGCAGGAAGCCATGGCGCTCGGCGCCATAGTCGACGAACGCCGCTTCGAGGCTGGGCTCGATGCGGGTGATGACCGCCTTGTAGATGTTGCTCTTTCGTTCTTCTTTTGCGGCCGATTCGATATCGAGGTCGATCAGTTTCTGACCATCCACGATCGCGACGCGCAGTTCTTCGGCCTGCGTCGCATTGAAAAGCATGCGCTTCATTTGGATCGTTCTCCCGCGTCAGAAGCACGGGCAGGACGAACGGCGCGCACCATCGCGCTTTCCGGGTTCAGGAGCGATTGGGTAGGGCTTCTGCTTTCATCCGGTGGGTTTGTCGGGCTGTGATGGGTCGGCTGGTCGATATTCTCTTGCTCCCGCCGGCGCGCCGGGTAGGGCTGCCGGGCCGGAACATTTGATCCTGCAAGTGCGAGTAACGCGTCAATATCCAACCCGGGGGCTGGATGGGTGTATCGAAGTTGGCGATTGCGTTACCATCGGCGCCTTTTTCGGCTTTGGATGGCACGCAGCGGTGACGCCGGGAGCGCTCTTCAGGGCTCATCGCCAGCAGTCTGCCGTCGTCTGTCGGCTTCGTCGTTTTGACGCACGAAACCTCGACGTGATGCACTTGGCTGGCAGCGACCGGGTCAACCGCCCGAAAGTATATTTCATGACGACTATCGAAGGCAAAAGCATTGCGGTAAGACACGAGCGTATCGACGAGGCTTCGGCCGGTCAGCGCATCGACAATTACCTGTTGCGCGTCGCCAAGGGCGTGCCCAAGAGCCACATCTACCGCATCCTGCGCAGCGGCGAGGTGCGTGTGAACGGCGGCCGGGTGCAGCAGACCTACCGCCTGGCGGAAGGCGACGAGGTGCGCATTCCGCCGATCCGCGTCGCCGAGCCGACCCGCAGCGCGCCTGCGCCCGCGGGCAAGCCGTTGCCCGTGGTATTCGAGGATGAGGCACTGATCGTCATCGACAAACCGGCGGGCAAAGCCGTGCATGGCGGTAGCGGCGTGAGCTATGGCGTGATCGAACAGTTGCGCGTGCAGCGCCCCGACGTGCGCATGCTCGAGCTTGCGCACCGCCTAGACCGCGAGACTTCCGGTCTGCTCATCGTGGCGAAGAAGCGCTCGGCGCTGACCGCGCTGCACGACATGATGCGCGAGGGG
>DISR01000004.1:0-2170 GCA_002421825.1 Thiobacillus sp. UBA6205 | reverse complement strand
GCGGACGGCGAGCGCCGCGTGCGTGTCAGCGACGAAGGCAAGCCGGCGCACAGCATCGTCCGCCTGGTCAAACGCTGGCGCGACTACAGCCTGCTGGAGGTGGAACTCAAGACCGGCCGCACCCACCAGATCCGCGTGCATCTGGCGCACCTGGGCTTCCCGCTGTGCGGCGACGACAAGTACGGCGACTTCGCGCTCAACAAGCGGCTCGAAGGCGAGGGGCTGAAGCGCATGTTCCTGCATGCGGCGAAGCTGAAGTTCGCTCATCCGCTGACGGGTGAGGCCTTGTCCTTCGAGGCGCCGCTGCCCGACGAGCTGCAGGGTTTCGTTGATGCGCTGGGCGCACCGGAGAAGATCCATGGCTGAGCGTTTCGACCTGATCGTGTTCGACTGGGACGGCACGCTGATGGATTCGGCCGCGGCCATCGTGCATGCGATCCAGGCTTCGTGCCGTGATCTCGGTCTGCCCGAGCCGCCGGACGAGCGTGCGCGCTACGTGATCGGGCTGGGGCTTGGCGATGCCCTGCGCCACGCCGTGCCCGAGCTGCGCGAGCCCGACTATCCGCGCATGATCGAGCGTTATCGTCATCATTTCCTTTCGCGCGACCACGAGCTGACGCTGTTCGAAGGCGTCGAGGCCTTGGTCGGCGAACTGGCCGGGCGCGGCAAGATGCTCGGTGTGGCGACCGGCAAGAGCCGGGCGGGGCTGAATCGCGTGTTGGGCAGCACCGGGCTGGGTGTGCATTTTCACGCCACCCGCTGCGCCGACGAGTGCTTCTCCAAGCCGCATCCGGCGATGCTTGATGAGTTGATGGACGAACTCGGTGTGATGCCGGAGCGCACCCTCATGGTGGGCGACACGACGCACGACCTGCAGATGGCGAAGAATGCGGGTGTCGCTGCGCTGGGGGTCAGCTTCGGGGCGCACCCACGGTCCGCACTCGAGGCGGAGTCGCCGCTGGCCTGTGTGCAGACGCCCGGCGACATGGTGCGCTGGCTGCTCGAGCGCGCCTGATCTGCGCGGCGGTCTTCAGGCGAGCAGCAGGAACAGGCTGGGGCGTTTTGCGAGCGCGGGGCGCTCCGCCTTCTTCCAGTCGCGCACGCTGCGGGTCTGCAGCAGTTCGTTGGCCGTGCTGAGGTCGCAGGCGACGCAAAGGCGTGTTACGGGCTTCAACGTTTTCAGCAGGGCGTCGAACATGCGCTCGTTGCGGTACGGCGTTTCGATGAAGATCTGCGTGCGTCCGAGCTTGCGTGATTCGTCCTCGAGGGCGCGCAGCGCGGTGTCGCGCTCGGCTTCGTTCACCGGCAGGTAGCCGTGGAAGGCGAAGCTCTGGCCGTTGAGCCCGGAGCCCATCAGGCCGAGCAGGATCGACGACGGGCCGACCAGCGGCGCAACACGGATGCCGAGCGCGTGGGCGCGGGCGACGAGACGGGCGCCGGGGTCGGCGACGGCCGGGCAGCCGGCGTCGGACATCAGGCCGATGTCGCGGCCCTCGAGTGCGGGGGCGAGCAGGGCGTCGAACTCGGCGTCCCTGGCCTTTGCAGGGTCGGCAGGCAGTTCGCGGATGTCGGTGTCGCGCAGCGGGTGCGGGTAGTCGAGCTGCTTCAGGTGGGCGCGTGCAGCGCGCGCCGTTTCGACGACGAAGTGGTGCAACTCAGTCGTGATTGCCTGGGCCTGGGCGGGCAGAAAGCCGGGCCAGGGGGTATCACCGAGCGCGACGGGAACGAGGAACAGCGTGCCGTGCTCGCTGGGGCCGCGTTGGGGGAGGGCGCTCATGGCAGTTCGACGCCTTCGGCGCGCAGCATGCGGCACAGTGCGATCAGTGGTAGGCCGATCAGTGCGGTCGGGTCGTCGCCCGACAGCGCGTCGAGCAGGGCAATGCCGAGACCTTCGGATTTTGCGCTGCCGGCGCAGTCGAGCGGGCGCTCCTTGGCGACATAGCGCCGGATCTCGTCGTCGCCCAGCGTGCGGAATCGCACCGAGGTCGGTACGCCCTCGATCTGCACGTGGCCGCTGCGGGTGTTGAGCAGGGCGAGTGCGGTATGAAAGACCACCGTCTGGCCGCTCATCCGCTGAAGCTGCTCGATCGCGCGGGCTTCCGTGCCGGGCTTGCCGAAGATTTCGTTGCCCATGTGGGCCACCTGATCGCTGCCGATGATCAGCGCGTCG
>DISR01000026.1 GCA_002421825.1 Thiobacillus sp. UBA6205 | reverse complement strand
GGCGGTGTTGTAGGAGGCCCGCCCCGGGCCGATAGGTTTTGGGGGGAAGGCCAATCGCGGCGAGGGCGCCGCTCCCACACAGGCGCCGCTCCCACACAGGCGGTGTTGTAGGAGGCCCGCCCCCGGGCCGATGGGGTTTGTTATTCCTGGTTTGCGTCTTCCGGGTAGGGCAGCTTGATGTGGCCGTAGCGTACCGCCAGCACGGCGAAGGCCAGGATCAGGATGGCGCCCGCGACCACCAGCATGCGCAGTTCGCTGATGTTCTTCATGTCGATGATGAGGTAGCGCGCCAGCGCGATCATGCCGATGTAGAGCGGAAAGCGGATCGGCAGCTTGCCCTGCCGGTAATACACCGACACCATGGCCAGCACTTCCAGGTAAAGGAACATCAGCAGCAGGTCGGGCAGGGTCACGGCGCCGGCATCCCACATGACCCTGACTTCCCCGGCGGCCGCCACCACCGTGGCGATGGCGATGATGCCGAGTCCGATGTGCTCGAGCAGGGCGAGGGCGGTCTGGTTGAAGCGTTTGATCAGGCGGGCGGGCATGGCGGTCTTGCTCAGGCGGGGATGTCGGGCACGAGCTGCATGCCCAGCTGCTCGATTTCGTCCTTCAGGCCGAGCTTGCGCTTCTTCAGGCGCTGCAGCGCGAACTTGTCGCCGAACTCGGTGGCTTCAAGGTGGTTGATGATGGCATCCAGGTCGCGATGCTCGGTTTCCAGTCCCGCGATGCGGACCCGGATCTTGACGGCTTCGGTTTCGCTCAGTGTGGCCATGGCATCCAATCAATAGTCACGATTTCGGTAGAATACACGCTTTAAAACCAACAGGAACAGCCATGTCCCAGCCACTCGTCGGTGTCGTCATGGGGTCTTCCAGCGACTGGGAAGTCATGCAGCACGCCGTCGCCCAGCTCAAGGCCTTCGGCATTCCCTTCGAGGCGCGCGTGGTGTCCGCCCACCGCACCCCCGACCTGCTCTACGAATACGCCTCCAGCGCCGAGGCGCGCGGCCTCAAGGCCATCATCGCCGGCGCCGGCGGGGCCGCCCACCTGCCCGGCATGCTGGCGGCCAAGACCCTCGTGCCCGTGCTCGGCGTGCCGGTGCCGTCCAAATACCTGAAAGGCCAGGACTCGCTCTACTCCATCGTGCAGATGCCCAAGGGCATCCCCGTCGCCACCTTCGCCATCGGCGAGGCGGGCGCGGCCAACGCCGGGCTCTTCGCCGTCAGCATGATCGCGCGCGAGCAGCCCGAAGTGGCGGCGAGGCTCGCCAGATTCCGCCAGGACCAGAGCGACACCGTGCTGGCCATGCAACTGCCTGAAAGCTGAAAGCATCAACAAAGAGGACATGAGGACAAGAGGAAAAGCATTATTGAACCGAAACGAAACTGCCTGGCCCTCATCCCCACCCCAAAACCCATCGGCCCGGGGCGGGCCTCCTACAGCCCCCTGTGGGAGCGGCGCCCTCGCCGCGATTGACGGCGTTTCGGGACAATAAAAAAATCTACTCCTGACCTCTTGTCCTCCTTGTGAGAAACCACCACGCACGCGTAAAAAATCGATGAGCAAACTTCCCATCCTGCCCGGCGCCACGCTCGGCATCCTCGGCGGCGGCCAGCTCGGCCGCATGTTCACCATCGCCGCCCGCACCATGGGCTACAAGGTCATGGTGCTCGACCCCGACCCGCAAAGCCCCGCCGGGCAGATGGCCGACGTGCACCTGCAGGCCGACTACGACGACCACGGCGCGCTGAAGAAAATGGGCGAGGCCTGCGCCGCCGTCACCACCGAATTCGAGAACGTTCCCGCCGCAAGCCTCATCGAGCTGTCGCGCACCTGCCGCGTGTCGCCCGGCGCCGACGCCGTCGCCATCGTCCAGGACCGCAGCCGCGAAAAAACCTGGCTCGCCGACAACGGTTTCCCCACCGCGCCCTTCGCCCTCGTCGGCAGCGCAGCCGACCTCGCTGCCGCCGCGCAACTCACCGGCTTCCCCGCCATCCTCAAGGTCAGCCGTTTCGGCTACGACGGCAAGGGCCAGTACCGCGTGAACTCGATGCAGGAACTCGAGGCCGCCTTCGCCGAGTTGAAAGGCAACGCCTGCGTGCTCGAAGGCTTCGTCACCCTCGACTGCGAAGTGTCCGTGGTGCTGGCGCGCGGCGACGCCGGCGAATGCCGCACCTGGACCGTGGGCGAGAACCGCCACGAAAACGGCATCCTCGACGTCTCCATCGTGCCCGCGCGCGTCACCGCCAAGATCGCGCACGACGCCATCCTCTCCGCCGTCGAAATCGCCTCGAAGCTCGGCTACGTCGGCGTCATGGCGGTGGAATTCTTCGTCTCCGGCGGCCATGTCCTCGTCAACGAAATCGCCCCGCGCCCGCACAACTCCGGCCACTACACCCTGGACGCCTGCGCCACCGACCAGTTCGAACAGCAGGTGCGCGCGCTCGCCGGCCTGCCGCTGGGCGACACCCGCCTCTTGTCGCCCGTGGTCATGGTCAACATCCTCGGCGACCGCTGGCAAAACGGCGGCCCCCGCTGGGACGCGCTGCTTTCCCATCCCGGCATCCAGCTGCACCTCTACGGCAAGGAAACCGCGCGCCCCGGCCGCAAGATGGGCCACTTCAGCGTGCTCGACGAGAGCCTCGACAGGGCCCTGGCCATCGCCGAACACATGAAGGCCGAACTCTAGCCGCGGCCAATCGCGGCGAGGGCGCCGC
>DISR01000040.1 GCA_002421825.1 Thiobacillus sp. UBA6205 | reverse complement strand
TTGAGCAGGGTTTCGTGCCCGCCCAACGCCAGGAACGACCGTGAAAGTTCAACGAGCCTGTTTTCCGGCTGGCGCGCACGTTCGAAATCGTCCAGAAGTTTGCGCACGCGCTCGGAGTCTGGGCCAACGTATAGTTGCTGCACCTTGCCGTTCAGATCGCGCCAGGCGAAATACCAGTAGTCACGGCCCTTGACCGTTTTTTTCTGGAAGCTGCCATGAAGATTGCCGACATGCCCGGTCAGATCGAAGTGCAGCGCCTGGTCTAACAGCTCCGCATAGGCGGTTTGCGCAGTCAGGGAGAGTTCGGAGAATCTTGCCATGCAAAAATATACAACAGAATATGAAATGTTGTATAACTTTGGTTGAAAAGCCAACTGATTTTGTTGTCTTTGGGCCACACAAATACCGACATCGCCTGATATTGGTGAAGGCACTTTGGGTTTTGCCCGCAGTAGCGGTTTTCTGTACTCAAAGCCGATATTAGGGGCGAACCCGCGTTCATTCGATATGGGGCGGGTGCCGCCCATCGCTACTGACGAAAGCAGCTGTTTAGCGGCCTCCCGCGTCAATGTCGGCAATCTGCGCGACACTGGCCATTTCCAATCCGGCCAATGCCACCGGCAGCAAAGGCCGAGAAGCGAAATTTATCCTCTGCCAGGCTGGTTGCCCACTTCAGGTCGTTTCGGTTCTTGGCATGCCTGTGCAGGCACTCATTGCTCGCGGCAAGCATGCTGCGTCAACGGGTTTTCTGAGATACTCAAAACACTTTTCTTCTCTAACCGAGTGCCCGTCTTCCTAAGCAGCGATTCATTATGGAATTCCTACTCTATTGGGTCGGCCTGGCGGCGGTGGCGGTGAATGCCCTGACCGGCGTGCTCGATGCCGGGCGCAAGCAGATGGACCTCGTCGGCGTGGTGATGGTGGGCACGGCCACGGCGCTCGGCGGCGGGACGGTGCGCGACATCCTGCTGCAGCGGCCGGTGTTCTGGCTGAGCGACCAGATCTATCTGATTGTCGCGGTGGCGACGACGCTGATCATTTTCTTCGCGGTGCGCGGCCTGCGCCTGCCGCAGCAACTGTTTCTCATCCCTGACGCAATCGGCCTTGCGCTCTTTACCGTCGTCGGCACGCAGATTTCGCTGCAGGCCGGCGCGCCCTGGCTGGCGGCGAGCCTGCTGGGGGTGATCACCGGTGTGGTCGGCGGGGTGGTGCGCGATGTGCTGTGCAACGAGGTGCCACTCATCTTCGTGCGCGGCGAACTCTACGCCACGGCTGCCTGGATCGGGTCCATCGCGCTGATCGGGCTGCAGTCGCTCGGCGTGTCGGCCATCATCGCGGCCTGGGCGGGCATGGCGATCGTGCTGGCCGTGCGCCTGGCGGCGATGGCGTTCAAGATCACGCTGCCGACTTATTCTTCGCGCGAGTAGCGGTTTTAAAAAAGAATCTGGCCTTGATGGCTCAGGCCAGACGCCCGCCATGCTGCAGGTAACGCCGCAGCGCAGCCGACAAATTACCCCACAGCATCAGCGCAGACAGGGCGAGCACGATGCCGGCCGGCATGTGCAAGGCATCCGGCCAGGCCACGGCGGCAGCGAGCAGGGCGAGGGCGGCAAGGTGCAGGCGGAACTGCAGGCGCAGGTTCTTCTCGTCGATCATCTGCTTCATGTTGGGGATGGTGCCGGCCTTGGCCTGCAGCTGCGCCTGCAGGTGGAACCAGGCGAGGAAGGGCACGATCTTGTAGAGCATGCCGGCCACCACGCTCACCGCAAATCCAAATAGAAACAGCACGCCCAGCAGCATGGGGTAGGCATTGCTGTCGGCCCACGCCGGCCACAGTTGTGCCGCCAGCCAGGCCAGCACGCAGGCGATGAGGCTGGCCATGCCTGCGCGCCAGTAGTCGAGGGTGATGTCGGGCAGTTTTCTGCGCCGGCGCGACTGCAGGTTAAGGGTGGTAAAGGCGAACAGCAGCACGCCGGCGGCAAGGCCGGCATCGAGCAGGATTACGACGGGGTGCGGGAGCAGCGGCGCAAGTGTTCTCAGCAGAAGCAGCACGAACATCGCGCCGGTCAGCCAGCGGCTCAGGCGCGGCGGGTAGGGCGGGGTGATCTGGAACATGGGCACGACCTGGTAGGCCACGCCCACCACCAGCAGTAATATCCAGCCGAGCAGGCCGAAGCCGACATGCGCTGCGTTGGCGCCTTCCAACGACCCATTCCACCAGCCTGCGCGCAGGAGCGCGAGTGCCGAGCCGAGTGCGATGGTGAAGATAAGGCTCATCACTGCGAAGCGCATGCCGTTGACGGTGGCGTTGGTCGCGGCGCGCGCGAGGCTGATCGCGGCTGCGACGATGAAGATGGCAAACGCGGCCAGCAGCAGGATGACGCCGGTGGCGAAGGCCTTTGGCGTGGAAAGCAGAAAGCCCGCCATGAGTGCGGCGGTGCCGAGGCTGAGCGCGACGTGGCTGGCGCGCGCGACGAATCGCGGCGCGGGCAGCGGCGAGCCCGCCACCACCGGCAGCATCTGCAGCATGGCGCCCAGCATGACCATGGCGAGAAAGCCGAGGGTGAGCGCATGGGTGAGGGCAAGCGCCTGCGGCGTCCAGCGCGAAGCCAGGGCGTCGGGGGCGAGCGTGATGAGGAGGGCGGCCGCGACGAGGAACAGCGGGGCGGTGAGAAAGAAGCGCAGCGGCAGCGAGAACGGCGGGGCTTGTTCGAAGGCGAGGCCGGGCTGGGTGTTCATTTCGAGGCAGTCTTTGTTGCTGGGCTTTGTTTGACTGGATCGCCACGGCCCTTCGGGCCTCGCGATGACGGTTTCCCTCGTCCGTCATTGCGAGGAGGCGAAGCCGACGTGGCAATCCAGGGTTTTGCTGGGCCAGGCTTGACTGGATCGCCACGGCCCTGCGGGCCTCGCGATGACGGTGAGGTGTCGTTGCTAGGAGGCGAAGCCGACGTGGCAATCCAGGGTTTTGCTGGGCCGGGTTTGACTGGATCGCCGCCCGCCACGGCCTGCGGCCTCGCGGCTAAAGGCTGATACGCTCGCGATGACGATTTCCCCCGTCCGTCATTGCGAGGAGGCGTAGCCGACGTGGCAATCCAGTCGATCAAGGGCATTTGTTCATCAATGACGGTCACGTGCCGGTTGGCCGGATCAGGATGACATAGCTGCCATCGGGCTGCGCCGTGGTGTCACGGCCATACCCGCGCTCGTCGAGGATTGCATAGAGCGGGAAGGGCTCTCGGTGCAGCAGGAGGCGGATGGACTGGCCGGGTCTGAGCAGGTCCAGCGTCTGCATGACTTTCTCCAGCGGCTCGGGCGGCTCCAGGCCGCGCGCGTCGATGAGGATTTCGTTGGCGGAAGGCGTCATAGGGCTAAGACGGTTTTCTAGATTGGTCATCGCGAGCGTATCAGCCTTTAGCCGCGAGGCCGCAGGCCGTGGCGGGCGGCGATCCAGTGTTTTTAAGCATCAAGTCCCTGGATCGCCACGGCGCTTCGCGCCTCGCGATGACGAAGGTTTGCATTCCCTGTTATTTGACGGCTTGCATGGAATGGATCACCGCCTCGCCATCCGCGCCCAGTGCGCGGTCGGCCATGGGGTAGAGCATGTTCTCTTCCTTGATGTTGTGCTGCTGCATGAGCATGTTCAGGGTTTCCGACGCGCCGAGGTAGGCGGATGCGTTGCCGGCCTCGGCGGCGGCCGCCATGTCGGCGATCAGCGCGCGCATCTGTTCGTGTTCCATGCGCATGACCTGGGTGGGGCCGGCGCTCATGCCGGTGCGCTCTTCGAAGGCGGGGAACAGCACTTCCTCCTCCATGGCCAGGTGGTGCGCCATGGCCGCCTGGAACTGTCCGAACAAGCCGCGCGCGCTGTCCCAGTCCTTGTTGCCCACGGCTTCCTCGGCGGCAGCGAACAAATCGTCGCAGGCACGGTGGTCGCTACCCATGAATTTCAGAATCGTGCTCATGACAAAGTCTCCATAACATGTGGAAAATACTCATATTTAAGTATATCAGGACATCCTAACCTCAAATTCATCTTGACATCGATACAAGATGTCGTATCTTGCGTAGTCACCGGGCACTAAATGTTGATAAGGGGGATGACCGATATGAATTCCGTAATAGCAGTTCTACCACGTGAAGTCATCAAGCGCGACGGCCGTCGCGTGGCTTTCGATGCCGGCAAGATCCGTTCGGCCGTCCTGCGCGCCGGCCAGGCGACAGGCGAATTCGGCGAGGCCGAAGCCGACCTGCTCACGGCCCAGGTCGCCAAGGTGCTGATCCACAGCCTGCACGGCGCGGCGCCCGACATCGAGCGCATCCAGGACGTGGTCGAGCAGACCCTGATCGCCTCCAACCATTTCCAGACCGCGCGCGCCTATATCGCCTACCGCGAATCGCACAAGAAGCTGCGCGAGGATCGCAAGACCGTGGTTGACGTGGAAGCCTCGATCAACGAATACCTGTCGCGCCAGGACTGGCGCGTGAATGCCAACGCCAACCAGGGCTATTCGCTGGGCGGCCTCATCCTCAACGTCTCCGGCAAGGTGGTGGCCAACTACTGGCTGAACCACGTCTATCCGCCGGAACTGGGCGAAGCCCACCGCGACGGCTCCATCCACATCCACGACCTCGACATGCTCGCCGGCTACTGCGCCGGCTGGTCGCTGCGCACGCTGCTGCACGAGGGCCTGAACGGCGTGCCGGGCAAGGTGGAAGCCGGCCCGCCCAAGCACATGTCGTCGGCGGTCGGCCAGATCGTCAACTTCCTCGGCACGCTGCAGAACGAGTGGGCCGGCGCGCAGGCCTTCTCCTCCTTCGATACCTACATGGCGCCCTTCATCCGCAGGGACAACATGCAGTACGGGGAAGTGAAGCAGTGCATCCAGGAACTGATCTACAACCTCAACGTGCCTTCGCGCTGGGGTACGCAGACGCCGTTCACCAACCTCACCTTCGACTGGACCTGTCCGGAGGACCTGCGCGAGCAGATTCCGATCATTGCCGGCGAGGAGATGCCGTTCGCCTACGGCGAGCTGCAGGCCGAGATGGACATGATCAACCGCGCCTACATCGAGGTCATGACCACGGGCGACGCCAAGGGCCGCGTGTTCACCTTCCCCATCCCGACCTACAACATGACGCCGGATTTCCCGTGGGAGTCGGAAAACACCGAGCGCCTGTTCGCCATGACCGCGCGCTACGGCCTGCCGTACTTCCAGAACTTCATCAATTCCGAGATGAAGCCCAACCACATCCGCTCCATGTGCTGCCGCCTGCAGCTCGACCTGCGCGAGCTCTTGAAGCGCGGCAACGGCCTGTTCGGCTCGGCCGAGCAGACGGGCAGCGTGGGCGTGGTCACGGTCAACTGCGCGCGCCTGGGTTTCGAGTACAAGGGCGACGAAGCCGCGCTGCTGCGCCGGCTGGACGCGTTGCTCGACATGGCGCGCAACGGCCTGGAGATCAAGCGCAAGGTCATCCAGCGCCTGATGGACGACGGGCTTTTCCCCTATACCAAGCGCTACCTCGGCACGCTGCGCAACCACTTCTCGACCATCGGCGTGAACGGCATCAACGAGATGATCCGCAACTTCACGAACGACGAGCACGACATCACCTCGGTGTGGGGCCACGAGTTCGCGCTGCGTCTGCTCGACCACATCCGCGGCCGCATCGCCGCCTTCCAGGAGGAAACCGGCCACCTCTACAATCTGGAAGCGACGCCGGCCGAGGGCACCACCTACCGCTTCGCCAAGGAGGATGCCAAGCGTTACCCCGGCATCCTGCAGGCCGGCAGCGAAGACTCGCCTTACTACACCAACTCGTCGCAGCTGCCGGTGGGTTTCACGGATGACGCCTTCGAGGCATTGGAGCGGCAGGACGACCTGCAGCGCAAGTACACCGGCGGCACCGTGCTGCACCTCTACATGTCCGAGAACATCTCCTCGGTAGAGGCGTGCAAGAAACTGGTGCGCCGTTCGCTCGAACGCTTCCGCCTGCCCTACATCACCATCACGCCGACATTTTCCATCTGCCCCAAACACGGCTACCTCGCCGGCGAGCACGAGTTCTGTCCCAAGTGCGACGAGGAAGCCCTGTCGCGCAAACGCGCTGTTGTTGCCTAACCAAGGAGACTGACATGACCGATCTATCCGTAATCAGCAAAGCCCTCGATGCCACTGCCCTGAAGGAGGAGGAGCGCACCCGCTGCGAAGTGTGGACCCGCGTGATGGGCTACCACCGCCCGGTGGCGAGCTTCAACAAGGGCAAGAAGAGCGAGCACCGCGAGCGCCGCTTCTTCGAAGAGGGCGCTTGCCGGCTGGGGTGATTTCGTCCCGGGCCTGCGCTGATTTCGTCATCGCGAGGCCCGTCTTGATTTTTGGTGGGCCGTGGCGATCCAGTTAGGCAAGGCCTGGCCAAGTTTGACTGGATTGCCGCGTCGGCTGCGCCTCCTCGCAATGACGCCAAATCCGTCATCGCGAGGCCCGCAGGGCCGTGGCAATCCAGCTGAATCAAGCTCGGCAATACCAATTCAGAATTTCGTCGGCGGTGCCACGTCTCCTCGCATGACAAGGTAAGGAAATGAACGCTTCCCTCAGAGTCGGCGGCGTCACACCGCTGTCCGCCACCGACTGGCCGGGTCAACTGGCCGCGGTGGTTTTCTGCCAGGGTTGCCCCTGGCGCTGCGGCTATTGCCACAACCCCGACCTGATCCCGGCACAATCGAACAGCGAAATTGCCTGGGCGGACGTTCTGGCCTTTCTCGAACGGCGCCAGGGCCTGCTCGATGCCGTGGTGTTCTCGGGCGGCGAACCGACCCTGCAGGCGAACCTGCCCGACGCCATGCGCGAAGTGCGTGCGCTCGGCTACAAGATCGGCCTGCACACCGGCGGCATGTATCCGAAAAGATTGGCGGCGGTGTTGCCGCTCGTCGATTGGGCGGGCATGGACGTGAAAGCCCCGATCGCGGACTACGCGCGCATTACCGGCGTGAAGGGCAGCGGCGAACCGGTGCAGGAAAGCCTGGACCTGCTGCTGGCCTCGGGCGTGGATTACGAAATCCGCACCACCGTGCATCCGGCCTTGCTGACGGACGAGGAAGTCGTCGAAATGGCGCATGATCTGGCCGGGCGCGGCGTGCAGCGTTACGTCGTGCAGGCTTTCCGCAGCCAGGGCTGCCGTGACGAATACCTGTGCCATCACGCAACGCGAGCGCAGCCGCTGCAGCGCGTGGGCGATGGCGTTGCGAACATGTTCGAGGACTTTTCGCTGCGCGTGGTTTAGCCCCGGCGGCGGCCGACGCGCAGGAACAGCGGCCATTTCAACTGCAGCACAGTAGCGGGGTTGCCCCACAAGGGCTGCAGTTCGGTCATTAGGGCGGGCAGCGGGTCGCTGCCCTTGCCGGCGCGATAGTGCTTCACCGCCGACCAGGTGGAGAGGTAATCCAGCAGGCGCGGCAGATCCCATTCCACTTCGATGAAGAAATCCGGCGCGCTGATTTCCGTAAACGGAAAATCCAGCGAACGGTAGCCGTCGTCGATCCATTTGCGTTCCGGCGGCCAGTAAGGGCCGACTGTCTCGCCGTAGAAGCGCTGGAAAATTGCGTCCATGCCGGCGGGCAGGTCGAGGCGGCCGTAGCCCCACAGCGCCAGCACGCCGTCGGGCTTCAGCACGCGCCGCGCTTCGGCGAAAAAGCGCGGCAGGACGAACCAGTGTGCGGCTTGTGCGACGGTGACGAGGTCGATGCTGTGATCCGCGAGCCTGCCGGCTTCGGCGGGCGCCACGCGAAAGCTCACATTGGCTGGCCCGTCGGCGTGGGCGATCTGCTCCGCGCTGGCGTCGGTGGCGATGATCTGTTTGAAGTGTCTTGCCAGCCCGGCCGCCGCCTGGCCGCTGCCGGTGGCGCAGTCCCAGGCGCAATCATGTTCTTCGCACAGGCTTGCCAGCCAGGCAAAGAGTTCTGCGGGATAAGTCGGACGAAACTCGGCGTAGCGCGCCGCGACTTCCGAGAAGTGGTCCTTGAAATTCGCCAAAATTATTTACCCCAAGCCACAGAGAACACAGAGAACACAGAGAGCACAGAGAGAAAACCCCATTCCATGGATTCGCGAATGTACTTTCATTTGACTGGATTGCCACGTCGGCTTCGCCTCCTCGCAATGACGATGGTGGGGACGTCATCGCGAGGCCCGCAGGGCCGTGGCGATCCAGGGGGTTGAGGTCGTCGCTTTCCACCAATATCTGTCGCGTATCAGGGCAAGTCACCGAGCTATTGCAGGGTTTTTTCTCTGTGCTCTCTGTGACTGACTTTCGCCTTTATGCCTTGCGCCAGGTCAGCCGCAGGTCGGCACCCAGCATGCGCTGGTCGACGAGCTTCCAGTTCAGGCGCTGCTGCATGGAGGCAGGCTCATTGAGTTCGAACAGCGGCCGCGCAGCAGCACCCAGCAGACAGGGCGCGACATACTGCACCCATTCGTCGGCGAGGCCGGCGGCGATGAGCGCGCCGTTCAGTCTTGGCCCGGCTTCGGTCATGAGTTCATTGACGCCCTTCTGCGCGAGGCGCGAGAGCAGGGCATTGAGATCGACCTTGCCGTCGGCGCCTGGCAGGCAGAGGATTTCCGCGCCGGCGGCTTCCAGCGCGGCGGCTTTCTTCGCGTCCGGGGCGGCGCATGCGATGAGGGTTTTCGCGCCCTGCAGGACGGCGGCATCCGCCGGCGTGCGCAGGCAGGAATCGACGACGACCTTCATCGGCTGGCGCACGGTCTCGACACCCCGCACATTCATCTGCGGGTTGTCCGCCAGCACGGTTTCGATGCCGGTGAGGATGGCGCAGGAACGCGCGCGCAGCCGGTGCACGTCGGCGCGCGCGGATTCACCGGTGATCCATTTCGATTCGCCGGAGGACAGCGCGGTCTTGCCGTCGAGCGAGGACGCGGTCTTGATGCGCACCAGCGGATGGCCGAGCACCATGCGTTTGAAGAAACCTTCGTTGAGCTCGCGCGCCTGCGCTTCCATCAGGCCAGACCGGACTTCAATGCCTGCCGCCTTGATGCGCGCGAGGCCCTGGCCGGACACCCTGGGATTGGGATCTTCAGCCGCGGCGACGACGCGGGCCACGCCGGCGCCGATCAGCGCATCGGCGCAGGGCGGGGTGCGGCCGTGGTGCGCGCAGGGTTCGAGGCTGACGTAGACGGCGGCGCCCTGCGAAGCCATGCCTGCTTGCATCAGCGCATGGATTTCCGCGTGCGGCTCGCCGGCCTTCTGGTGCCAGCCTTCGCCGATGATCTTGCCGTCCTTGACGATGACGCAGCCCACGCGCGGGTTGGGCGAGGTGGTGTAGAGGCCGCGTGCCGCGAGCTGCAGGGCGCGGGCCATGTGGGCGTGATCGTCGGCTGTGAAAGACATTTTCAGATTTTATCTTGAACGCAGTGGCGCAAAGACGCAGAGAAAATCAAAACCTTATAACAGGGAGGTAGGGGAGGTAAGGGAGTAAGCAAAATAGACTGCCTTGGGCTTTCCTCCCGTTCCTCCCTTACTTCCCTGTTTCCGGGGCTATGTCTTGAAGGGTTTTCTGGTTTATTTGAACAAATCATCCACGCCGGGCGGCGGGGATTTCTCCAGGTCCTTCAGCACATCGCGGAAGTCTTCGGTGTCCTGGAAGCTCTTGTACACCGAGGCGAAGCGGATATAGGCCACCTTGTCCAGGCGCTTGAGTTCCAGCATTACCAGCTCGCCCAACTGGCGCGAAGGAATCTCGCGCTCGCCCAGGGCCAGGAGTTTCTGGCGGATGCGCAGGATGGACTCGTCCACCAGCTCGGTCGGCACCGGGCGCTTGTGCAGCGCGCGGCGGAAGCCTTCATACAGCTTGGGCTCGGAAAACTCTTCGCGTGTGCCGTTGCTCTTGATGATCTGCGGCATGCGGATGTCCGCGGTCTCGAAAGTGGTGAAGCGTTTTTCGCAGGCGGGGCAGCGGCGACGCCGGCGGATGGTGTCGCCGGCGTCGTTCACCCGCGAGTCGATGACCTGGGTGTCGAGGTGGCCGCAGAAGGGACATTTCATAGGTGAAGGGGGAAGGGCGAAGGGGGAAGGGTTTAGAGTTTGCGGCGTATGGACGACGCAAGTCCCATTACCAGCCCACCTACATCATCGATCTTCCCGTTAAGTTCCTCCGTGTCTTCCAGATAGCCAAGCTGTCTGGACAGGTCGATTAGAGTATCAAGTCAGACAATGAACCGCTTGCAATGCCGAGGAAGTGCAGAAATTCCTTGCTGCCATTTCGCGCAGCCCCTTCGGCGATGTTGGCGGGAACTGACACCGCTGCTCGCCGCAGTTGGCTGGTCAATCCATATTGTTCGTTCTGGGGGAATTTTGAAGTGGCCTGGTAAACGGCAACCACGAGTTCCATCGCCTGCTGCCAGGCATTGAGGGAACGGTGGTTGCGCTTCAATACCCTTCCCCCTTCACCCTTCCCCCTTCACTGTCATTTTCCGTAAACCGGAAACTTCGCCGTCAGTTTCGCCACTTCGCCCTTCACGCGCTCGATGACGGCTTCGTCGTTGGGCGCGTCGAGCAGGTCGGCGATCATGTTGGCGAGCAGTTCGGCCTCGATTTCCTTGAAGCCGCGCGTGGTCATGGCCGGGGTGCCGATGCGGATGCCGCTGGTGACCATGGGCTTCTGCGGATCGTTGGGGATGGTGTTCTTGTTGACCGTGATGTGGGCGCGGCCGAGCAGGGCTTCGGCCTCTTTTCCAGTCAGCTTCTTGGGCTGCAGGTCGACCAGGAACACGTGCGATTCGGTCCTGCCGGAGACGATGCGCAGGCCGCGCTCCTGCAGCACCTTGCACATGACGATGGCGTTGGCGCAGACCTGTTCCTGGTAGTGCTTGAATTCCTTGCTGGCGGCTTCCTTGAAGGCCACGGCCTTGCCGGCGATGACGTGCTCGAGCGGGCCGCCCTGCAGGCCGGGGAAGATGGCGGAGTTGATCGCCTTCTCGTGTTCGGCCTTCATCAGCACGATGCCGCCGCGGGGCCCTCTCAGGGTCTTGTGCGTGGTGGAAGTGACGATGTCGGCGTGCGGCAACGGGTTGGGATAGACGCCCGCGGCGATGAGGCCGGCGTAATGCGCCATATCAACCATAAATATCGCGCCGATTTCTTTCGCGACCTTGGCGAAGCGCTCGAAGTCGATGCGCAGGGCGTAGGCGGAGGCGCCGGCGATGATGAGTTTGGGCTTGTGCTCGCGCGCCTTGGCTTCCATGGCGTCGTAGTCGATTTCTTCCTTGTCGTTCAGGCCGTAGGCCACGACGTTGAACCACTTGCCGGACATGTTGAGCGCCATGCCGTGGGTGAGGTGGCCGCCCTCGGTCAGACTCATGCCCATGATGGTGTCGCCGGGCTTGAGAAAGGCCATGAACACGGCCTGGTTGGCCTGCGAACCGGAGTTGGGCTGGACGTTGGCGGCTTCCGCCCCGAACAGCGCCTTCACGCGGTCGATGGCCAGCTGCTCGACGATGTCCACGTTCTCGCAACCGCCGTAGTAGCGCTTGCCGGGATAGCCCTCGGCATATTTGTTGGTGAGCTGCGAACCCTGGGCTTCCATGACCGCCGGGCTGGTGTAGTTCTCCGAAGCGATCAGCTCGATGTGCGCTTCCTGGCGCTTGTCTTCGTTCTGGATGGCGGCCCACAGTTCGGGGTCGGTAAGGGCGAGGGTTTGCTTGCGGGAAAACATGGGATCGGGACCTGGCGGGTTTGCAGAAAGATGAATTCTACCAAGCCGGACAGGGGAAATTAAAACAGGGCCAGTAACCATGGGCTCAGGGCGGGAATAGTTGACTTATTTACTCAGGTATCTATATTAGGCATTGCTGTAAGGCTTATGAGCAAATAAGTCATTTCTATCCTATTTTTTGACAGGAGAACGAACATGAGCGGACTGATTCCCGGCTTCAACACCGACGGCGTGGTCACGGTTAACCGTGTCATCCTCAAGCCCGAGTACAGCGTGGACGACCTGCAGGAGCGGGTGGCCTACCTGTGCGAGAACGTCAAGACCTACCATTCCGACACCGGCTTCGTCGGCGGCTTCGTCGCGCTGAACAGCGGCGCCATTTCCAACGAAGGCTCCACCATCGGCCAGGCGGTGGAAGACCCGCTCAAGGGCAAGGAAGCGCTGATCGTGACTTTCTGGCAGTCCTTCGAACAGCACGAACAGTCGCACCGCTCCGAGACCTTCCAGCCCCTGTTCCAGCAAGTGCTGGAGCTTTGTGAAAACGGCAACGAGGAAATCGCCTACACCATGCTGTGGAGCGGCAAGGC
>DISR01000060.1 GCA_002421825.1 Thiobacillus sp. UBA6205 | reverse complement strand
GACATCTACACCAAAAAAGCCCTCCGCAAAGAGGGCTTTTTTATTGCGCCAAACACAACTCCCCCCGGTTTGGCATGGCCGAGAATGCCGAATGACGCATCGTCAGGAACGGCCTTGCAGGAGCAGGATTTCCGCTGCGGCCAGATGTTCCGACGTGCCGCGCAGAACCATGACGTCTCCGGGCTCGATGCGCGTTTCCGGCCCGGGATTGACGCCGCGGATGCCGTGGCGACGAATGGCGACGACATCGACGAGCATATCCTCCAGCCCGACGTTCTCAAGTGTTTTGCCTATGGCTGCCGATTGCGGGCTGATCAACACGGAAAACAGCCTGGGCTGGGCTTCTTCGCCAAGATCCTCGGTGATGTCGGTCGCGCCGCGAAAGAAGCCGCGCATCAACGCATAGCGCGACTCGCGCACCGAGCGGATGCGCTTGAGTACCTGCGAGAGGGGTACGCCAAGCAGCATGAGTGCGTGCGATGCCAGCATGAGGGAGCCTTCCATGACCTCCGAGACCACTTCGGTGGCGCCGGCTTCCTTCAGCTTGTCGACGTGGGTATCGTCCACGGTCCTGACGACGATCGGCAGTTCCGGCTTGAGCTCACGCGCATGGCGCAGGATGGACATGGAGGCGTTGAGGTCGGAAAAGGTGATCGCCATCGCGCGCGCTCTCGAAATGCCTGCTGCGACCAGGACTTCGCGTTTGGAGGGGTCGCCGAAAACCACGCTTTCGCCGGCTGCCGCCGCTGCCCTGACACGGGTCGGATCCGAATCGAGGGCCACGAAAGGGATGCTCTCGGCTTCCAGGAAGCGTGCGAGGCTCTGCCCGCTGCGTCCGTAGCCGCAAAGAACGACATGCCCGCTTTTGCCGAAGGTCTTCAGCGCGATATCGTGCACTTCCTTGGCGCGGTTGGTCCACTCGCTTGTGGCAAGTTTCTGGGTGATCCATTCCATGCGGTGGATGAGAACGGGGGCGAGCAGCATCGAGATGACCAGCGCGGCAAGCACCGGCTGGGTGATCTCCTGGCTCATCAGCTTGCTGTCTGCCGCCAGCGCCAGCAGGACCAGGCCGAATTCGCCGCCTTGGGACAGCGACAACGCGGTGCGCACGGCGGTGTTCTGTCCGTGACCGAACAGGCGTGTAAGCAGCCAGATCGACAAGCCCTTGCCGAGGACGATGATGGACAGCAGCAGTATGACCAGCAAAATCTGCCCGAAAACCACGCCGGCGTCGAGGCGCATGCCGATGGTGACGAAAAACAGCCCGAGCAGAACATCGCGGAAGGGTTTGATGTCATCCTCAACCTGGTAGCGGTATTCGGTCTCGGATACCAGCATGCCGGCGAGGAAGGCGCCCAGTGCAAGGGACAGCCCGGCATGTTCGGTGAGATAGGCAAGACCCAGGGTGATCAGCAGCAGGTTGAGGGTAAACAGCTCGGATGACCTCGTTTCCGCGATGCGATGAAACCATGCGCGCATGATTTTCTGCCCGAAAAACAGCAGGACGAACAGCACGGCTACCGCCTTCAGCAGGGCGGAGAGCATTTCCCTGGCCAGCGAATCCGCCGGCATGGCGAAGGCGGGGATCAGGATCAGAAGCGGCACCACTGCCAGGTCCTGGAACAGCAGCGTGCCCATGGCCAGGCGGCCATGGGGCAACTGCAATTCGACGCGCTCGGAGAGGAGTTTGGATACGATGGCCGTGGAGGACATCGCCAGCACGCCACCCAGCGCCACTCCGGCAGGCAGTGACAGGTTGAGTGCGAAGGACAGGGCCACTGTTGCCAGTATGGTGATGGCAACTTGCGCGCCGCCGAAGCCGAAAACGATGCCGCGCATTGCCAGCATGCGCGGCAGGCTGAATTCCAGGCCGACGGAAAACATCAGGAACACGACACCGAATTCGGCAAGATAGCGGGTCTGCGGTGTGTCGGGCAGCCAGCCTAGGGCATAGGGCCCGATGGCTATGCCGGTCAGCAGGTAGCCCAGCATGGTGGGCAGCTTGAAGGCGCGCGCCACGGCCGCCACGATAACGGCAGCGGCCAGTAGGATTAGGACAAGTTCCAGAGTGGTCTGCATGGGCTTAGCTAGTATACTTACGAAAAACATGAATTCAGCAGAATCTTCACGCTCCTTGGCTCTGGCTCGACGGGTATTGACCGTCGAGGCGGAGGCCGTGCGCAACCTCGCGGACCGTCTTGACGAGCAGTTTCATCACGCCATGACCGTCATTCTGGATTGCAAGGGCAGGGTAGTGGTGACGGGCATGGGAAAGTCGGGGCACATCGCTCGCAAGATCGCCGCCACGCTGGCCAGCACCGGCACGCCGGCCTTTTTCCTGCATCCGGGAGAGGCCAGCCATGGCGACCTTGGCATGATCACGCATGAAGACGTCGTGATCGCGCTTTCGAATTCGGGCGAGAGCGCGGAGATCACCACCATCCTGCCGCAGATCAAGCGCAGAGGAGCCAAGCTCATCGGCATGAGCGGCAATCCCGCATCGACCCTGGCGCGCGAGTCCGATGCGCATCTGAACGCGGCGGTCGACAAGGAGGCATGTCCGCACAATCTGGCGCCGACCGCGAGCACTACCGCGGCACTCGCGCTGGGCGACGCCCTGGCTGTCGCCCTGCTGGACGCGCGCGGGTTCACGCCCGAAGACTTTGCCCGTACGCATCCTGGAGGAAGCCTCGGACGCAGGCTGCTGGTGCACGTGCGTGATGTCATGCACAGCGGTGAGAAATTGCCGGTGGTGGACGAGAAGGCCTCGCTCAAGGACGCGCTGCTGGAAATGACGCGCAAGGGGCTTGGGATGACCGCCATCGTCGACTTCTCCGGCCGGCTCGTCGGCGTTTTTACCGATGGGGACCTGCGCCGCACGCTGGAAAGATCGGTGGACGTGCATGTAGCCGACATCGCGGAACTCATGACGCGCAAGCCCAAAAGCATCGGCCCGGACCAGCTTGCCGTGGAGGCGGTGGAAAGAATGCAGGAACTGAAAATCAACGGATTGCTGGTGGTCGATGCCGACCGGAAACTGGTGGGGGCGCTGAACATGCACGATCTTCTGAAAGCGGGTGTGGTATGACCCAGGATGCGATCGAGCGAGCGCGAGATGTCAGGCTGATCATTTTCGACGTGGACGGCGTCATGACCGACGGTACGCTTTTCCTTGCCGACGGCGGCCAGGAGTACAAGGGATTCAATTCGCTGGACGGCCACGGCCTGAAGATGCTGAAGAGCACGGGGGTGGAACTGGCCATCATCACCGGGCGCAATTCGCAGGTTGTCGTTCACCGCGCGCGCAACCTGGGCATCACCCATCTGCACCAGGGGGCACATGACAAGCTCCTGGTCTACCGTCAGCTTCTCGATGATCTGGACCTCAGCGCCGAGCAGACGGCATTCATGGGCGATGACGTGGTGGATTTGCCGGTGATGCGGCGTGCCGGGCTGGCGATCTCGGTGCCGGCGGCACCCGACCTGGTCAAGGCGCATTCGCACTACATCACACGGCGCGAGGGCGGGCGCGGCGCGGTGCGCGAAACCTGCGAGTTCATCATGAGGGCGCAGGACACTTTCGACGCGCAAATGGCGCTGTACCTCTCATGAAGGAGCGTTTCACGTATTGGCTGCCGATGACCTTGCTGATTTTGCTGGCTTTGCTTACGTTCTGGATCAACCAGAGTGTGCGGGAAGCGGGCAGCCGTAATGGCGCGAACCAGGACGAGCCCGATTCGATCGTGGAGAACTTTCTTGCGGTCAGCACTGATGCGGCCGGCGTGCCTCGCTACCGCCTTGCAGCCGAAAAGCTCAGTCATTTCTCGGGCGACGAGCGGACCCTGCTGGACAAGCCGACGCTGACCCACTTCCACGAGAAGCAGGGCGAGATGCAAATATCGTCCAGCAAGGCCAGTGTCACTGCGGAGGGAGACAAGGTTGTTTTCACCGGGCGGGTGAGCCTGCTGCGCCCCGCCGGCGCAGGCGGAAAGGAAATGTCGATGCAGACGGCCTATCTGGAAGTTCGCACCGGGAAAAACGAAGCTTTTACCGGGCAGCCGGTCGTCATACGGCAGCCGGGCATGCAAATCACCGCCGCCGGCCTGCACTTGTTTGCCGATACGCGGGTGCTTAAACTCAAGGGCCGCGTCAAGGCCCAATACCAGAATGCCAATCGTGCTTAAACTGCTGATCCTTTCGCTGACCGCCGCCCTGTCGCTGCCTGCACTGGCCGAAAAGGCCGATCGCGAGAAGCCGGTCCAACTCGAGGCCGACAACGTGACACTGGACGACATCAAGAAGATCAGCGTCTTTGAAGGCAATGTCCTGTTGGTGCAGGGCACGCTGGTGTTGCGTGCCGACCGCGTCGAGGCAAGGCAGAACGGCGAGGGCTTGCAGACGGTTGTGGCCAGGGGCAATCCGGTCAGCTTCCGCCAGAAGCGCGACGGCGTGGACGAATACATCGAGGGCTTTGCCAGCCAGATGGAGTACGACAACGTGCAGAGCACATTGCATCTTTCCGGGAATGCGCGCCTGCGCAAGGGCGGCGACGAGATTCGCGGCTCCCGCATCACCTATGACGCCAAAACCGAGTTCTACAAGGTTGTCGGGCAGGAAGGCGCAGTCGGGCCCGGCAGCAGGGTAAGGGTCATCATCCGGCCCAGGCCGAAGGACGGGCAGGATCAGAACAAGACGCAAACTCCCAAACCATGAAGCAACTGGTCGCAGAGCATCTGCAGAAAAACTACAAGAAACGCACGGTCGTTCATGATGTCTCGCTCAAGGTGGGCAGCGGCGAGATCGTCGGCCTGCTGGGCCCCAATGGCGCCGGCAAGACGACCTGCTTTTACATGATCGTGGGCCTGGTCATCGCCGATGGCGGCAGCATCCACCTGGATGGCCACGACGTTACGCACATGCCGATCCACCAGCGCGCGCGGCTCGGCCTGTCCTATCTGCCGCAGGAGCCCTCGATTTTCCGCAAGATGACCGTAGCCGACAACGTGAGGGCGGTCCTCGAACTGAAAGGGTATGAGGAGGCCGAACTCGAGCGGCATCTCGACAATCTGCTCGAGGACCTGCATGTAGGCCACTTGCGCGATGCTTCGGCGATGAGCCTTTCCGGCGGCGAGCGCCGGCGTGTTGAAATTGCGCGCGCCCTGGCCATCAATCCCCGCTTCATACTGCTGGATGAGCCGTTTGCGGGGATCGATCCAATTGCCGTGCTGGATATCCAGAAACTGATCCGCTTCCTGACCGACCGCGGTATCGGCGTGCTGATCACCGATCACAACGTGCGCGAGACGCTCGGCATTTGCGACCGCGCCTACATCATCAATGACGGCAGCGTGCTGGCTTTCGGGAAGCCTGATGAAATCATCCGCGACGAGACCGTCCGCAAGGTTTACCTCGGCGAGAATTTCCGCTTGTAGCCGCGCTCGTCCCGCATGGCGTTCGCGTTCCGCCATGCCTTGACGCATGTGGCATACTGGGCGGTGCCCTTTGGCAAGCCCTCTTCCCGTTCCGGCGTATGAAACCCAATCTCCAGCTCAGGTTTGGCCAGCATCTCACGCTGACCCCGCAGCTGCAGCAGTCCATAAGGCTGCTGCAGCTGTCGACGCTGGAATTGAACCAGGAAATCGAACAGATCCTGCAGGAGAATCCGTTGCTCGAGCGGGAGGAGACGGAAGAGCCCGGGGCGGAAAGTGCAGGCCATGAGGGCATGACGGAGCAGGCGGCGCCAGGTGTCGAACCCGCACCCGCCGAACCTGATGAATTCCAGCCGGCGCAGGATGAGATGGACTGGAACGACTTCGGCGCAGGCGGAGGCGAAGGGGAGGATGACGGCGTAATGCAGGCGCCCGCCGCTGCCACGACGCTGCGCGAACATCTGCTGGGCCAGGTCGCGCTGCTGCCTTTGTCGATGCGGGACCGGGCCCTGGTGAGCACTCTGGTCGAAGCGCTCGACGAAGATGGCTATCTCGATCAATCGCTCGAAGAGGTGGCTGAGGGTCTCGAGGCCGAGCCGCCGATCGAGCCGGAAGAAATGGAAGTCGCGCTCAAGCATCTGCAGAACCTTGAGCCGGCAGGAGTGGGTGCAAGAAACCTCGGTGAATGCCTGGGCCTGCAACTGAAGAACCTGCCTGAGTCGATGCCCGCGCGGGAGGCTGCCCGGAAGATCGCCGATGGGCTGCTTGATCTGCTGGCAGCGCGCGATGTCGGCAAGCTGAAGAAGATTTTGCATATAGACGATGAGGAATTGCGCGCAGCCAGGCAGCTTATTTTGAAGCTGAACCCCAAGCCGGGCAGTCAGTTCGGCGGTGGGGACACCCAGTATGTCGTTCCCGATGTCCATGTCAGGAAACACAAAGGGGCATGGGTCGTCAGCCTCAATCCGGACGCCATGCCCAGGCTGCGCATCAACCGGGTCTATGCCGACATCCTCGCGCGACACCGCGACAATGCCGGGCAGCTGGCCAACCAGCTGCAGGAGGCCAAATGGCTGATCAAGAACGTGCAACAGCGTTTCGACACCATTTTGCGCGTCTCGCAGGCCATCGTGGACCGGCAAAAAAACTTCTTCGAGCACGGCGAGGTCGCCATGCGTCCTCTGGTTCTGCGCGAAATCGCCGAGGCCGTCGAGTTGCACGAGTCGACCATATCCCGCGTGACGACGCAAAAATACATGATGACGCCGCGCGGCCTGTATGAATTGAAGTATTTCTTCGGCAGCCATGTCGCTACCGAGGCGGGCGGGGTTTGCTCATCCACGGCCATACGCGCACTCATCAAACAGCTGGTGGCGGCGGAGGATGCGAAAAAACCCCTGTCCGATGGCCAGATCGCGGAGATTCTTGTGCAACAGGGCATCGTGGTGGCGCGGCGTACGGTAGCCAAGTACCGGGAATCCCTGCATATCCCTACCGCCAATATGCGCAAATCAGCCTGAGACCGGGGCTCCCCCTCGCCAGACGCTTGAAAATACGGCAAAATTCACCTAGTTTGCAAACGTGGGTTTCCTCGCGGTTTCCATGTTCAATTAATTGTTCTCGCCCTCCGCGAGGGCGTTTTTTACGGTTTTTTCAGGAGACACCATGAATCTCAATATTTCCGGCCATCATCTCGAAGTCACACCGGCCATCCGCGATTATGTCGCCGAGAAGCTTGATCGCGTGAAGCGCCATTTCGACCAGGTCATCGATGCGAAAGTCATCATGCAGGTGGAAAAGCTGGTGCACAAGGTGGAGGTCAGCCTGCATGTGAGCGGCCGTGACTTCCACGCGCATGCCGAAGACGGCAACATGTATGCAGCCATCGACATGATGGCGGACAAGCTTGACCGCCAGATCGTCAAGCACAAGGAAAAGAATACCGACCACCATCCAGAAGGTGCGGCAAAGCGCCAGGTGTCGGGCGTGTAACACATACCGGGCCGGGCAGCCGGCCCAGGGTACTTTATGAACCTGATCGCGCCACTGCTTGGCGATGGCGGCATCGTCGCCGACCAGCCGTTTTCCAGCAAGAAGAAGCTGTTCGAGCATGCCGCGGATTTGTTCGAGTCCCTCTACGGCCTCAGGCGCCAGGAAGTGTTCGACAACCTGTTCGAGCGCGAACGCCTGGGCTCGACGGCGCTGGGCTATGGCGTGGCGATTCCGCACGGACGCATCAAGAGCCTGAAGCAGGCGGCCGGCGCGTTCTATCGCATCAAGCCGCCCCTGGAATTCGACTCCCCGGACGGTCTGCCCATCAATCTGTGCTTCATTCTGCTGGTGCCGCAGGATGCGAACGAAATGCATCTTCAAATACTGGGCGAGCTTGCACAAATGCTGGGTGACGCCGGCATGCGGGAACGCCTTCTCGCGGCTGAAACGGCCGACTTGCACAAGCTCCTGGCCACATGGACTCACTGAGTATTGTCACGGTCGACAAGCTGTTCCGTGACAATGTCGATGCGCTGGACCTGGTCTGGCTTACCGGCCAGGATGGCGGCAGGCGGTCGCTGACCTCGGAGGCCCTGCACAAGGCCGATCTCGCGCCGATCGGCCATTTGAATCTGGTGCACCCCAATCGCGTGCAGGTGCTTGGTAGCGCGGAAATGGATTACCTGCGCAAATTGAGCCCCGATGCGCTGGAAGAGGCGCTGCACCATCTATTTTCCGAGGAGCTTGCCGCAGTGGTGTTGGCCGAGGGCGAACAGCCACCGGCGGTGCTCGAGGAAACCGCGAGCAAGACGGACACGCCGCTGTTCGTCTCTTCCCATCCCAGCCCTTCGGTGGTTTCGCACTTGAGCCATTACCTGATGCAGAGCCTGGCTGAAACCACGGTGGTGCATGGCGTTTTCATGGAAGTGACCGGCGTGGGCGTACTGATCCAGGGCGATGCGGCGGTGGGCAAGAGCGAGCTGGCGCTGGAGCTGATCACCCGCGGACATCGCCTTATAGCGGACGATGCAGTCGAACTGAGACATGTCGCTCCGGACACGCTGGAAGGCAGCTGCCCGCCCATGCTGCGCGATTTTCTGGAAGTGCGCGGTCTCGGGATACTCGATATCCGCTCGCTGTTCGGCGAAACCTCGGTGAAGCTGAAAAAGAACCTCAAATTCATCGTCCAGCTTGTAAAGCCGGGAAAGGGCGCCGAACCGCTGAACCGGCTGGACATGGAGGCTTCGAATTCGGTCATTCTCGACGTTGGCGTGCTGACCGTGAGAATTCCGGTAGCGGCTGGCCGTAACCTGGCCGTGCTGGTGGAGGTCGCCGTGCGCAACCATATTCTCAAGAGCCGCGGCATCGATCCCGTTGCCGAACTCATGGCGCGTCAGGAAGCTTTCATGCGGGAGGAATCCTGATGCAGCTGGTGCTGGTATCGGGCCTGTCCGGTTCGGGGAAGAGCATTGCAACTGCCGTGCTTGAGGACGCCGGCTATTACTGCATGGACAACCTGCCGCTGTCGCTGGTCGAACAGGTCGTGATGCATTTGTCCCGCGCCGGGCAGAGAAGGATCGGCATTGCCGTCGATGCGCGCGGCGGTGAGGATTTCAGCAGCTTTCCCGGACTGATGGACAGGCTCAAGAAGGCGGGCTTCGATGTGCGGGTGATTTTCCTGGAGGCCAAGACGCCGACGCTGGTAAAGCGCTTTTCCGAGACGCGCCGCAAGCATCCGCTGACTTCGGACAGCGTCTCGCTCTCCGAGGCCATCGACCTTGAACGTGAAAAGCTGGTCGAAGTGATGCGCCATGCGCATCGCATCGACACCAGCGATCTTGCGCCGAGCGCGCTGTGTCTGTGGATCAAGGACCTGATCACCCAGGACCGGTCGCGCATTACCCTGCTGTTCCAGTCCTTCGGCTACAAGCATGGCATTCCGCTGGATGCCGATATCGTGTTCGACGTGCGCTGCCTGCCCAATCCGCACTACGTCCCGGAATTGCGCCCGCTCACCGGCAGGGACGAGGCCGTGCGCGCCTACATCGAGGCCAGCCCGGAGGCCATGAAAATGCTGTCGGACATCCGCGGTTTTGTGGAAAGCTGGCTGCCCTGTTTCATCCGCGACAATCGCGCCTATCTGACCGTGGCGATAGGCTGTACCGGCGGGCGGCATCGCTCGGTATATTTTGTCGAATCGCTGGGCCGCTCTTTCACCGGCGCCGAGCAGGTGCTGGTGCGGCATCGTGAGCTTGCTTGAACGGCGCTTGCTGCGCCCCGGGGACTTGTTCGTGCTGGCGCTTGCCGGCGTGGTCACTGCCGGTTCTTTCCATCATGCCTGGACACGGCCCGCAGGGAGCACCGTGCTGGTCCGGGCGCAAGGCAAGGTGATGGTGCGTGCCGCGCTGGGGCGGGATGCGGACTTTTCCGTGCGCGGCACGCTTGGCGTAAGCCGCATCGAAGTGCGTCATGGGCGCGCCCGCGTTGCCGCCGATCCCGGGCCCAGGCAGATATGCGTGAAACAGGGCTGGGTTGAGCGTGCCGGTGAAGCGGCACTGTGCCTGGCTAACCAGGTGAGCCTCGAGATAGGCGGAGCCGAAAAAGCCTTCGACTCGACAGCGTATTGATGCCATGCGCGAAGTCCGCCTCGCAATCTCAGCCGAAGACCGTCGCATAGCGGCGCTCGCCGCATTGGCCGTGGGGCTGAGCGTGGCCGAGGCCGCCTTGCCCAGCCCGCTCCCGGGCATCAAGCCGGGGCTTGCCAACATCGTGATCCTGCTGGTCTTGCTGCGCTACGGGTTCTCCGTCGCAGCGTGGGTCATGGCCATGCGCTTGCTGGCGGCCAGCCTGATGCTCGGAAGCTTCCTCACCCCCGGTTTCTGGCTGGCCGTGTGCGGCGCGACGGCCGTCATGGGCGTGCTTTTTCTGGTGCGCTCCCTGCCGCGCGCGCTGTTCGGGCCGGTCTCGTTTTCGCTGCTGATGGCGTTTGCGCACATCGGCGGGCAACTGGTTCTTGCCAAGCTGTGGCTTTTCACGGCAGCCGACATCGGCATGCTGATTCCGGTGTTCGCACTGGCTGCGCTGGTCTTCGGCACGGTGAACGGCTTGATCGTCGCCCGGCTGATTGCACAGGATGGCGTCCCGGGCGCACAATCGGCGCATGCCTGAAAGAACCGTCACCCTCGCGCTCACCGGGGCTTCCGGACTCGCTTATGGCTTGCGCCTGCTGGAGTGTTTGCTTGCGCAGGGCGCGCATGTCCGCCTGCTGGTGTCGCAGGCGGCGCATGTGGTCGCGGCGCAGGAGTTGCAGTTGACGCTGCCCGCCCGTCCTGCGGAACTGGACGCCTGGCTGCGCAACCGTTATCCCGGCCATTCCGGCAGCTTGAGCGTATATGGCCGAGAAGACTGGTTCGCGCCCGTCGCCTCAGGCAGCGGAGCCAGCGAGTCGATGGTGGTCTGTCCCTGTTCCATGGGCACGCTGGCAGCAATTGCGCAGGGGCTGTCCGACAACCTCATCGAGCGCGCCGCCGACGTGGCGATCAAGGAGGGCCGCAAGCTTATCCTGGTCCCGCGCGAAACGCCGTTCTCCGCCTTGCATCTGGAGAACATGCTCAAGCTTTCGCGGCTCGGCGCCGTTATCCTTGCCGCCAATCCGGGCTTTTACCACCACCCCCAGCGCATCGAAGACCTGATCGATTTCATCGTCGCGCGCATCCTCGACCAACTGGGCATGCAAAACGAACTGGTTCCTCGTTGGGGCGAAGCACAATAAGCATTTGAATGTTTGAAAAACTGAGCAACCTGTTTACGCCGGCGGTGCGGACGCTGCCGTTGTTCCCGCTTTCCACCGTGTTGTTTCCCGGCGGCCGCATGCCGTTGAAGATTTTCGAGCAGCGCTACCTCGACCTCGCCAAAACCTGCCTTGCGGACAACAGCACATTCGGCATATGCGGCATCCGCGAGGGCGGGGAGGTCGGCGAGCCGGCAGTGCCCTGCGAGGTGGGCACCGAAGCGCGCATCGTCGAATGGGAAATGCCGCAGCCCGGAATTTTCCACGTCATCGTTGAAGGCCTGCAGCGCTACGTTGCGCGCAGTTGGGAAGTCCAGCCGAACGGCCTGCTGGTAGCGCAAATCGAGGCAGTGAGCAGGGAAAAACCCTGCGCGATTCCCGTCGAACTCAGGCTCTGCACCGAGGTGCTGAAACACCTGCTGCTGGATCATCAGATCGAGCCTGCGCAAACGCATTATGACGATGCAGTCTGGGTGGGGTACCGGCTGTCCGAATTGCTGCCGTTCAAGCTCAAGGTCAAACAGGATCTGCTGGAAATGAACGACAGCGTGACGCGCTTGCGCATCATCGACCAGTTTCTGCGGCAAAACGCCAAATAGGCTTGGCCCCGTTTCCAGAGCAAGCGATGAGCAAAGCCTTCACCAGGGAAAATGACGCCGCGCCGGAAGACGACGAGGAAGAGGGCGCGAGCGCGCTGCCCGCGGGCGCCAAGAACTACATGACGCCGGCGGGGCACGCCCGCCTGAAAGCCGAGTTCGACCTGCTCTGGAAACAGGAGCGGCCCAGGCTGGTGGAAACCATCCACTGGGCGGCCAGCAACGGCGACCGTTCGGAAAACGGCGACTATATCTATGGCAAGAAGCGGCTGCGGGAAATCGACCGCCGCCTGCGCTATCTCGGAAAAAAACTTGAGGACGCCGAAGTGGTCGACCCCGCCGCGCGCGAAGAAACCGACCAGGTGTTTTTCGGCGCCACGGTGAGGGTGCAGGATGATCTGGGCGCGGAAGCGACTTACAGCATCGTCGGCATCGACGAGGCCGAGCCGTCGAAGAACCGCATTTCCTGGGTGTCGCCCATGGCGCGCACCTTGATGAGGGCGCGCGAAGGCGATACGGTCATGCTGATGACGCCGGCCGGCAAGCGCGAACTGGAAATCCTGGAAGTGCGCTACAGCGCGATCGATTAGATAGCCTCAATCAAAAAGGCTGTCACAAAACCGGAAAAGCAATTTACCGCGGAGTGCGCAGAGGACGCGGAGTGGTTTCTTGAATTTCTTTGCGAACTCCGCGCACTCCGCGGTTAATTCGGTTTTTGGTCTTTGCCCTTGGGCCGTATGGCTTAATTCCAGTTATTGGGCTGGCAAGGGTTTTACGAACAGCAGGTCCCATACCCCGTGCCCGAGGTTCAGGCCGCGCTGCTCGAACTTGGTGATGGGGCGCCATTGCGGGCGCGGCGCAAAGCCGGCTGCGGTGTTCTTCAGCCCGGGTTCTGCGGAGAGCACTTCCAGCATCTGCTGGGCATATTCCTCCCAATCGGTGGCGCAATGCAGGTAAGCCCCGGGCGCCAGCTTCTGCGTCAGCAAGGCGACAAGCCCGGGCTGGATCAGGCGCCGCTTGTGGTGGCGCTTCTTGGGCCAGGGGTCGGGAAAGTAGACGTGGATGCCGGCAAGCGAGCCGTCGGCCAGCATGTGAGTGAGGACTTCCACCGCATCGTGCTGGATGAGGCGCACATTGGACAGCCCGCGCGTCTGGATTTCCTTGA
Source organism: Thiobacillus sp. UBA6205 (assembly GCA_002421825.1). Lineage (GTDB taxonomy): Bacteria > Pseudomonadota > Gammaproteobacteria > Burkholderiales > Thiobacillaceae > UBA6918. Next base: position 29,248 of record DISR01000060.1, on the reverse strand, counting down.
GCAGGCTGCCCACGCCCGGCGTATGCACTTCCACGCCCAGGTAGTTGTTCTGCGGGTGTGCCTCGGCGATCTCCGCGGTGGTCCGCCCCATGCCGAAACCGATTTCAAGAATGGTCGGCGCGTTGCGCCCAAACACGGCAGCAAGATCGAGCGGCGCGGGCGCATAGGCGATGCCCCAGTGCGCCAAGGCGTCTTCATAGGCGCGGCGCTGGGCCTCGGACATGCGCCCCTGGCGCAGGACATAGCTGCGGATGCGACGCTGGGGCGCGTCCTGCTCGGGTGTTTCCAAGATCAGGTGCCGATCAGGCCGGAAGCGGGGCTGCTGGGGCTGGCAGTGTAGATTTTTTTCGGCATGCGTCCGGCGAGACAGGCTTCGCGCCCGGCTTCCACGGCCTTCTTCATGGCCTGCGCCATGAGCACCGGGTTTTGCGCGCCGGCGATGGCGGTGTTCATCAACACTGCGTCACAGCCGAGTTCCATGGCGATGGCGGCGTCCGAGGCCGTGCCCACGCCGGCATCGACCACCACCGGCACCTTGACGCGGTCGATGATGATCTGCAGGTTCCAGGGATTGAGGATGCCCATGCCGGAGCCGATCAGCGAGGCCAGCGGCATGACGGCGACGCAGCCGATGTCCTCCAGTTGCCTGGCGATGATGGGATCGTCGGAAGTGTAGACCATGACCTGGAAGCCGTCCTTGACCAGCACTTCCGCCGCCTTGATGGTTTCCACCACGTTGGGGTACAGGCTTTGCGGGTCGCCCAGCACTTCCAGCTTCACCAGGCTGTGTCCGTCCAGCAGTTCGCGCGCCAGCCTCAATGTACGAATGGCCTCGTCCGCGGTATAGCAGCCGGCGGTGTTGGGCAGATAGGTGTATTTGGACGGCGGCAGGGCGTCCAGCAGCGAAGGCTGGTTGGCATCCTGGCCGATGTTGGTGCGGCGGATGGCCACCGTGACGATTTCCGCGCCGCTGGCCTCCACGGCACGCCGGGTTTCGTCGAAATCCTTGTACTTGCCGGTGCCGACCAGCAAGCGCGAAGAATAGGGTTTGCCTGCAATAACCAGTTGATCCATATTCTGTGTGAAGGGGGAAGGGTAAAGGGGGAAGGGTGCTCAAGTGGCGCGCCGCGCCCGGCTCCGGTCAGATCAGCCGCCACCCACGGCAACCACGATTTCCAGTTCGTCGCCGTTGTCGAGCATCACATCGCCATGCCGGCTGCGCGGCACGATTTCGCCGTTGCGCTCAATGGCTACGCGCTTGCCGGCATAGCCCAAGGCCTCAATCAGTCCGGACACTGTCATGGGGGCAGGAAAATCGCGGCTTTCGCCATTAACAATTAGGGAAAAAGCTTCCATTTGACGCTAAATTGGCATTAAAATGCGGGCCGGTCGCAAAGCCTCGTGAAAGCGATAATTCTACCATGCGGGCGTCGTATAACGGCATTACCTCAGCTTCCCAAGCTGATGAAGAGGGTTCGACTCCCTTCGCCCGCTCCAGTTCAAATGGCCCGTGGTGACGGGGCTTCCAAACCCAAACCGGATTTCGGGAAAGTGAAGAGGGCCCTGGGACTCACGGAGCAAGCGCTGCCTGCGGCGCATGCCGAACAAGGCGAGCGCGCCCTTCCTGTCCTGTTTGAACGAAGCGGCGCAGACGAGTTTTCTGCCGTCCGTGCATCAAGAGGAAAAGGGGCGGGGCTCGCCAGCCGCCGGGGGGGAGAAAAAGCGCCATTGGCCGGGAATGCCACGCGAGGCAAATTTTTCGTGTTTAGACAGAAAGTGACGCATACTCCTTAAAGTTTTAGTTGTCATTGCCCGTAATTCTGAAGTGTCGGGGAATGGACTGTTCAGCCACCCGGGAGCATCTGACAAGGGCAAACCCGCCGCGAGGCGGGGACGCAAAATCTCCGGTCTGGAGCATGCACCAGATAGCGGGATTGCCGGATGACGGCAGACGCATTGGTTCTCGCCAGCATCTTGTGCCTTTGATTCTTGGCTTTCCGGCGCGCAGCAATCCAAAGGAAATGTGCCAAGGAGAAAAAATGTCGGATAGTGGCATTGTCAATTTGAGCGATTACAGCAAGGGCCGGCGCAATTCGATCAGTGTCGAGCATCTCAAGCTCCTGCATGAAAGCAGGGACATGCTGGCAACCGGCATCATCAGAGAGCTGTCCGGCCAGACCGAGGCCATGGAAAGCAGTCTGCTCGGCCTTGCGGACCATGCCCCTCTCGCAGAAACCCGTGATGTTTATTTCCAGGCCCTGAATCTTCTCGCCCGGCAGGGCACGGAGCTCTTCCAGGCCTGCAAGCAGGGGCTGATCCAAGCGATCAGCGCGGAATGGGGGGAGATGCAAGGCCAGCAGACGGTGGCGGAGCTTTCCTTGATGGACGACACCGATTACGAGGCCACGCTTGCCGTCAACAAGTCCAGTTCGCGCCTGCGCTTCAATTGCGCAGAGGAACTGGTCGGCCTGGATGCGCGTCTTGGCGTGCTGCTTGGCCGTCCGCAGCTGACGGCCGACGAGAACCCGTTCGGCCCGAAACTGTTGTGTGAAGCGCTGCTGGACGGCATGGACAAGCTCAAGATCGAGCAGAAGGTCCGGCTGGTTCTGCTCAACCAGTTCGACCTGGTTCTGTACCCGGAATTGCCGGTCATCTACCAGGAAATCAACCGCTTCCTGCTCGGCAAGGGCATTCTGCCTGACTTCAAGGCGGGAATCCGCAGCCGTCCCGATCAAGCCGGCCGCGTGAAGTCCCGCCAGCCCGAGCAGACCGAACTGCTGGGGCTGTTCGAAAAAATGGTCACGGGCCAGGGGTCTGCGGGAATTCCGGGGGGCGGGGCCTCTGGCCAGGGTGCCGGCGCGGCCCTGCTCGGCATCAGCATGCTGGAGGCGCTCAACCGGCTGCAGGTCGGTGCGCTCAACCTGCCGGGCGGCGTGACGATCGACTTGCGCAATTCGCTGACCGGCAGCGGCGGCTTCCCCAATGTGGTGCGGGAACTGCAGCAAAGCCCGGCCATGCTGTCGGCCAGCCAGATCGAAACCGTGATGATCGATGCAGTGGCCATGCTGTTCGATTACCTGTTCGAGGACCAGGGTATCCCCGAGCACCTCAAGCAGCTGATTGCAAAATTGCAGGTGCCGGTACTCAAGGTCGCCATCCTCGACCGTGGCTTTTTCACGCAAAGGGACCATCCGGCACGCCGCGTTCTGGACATGATCGCCTCGCTCGCGGTGCAGCCGGCGGGCAAGGAAGGCAAGGTCGATCCGCTACAGGCGGAAGTGGAAGCGATCATCGAGAAGATCATCAATGAATTCGACCAGGATGCCGGCGTGTTCGAACAGGCTTGCGGTGCCCTGGCGGAACTGCAGGCCCAGCGCGAGCAGGAACTCGAAGCCGGCATGGCGGACAGCGTCGCCGAAATCCAGCGCGCCGAGCGCAGCGAAATGGCCGAAACCGTGGTGCGCGACCATATTCGCCGCGCCCTTGCCGAACAGCCGGCACCCGAAACCATCGCGCTTTTCCTGCGTGACCAGTGGGCGCCCCTGCTGATTCGCGAGTACGTCGACGAGGGAGAGACCTCGCCGCACCTGTCTGCGCACATCGAGACCATGCGCGAACTTCTGTGGAGCGTGCAGAACAAGCCGGACATGGACAGCCGGCTGATGATGGTGCGGATACTGCCGGGCCTGCTGAAGCGCCTGCGTGAAGGCGTGGAAAAAGTCGGCATGCCGGGCGATGCCGTAGAAAAATTCTTTGCCGGCCTGGTTACATTGCACGCCAACGCCGTGCGGCCGAGTTCGCTCACGGTGCCCCTGCCGGAAGCAGAAAGCCTGCTGGACGACCTGCCGGCCGACGAAACGTCAGAGACCGAAATCGGCATCAACGATCCGAGATATGCCGAGCCCTTGCCGGAAATCGAGGACGAGTTCACGCTTTGCGCGCAGTCGCTGCAAAAGGGCGACAGGCTGCAATTCCATCACGATGACGGCAGTTCCAGCTGGGTGCACGTGGTGTGGGTGAGCGGTCTCAAGGGCAATTATTTGTTCTCCGACATGAACGGCCACAACATGTTCTCCATCAGCCCCCAGCGCCTGGCCGACAAGATGCGTTCAGGTCGCGCAGTACTGGCCGGGCGTGAGTCGGTGACAGAGTCGGCATTCGGCAAGCTGGTCTCCTTCTTCAAGCAGCGTGTCATGTCGATGTAGGCTTCTTGGGGCTTGAAAGAGCAAGGCGGGCGCAATGGCCCGCCTTTGTGTTTTGCGGGCTCGAAACTCGCCGAATACGCTGCCTGCGTCGGCTCGTTTGGCCGCTCCGCTCGAAACTCGCCGAATACGCTGCCTGCGTCGGCTCGTTTTGATAGCATCGGGACATGGATTTTTCGACCAAGCTGATCAAATGGCAGCGCAGCCATGGACGCCATCATTTGCCGTGGCAGGCTAGCCGCGATCCCTATCGCGTCTGGGTTTCGGAAATCATGTTGCAGCAGACCCAGGTCGCTGCCGTGATTCCCTACTTCGAGCGCTTCCTGTCGCGCTTTCCGGACATCGCGGCGCTTGCGGCGGCCAGCGTGGATGACGTGCTCACTTGCTGGGCCGGCCTTGGCTATTATGCGCGCGGCCGTAATCTGCACCGCGCTGCGCGCCAGGTCATGGAAGAGCGCGACGGGGTGTTCCCGCAGCAATTCGATGATATAGCGGCACTGCCCGGAGTCGGCCGTTCCACGGCGGCGGCCATCAGCGCTTTCGCTTACGGGGAGCGCCGCGCCATCCTGGACGGCAACGTGAAGCGGGTGCTGGCGCGCGCATTCGGCATTGACGGCTGGCCGGGCGACAAGAAAGTGGAAACCCGCCTGTGGCGATTGAGTGAAAGCCTGTTGCCGGAATCGGACATCGAAACCTATACCCAGGCGCTGATGGATCTCGGCGCCACCGTGTGCAGGCGCAGCAAGCCTCTTTGTGCGCAATGCCCGCTTGGCCGGGATTGCGCTGCGCGGAGGCAGGGGCGCACCGAGTATTTGCCTGCGCCGCGGCCCAGAAAGGTCTTGTTGGAGCGCTCCGCGACGCTGATGGTCATTCGTCATGGGCGCGATGTTCTGCTGGTCAGGCGCCCTGCTCCCGGCATATGGGGAGGGTTGTGGAGCTTGCCGGAGGCGGAGGGAGACAGCGCGGCCGCCTGCCTGCGGCTAACCGGGAGCCTGCCTGCAAGCGTTGAGGAACTGCCGGTTTTTAGCCATGCCTTTACCCATTTCCGGCTGTCAATTCTGCCGCTCGTGCTCGCTCTCGACGAGCGCGGCCCTGCTGCGGGCGAGCCGGGCACAATCTGGATGGATCGTGCAGATGCCGTGAATGCCGCCATTCCAAAGCCGGTGAAGACCATACTGGAGAAACTCGCGGCATGACCTTCGCGAAGCCATGAAGCCCATGCCCATGCTGATCGACACCCATTGCCACCTCGATGCCGCGGAATACGATGCCGATCGCGATGCCGTCGTGGCTCGCGCGTGCCAGGCAGGCGTTGGCAGCATCGTCGTGCCGGCTGTTGCCGCCTTCAATTTCCGTTCCGTCATCGATTGCCGCCGTTACGCCGGCGTGGAGATCGCGCTGGGCATGCACCCCATGTACGTGCACGTGCATCGCGAAGAGCATCTGACGCTACTGGACGAGGCGATCCGGCGCGAGCGCCCGGTCGCCGTCGGCGAAGTCGGCCTCGACCGCTTCCAGTCGCGCATCGACTGTCCGGGTGTGCATGAGGAAGACCTGACGCTGCAGGAATTCTTTTTCGTGGAGCAGTTGAAACTGGCAGCCAGGCACGAACTGCCGGTGCTCTTGCACATCCGCCGCGCCAATGACCAGATTCTCAAGCAGTTGCGCCGCATCAGGGTTCCGGGCGGCATCGCGCACGCATTCAACGGTTCCATGCAGCAGGCGCAGGAATATCTCAAGCTCGGTTTCAAATTGGGTTTCGGCGGGGCAATGACTTATGCGCGCGCCACCAGCCTGCGCAAACTGGCGGCCGCACTGCCGCTTGCCGCCATCGTGCTTGAGACCGACGGCCCGGACATTCCGCCCGAGTGGATCGCGAAACGGCGCAACGAGCCGGCGGAACTGCCAAGAATCGCGCAGGTGCTGGCCGATCTGCGCGGCATCAGCGTGGAGGAAGTGGCCGAGTGCACCACCGAGAACGCAAAAGAGATCCTGAAACTCAAAGCCAGCGCCTGACGCGGCTGCAGTATTCCCGGTAGGTTTCGCCGAACTTGACCGTCATGTGCGCCTCCTCGTTGCGGATCACGCCATAGCGCATGGCTGCCCACACGGCAGGGTAGAGCAGCAGCGGCCACAGGCTGCTCCAGATCAGCATTACGCCGAAATAGATCAGGCTGTCGGCAAGATAGATCGGGTTGCGCGAGAAGGCGAAGGGACCGCTTTGCACCAGGTGAGCCACGCCTTTGTAAGGATTGACCGTGGTGTGATGGCGGAACAGGGTCCAGGCCGCCCACAGCATGAGCACGCTGCCCAGCGCGACCAGCAGCCAGCCGAAGCCTGTTGGCCCAGGAAAGTACAGGGGCTGTCTTTTGTGCAACTCCCAGGCGGCCCACAGGGCCGCCACATAGACCAGCGGCGGCGGCAACAGGGTGGCGGGGCGCTTGCGGATGTCTCGCGTCATTTCTCTGCAAGCATGCGCTCGATCAGCCGGATCATTTCCGGATGATCGAATTCCCTGCCGCCGATCGCGCTATAGGCCATGCGGCCGTGCCTGTCGACAAAGAAGGTGGTAGGCAGGCCGCGCACCGGCCAGGCCGCCATGGCCGCGCCTTCGAGATCGAGCAGAATGGGAAACTGCGGCTGCAGATCGAGCGTGGAGCTGAACTGGTCGATGATGTCGACGGTTTCCCCCTCGTTCACGCCGAGGATCACCACGGGCCTGCCCGCCATTTTCTGCCGCAGGCGTTCCATGGAGGGGAATTCGCGCCGGCAGGGCGGGCACCAGGTCGCCCAGAAATTGACGATGACCACCTTTCCCCGCAGCCTGGCGAGTTCCACCGTCCGTCCGTCCATGTCCTTGAGCTTCATGGCAGGCGCCGCGATGCGCGGCTTGAAGGGCGTATGCGAGAATTGCAGCGGCGGTTCGGCGGCGGCTGCCAGGCACGGAACGGCAAGGAACAAGAGGCTAGTCAAAAGATGGCGGACATTGGGCATTCTGCAGTTTTCCTTCGAAAAGTTTTCCGTTTTGCTTCCAGCGGTAAAGTACATCAAAGCGGCTGCCGGCCGGCAGTTCGAACGTGGTCATGCCCTGGTTCCAGTCGCCCGGAAAGAAAACCTGTGCCACCGGAAATTGCGACCATTCGAACGCGAGCTTCAATGGCCGGGAGAAATTGCGCGGCTGCCAGCGTTCGAGCCAGCCGTGCTTGGTCAGCATCGAACGCGGTTGTCCCCCCGCGGGCAGATAGCGCCAATCAGCCAGATTGTGCTCGATGGGCTGGCTGCTTTCGTTGCGCACCACTGTCATGAACACGCAGGCGCGGGCGAATTCCTCGACGGATTGCCTGTCCATGCCGCGATTCAGCATGAAGGCGCGCACCTGTTCGGGGCTGAGCTGCGTAAGCCTGAGGTGCACGCTGCGGGTGTCGACCTCCCAGGTGGACAGGCCGGTATCTTCGGCAATGCCATGGCGGGTGGCGCCTTCCATCGCGGGCGCCGCTTGCGCGGCAGTGAGACAGGCCAGGCAGGCCAATAAACAGGCAAGCCCGAAATCGAGCGATCTCAAATCCGCGCGCCCTCTATGGCGCGCAGGAACTCGTTGCGCAACTGGTCGCTGCTTTCGAAGCAGCCGGAAAAAGCCTGGGTCACCACGCGCTCGTCGCCGCGGCGGTCTTCGCCCAGCAACAGGCAAAGCTGTTCGGCCTCGATGATGCAGGCGGCGCCTGCCGCCTTGCCGTGCTCCATCATGGCTTCGGCGATGTCGCGCGTCATCCATTCCTGGTAAGTGAAGCGGTGGCCGATGGCATCCACCAGGCGGGCGATGCGCCCGAAGCCGTGCAGTCGTCCGCCCGGAATGTAGGCGACGTGCGCCACGCCGCGAAACGGCACCAGATGGTGCGGGCAGACACCGTGGATGGCGATGCCGCGCACCACCACCATGTCACGGCGATTGTCTTCGAAGCCCTCGCCCAGCGCTTCGCCGGGGTCGAGCGCATAGCCGCCCAGCAGCCGCTTCTGCCACAGTTCGCGCACACGCAGGGCGGTGCGTCCGGTATGCACCGTGTCCGAGGGCACGCCGCAGGCGGCGAGCAGGTCATTCACTGCGCGCTCGAACGCCCCGGCATCGAAGCTGCCGGTTTGCGCGATGCCATAGCCCGCCGGACGGGCACCGCCGTGGTGGTCGGCATCATCGCAGCCGCAGGAGCCGGAGTTCTTGGCCATTATTTGAGCGCCGATTTCAGGAAGTCCAGGGTGTGCGCCCAGGAACTGTGGTCTGCATGCGCGTCGTATTTCAACGGCAAGTTGAATTTCGCCGCATACACGTCGGCTTCGGGGTTGGTGAAGGTGTGCTTCACGCCGGGATAGGACACCAGCTGCCAGTCGGCCTTGGCGTTGGCCATCTCGGTCTTGAAGGCTTCGACGTGCTCGGGCGGCACCATGGGATCGGCTTCGCCGGTGAACACGCGCACCCTGGCCTTGATGGCGCCGGGCTTCACTGAAACGTCGGTGGCGAGGATGCCGTGGTAGCTCACCACGCCTTTCAGCGGCTCGCCTGCGCGCGCCATGTTGAGCACGATGCCGCCGCCGAAGCAGTAGCCCAGCGCGGCAATCTGGCCGCGTCTGACCAGGGGCTGTACGTCGAGAAATTTCTGCGCGGCCGCAAAGCGGGCGCGCATAAGGGGCGGATTCTTGTTGACTGCCCCGGCCAGGGCGCCGGCATCCTTGGGGTTGTCCGCGGTCTTGCCATCGCCGTACATGTCGACAGCCAAGGCCGCAAAGCCGGCTTCGGCCAGCATGTTGGCGCGTTTTTTCGCATAGTCATTGAGCCCCCACCATTCGTGCACCACCAGCACGCCGGGACGTTTGCCCTTGATGGCATCGTCGTACGCCATGTAACCCTTCATTTTTAAGCCGTCGGCGACGTATTCGACGGTCTTGCCGACCACGGCGGCCTGGGCGGCGATGGGCAGCAGGAATAAAGACAACAACCACTTCATCGTTTTTCTCCTTGTGGGGCGCGGTTAGGGAAAGATAGCACCAGTCGGCAAAACTTGCCTACCTCAAAGAAACAGCATCAACAGCTCGTTCAAGAAGCGCCGGCCTTTCTCGGTGGGGCGCAGCGCATTCAGGTCGCGCTCGATCAGGCCTTTTTCTTCAGCTTTTTGCAATCCCGCAAGGCAAGCCGTCAGTGGCAGCCCGGTGTGCTGGGCGAAGAGCGATGTCGGAAATCCCTCATTGAGCCTGAGCGCGTTCATCATGAACTCGAAAGACAGTTCGCCGGGAGAAATCGTCCGCGTTTCGGCAATGTGACTGCCGTGCTCGACTCCCTGCATGTACTGCGCGGGGTGCTTCAGTCGCATCTGGCGCACGATGCGGTCGTGGAACGAGAGCTTGGAGTGGGCGCCGGCGCCGATGCCGAGGTAATCGCCGAAGGTCCAGTAATTGAGGTTGTGGCGGCAGCGGTGGCGCGGCCTGGCGAAGGCCGAGGTTTCATAGTGCTCATAGCCGGCGTCGCCCAGGCGTTCTTCCAGCCATGCCTGCATGACGGCAGCAGTGTCGTCGTCCGGCAGATTGGGCGGCGGGGAGTGGCCGAAGGCGGTGTTGGGCTCCAGCGTCAGGTGGTAGCAGGACAGGTGCGGCGGGTCGAAGGCCAGCGCGGTTTCAATGTCGATCTTGAGCATATCGAGCGTCTGCCCGGGCAGCGCGTACATCAGATCCAGATTGAAGGTTTCAAAGTTCTTTGCCGCCAGTTCCGCCGCGTGCCGCGCCTCGGCTGCGCCGTGGATGCGCCCGATGCGGCGCAGCATGTCGTCGTCGAAACTCTGGATACCGAGCGAAACGCGGTTGATGCCAGCCTCGCGATAGCTCCTGAAACGTCCGGCTTCCACGGTGCCGGGATTGGCTTCCAGGGTGATTTCGGCCAGCGGTTCCAGCTGGGTGAGTGTGCGCACCGTGGTCAGGATGCGGTCGATGCCTTCCGGCGAAAACAGGCTGGGCGTGCCGCCGCCGAAAAAAACCGCGTGGATCTTGCGGCCCCATATCTCCGGCAGGGCGAGTTCCAGATCGCGCGCGAGCGCGGCGATGTAGGCGTCTTCGGGAATATTGTCCAGCGCATGCGAATTGAAGTCGCAATACGGACACTTCTTCACGCACCAGGGCAGGTGGATGTAGAGCGCCAGCGGCGGCGGCACGGCGAGCCCAGCGCCCGCGCGCGTCAGGATTTTGTTTTCCACGTGCCTCGTCGCCACAGCCAAAAGTAGATCAGGAAGTTGATTGCCAGCACCAGGCTGCCCAGAACATGTTGCGTGGCCGCCGTCAGCATCTCGGGATAGATCAGCGGCAGCAGATAATGTTCAATGAATCCGCCCTCGTAGCCTGCCGCGCCGGACTGCCTGCGGAAATGGTTTTCCAGCGGGGTGAGCGGACAGATCCAGCCCATGAACTCGATCAGCGCGCCCCAGACGGCGGCGGGCAGGTGCAGCCAGACGACACCTTTCTTCCAGGCTGCCAGCAGGCCGCCGCCCACGACGAACAGGATGAACGCCAGGTGCAGCAGGACGAGGGCGTTTGCCAGCAGCCAGTAGATCATGCGGGCCTCATCAAGCCAGAGCTATCCGCGAAGGACGCGAAGAAGCGCGAAGTTGAAAGTCATTTTTTGAACAAGGAGGACATGAGGACAAGAGGTTCTGATTTCCCCTTTCCCCTCTTGGTATGTTTTGCTGAAGCATGCGATTCCCGATCCGTTATCCCCAAAAATCTGTTTTTGTATTTCTTCGCGCCTTTCGTGGATAAAGGTTTTCTTGCCAGGGCGGGTTTCTCGGGACTAGCCGGCCAGGCCGCGCAGCTTGTTCACCAGGATGTCGAGCGCCTGTCCGCGGTGGCTGATGGCGTTCTTGTGGTCGGGGTCGAGTTCGGCGCCGGTTTTGCCGAATTCCGGCAGGAAAAAATACGGGTCGTAGCCGAAGCCGTTCTCGCCGCGCGGGGTGTCGATGATCTCGCCGTGCCAGCTGCCCTCGGCGATCAGCGGTTGCGGGTCGTCGGGGTGGCGCACCAGCACGATGACGCAGTAGTAGTGCGCACGGCGGTTGGCCTCGTTGTCGAGCGCGGAGATGAGCTTCTCGTTGTTGCGCTGATCCGACCTGGGCTCGCCGGCATAGCGCGCGGAATAGACGCCGGGTGCGCCGTTGAGGGCGTCGACGCAGATGCCGGAGTCGTCGGCCAGCGCTGGCAGCCCGGTATGCAGCGAAGCGTGGCGCGCCTTGGCGAGGCAGTTTTCAATGAAGGTGACGTGCGGCTCCGGGCATTCGGGCACGGCAAAGTCCGACTGCGGCACCACGTTGAAGCCGAGCGGATCGAGGATGCGGCGGATTTCTCTAAGCTTGCCGGGGTTGCCTGAAGCGATGACGATCTTGTTTTTCAAGAGGGCTCCTTAATTTCTCACACAGAGGACGCGGAGGGCGCAGAGGAAAAGCATTGAGTAACAGGTTTTCCTCTTGTTCCTCTGTGTCCTCTTTGTTCAATTTGTTTTTTGTAATGCATCGTGTTGTGCCTGTGCCAACTGCCGGATGCCGGCTTCGGCCAGGTCCAGCAGCGCATTCAATTCCTGGCGCGAGAAGGTGGCGCCTTCGGCCGTGCCCTGCACTTCGATGAGGCCGCCGCTGCCGGTCATCACCACGTTCATGTCGGTATCGCAGTCGGAGTCCTCGGCGTAATCGAGGTCGAGCACGGGCACGCCCTGATAGATGCCGACGGAAACCGCGGCCACCTGGCCGGCGAGCGGCGACTCGGCGATTTTTCCCTGGCCCATCAGCCAGTTCACCGCATCGGCCAGCGCGACCCAGGCGCCGGTGATGCTGGCAGTGCGGGTGCCGCCGTCAGCCTGGATGACGTCGCAGTCGATGTGGATGGTGCGTTCGCCGAGTTTTGCGAGGTCGACCACGGCGCGCAGGCTGCGGCCGATCAGGCGCTGGATTTCCTGGGTGCGCCCCGACTGCTTGCCGCGCGCGGCTTCGCGGTCGGTGCGGGTGTTGGTCGAGCGCGGCAGCATGCCGTATTCGGCGGTGACCCAGCCTTCGCCGCTGCCTTTTTTGTGCGGCGGAACTTTCTCCAGCACGCTGGCGGTGCAGATGACCTTGGTGTCGCCGCATTCGATCAGCACGGCGCCCTCGGCGTGGCGGGTGTAGGAACGGGTGATGCGGATCTGGCGCAGGGCGTCGGGGCTGCGTCCGCTGGGGCGATGGCTCACTGTGAACTCCTCGTGGAAAGAGGAGATTTTAACGGCTGGCGCAATCGGCAAGAACAATTTTCAACCGCGGAGTTCGCGGAGGACGCGGAGTGTCATGGGTTTTCCTCTGCGCACCCAGAGAACTCCGCGGTTGATCATCCGCTCTCTGGCCAGGGTGTTGTATGCCACGCAGCCGGTTAGCCGCCGCCGCTGATCTTCTTGATGGCGTCCTGGATTTCGGCGATGGCGCGTTCGATCTCGTCGTCCGAAATCGCAGGAGCGCGGCTGGGCTCGGGCTTCTTGATCTCGGTGGTGAAGGCGTATTCGGGCAGCGACAGGGTGGAAATCGCTTCCACGCCCGGCCGCCGCGACTCGCCCCAGGTCATGGCCACGAGCGAGAGATTGTCGCCCTTTTCGCCGCCGCGGAACTCCGCGTGGTCCATGAGGTGGCGCACACCGTCCTCCAGCGAATAGGAATGCAGGATGGCGGCGATTTCGGGGATGCTGACCGAGCCCCAGATGCCGTCGGTGCACATCAGCAGGGTGTCGCCGTCGGTGATCGGCATGGGCGGGGCGCATTCCACTTCGGGCGCGACATAGCCGCCCAGGCAGTTGCTGACGCGGTTGCGGTTGGGGTGGTGGATGCTTTCCTCTTCGGTGATGAGGCCGTCCTTGACCATGCGCGCCACGGCCGTATGGTCGAGCGTGCGCGAGATCAGCTTGCCGTCGCTGAAGAAGTACAGGCGCGAGTCGCCGACGTGCGCCCAGTAGGCGGTGTTGTCCTGCACGATGGCGGCGACGCAGGTGGTGTGCGGGATTTCCAGCAGGTCGTGCTCGACCGCGTAGTCGTTGATGGCGTAATGCGAGCGCTGGATGACGTCCTCGAGGAAGCGCAGCGGGTCGGCCACGCGCGGGTTGGCGACGCGCTGGAAATAGTCGGTCAGCGTCTGCACGCAGATGTGCGCGGCCAGTTCGCCGTGCATGTGGCCGCCCATGCCGTCGGCCACCACCATGAGCAGCGAGTCGCGGCTGTAGGAATAACCGACCCGGTCCTGGTTGTTCTTGCGCCCGCCTTGCCGGGAAGCTTGGTAGATGGTGAATTTCATGATGCTTCGCTCAGAAAATCTCTTTGTTCAGGGAGCGCTTGATGGAACTCAGCAAGGACGGCTTGCCCAGTTCCAGCGCGGAATCGTCCATCAGCCGCTTCTGCAGGGCAAACACGCTTTGCGGGCGCTCCATGTAGTTCAGCTGCATGCACCAGTCCACGGTTTCCAGCAACTGGCTCGAATATTCCCCCGCCCAGGCCCGGGCCGCGGGCGTCAGCTTGTCGTTCAGCAGGCGGGCGTCGGCCGCCTGCGGCGGCAGGCCGGCGAGGCAGGCGTAGATGCTGGCGCCGGTGCTGTAGATGTCGGTCCAGGGGCCGAGGCGCTCGCGGTTGTGGTACTGCTCGGGCGCGGCGAAGCCCGGCGTGTACATGGGCTGCAGGCGGGTTTCCTCCTGGTTCAGGGTCTGCCGCGCCGCGCCGAAATCGATCAGCACCGGCGAGCCGTCCTGGCGGATGTAGATGTTGGAGGGCTTGATGTCGAGATGCAGCAGCTTGTGCGTGTGCACTTCGCGCAGGCCGGTCAGCATCTGCGCGAACACGCGGCGGATGAAGCTCTCGCGGATGTTGCCGCGATGGGTCTGGATGTACTGCTGCAGGGTGCGGCCGCGCTCGTACTGCATGACCATGTACACGGTTTCGTTGGCGCGGAAGAAGTTGGTCACGCGCACGACGTTGGCATGGTTGATCTTGGCCAGCGTGCGGCCTTCCTCGAAGAAGCACTTCATGCCGTGGCGGAAGATGTTGCGGTTGTCGTCGGAACTGGCCTCGACCACTACCGAGCCTGAAGTGCGCAGCACCAGGGCGCCGGGCAGGTACTCCTTGACGGCGAACAGGCTGTTCTGGTCGTCGGTGGCGAGATAGACCATGCTGAAGCCGCCGCCGCCGATCTTGCGCACGATGGTGTACTCGTTCAGCCGGTAACCGTTGGGCAGGGCCTGGTTGGGTTGGGTCGCCATAAATGAATTTGGTTAAAACTGCTATTATCTGGTCACTTGTGTCGCGGCGCTTGCAGCCTAATCCTAACCGCCAATCCAGGAATTTTCCCGATGATCTTCAGCATGACCGGTTATGCCACCCATACCGCCACCGTGGGCCGCGCACTGGTCACGATCGATCTGCGCTCGGTCAACCAGCGCTACCTGGAAATCGGTTTCCGCCTGCCCGAAGAACTGCGCGTGCAGGAACCCGTCATCCGCGAAGCCATTGTACAGCGCCTGTCGCGCGGCAAGGTCGAGTGTCGCATCAGCCAGACGCCGTTGCCAGAAGCTGCTCAGGATATCGGCCTGAACGACGCGATTCTTGAGTCCCTGTCGCGCTGGCAGGATGAGGTGCGCAGGCGCTTTCCCGATGCCGCGCCGCTTGCGGTTGGGGAGATCCTGCGCTGGAATGGCGTGCTGGCCTCGGGCGAAGCCGGCGCGGCGGATGCCGCGCGCGAACTGCTGGATGCGGTGGGGGCGGCACTCGGCGATCTTGCCGCCAGCCGCCAGCGGGAAGGCGAGAAGCTGCAGAAACACATCGTCGAGCGGCTGGATCGGGCAGAAGCGCTGATTGCGGAAGCCGCCGGCCTGTTGCCCGGAATCCTGTCGGCCTACCAGGAAAAGCTTGCGGCCAGGCTGAAAGATGCCCTGGGCGAAACCGGCAACGAACGCCTTGCCCAGGAGTTCGCCCTGTTCGCCCAGAAAAGCGATGTGGACGAGGAGTTGTCGCGCTTCTCGACCCACATCAAGGAAGTGCGCCGTATCCTGGACAAGGGCGGGNNCTCAAGGTGTTGATCGAACAGATGCGCGAACAGATACAGAATATCGAGTAAACCATGAGCCAAGGGGTCTTGTACGTCGTGGCCGCGCCCTCCGGCGCGGGCAAAACCAGCCTGGTGAAGGCGTTGCTGCTGAAGGATCAGGCCATCCGCCTGTCCGTTTCCTATACCACGCGGGCGTCGCGTCCCGGCGAAACTGACGGCGTAGACTACCGCTTCATCAGCGTCGACGAGTTCCGGCAGATGGCCGCGCGCGGCGAGTTCCTGGAAAGCGCAGAAGTGTACGGCAACTACTATGGCACTTCGCAGGCATGGATTTCCGGAGAAATTGCGGCCGGCCGCGACATTCTGCTGGAAATCGACTGGCAGGGCGCGGCCCAGGTCAAGAGGCATTTCCCCGATGCGGTGACCCTGTTCATCCTGCCGCCCTCGATCGAGGCCCTGCGCCAGCGCCTGTCCGGCCGCGGCCAGGACAGCCCGGAGGTCATCGAAAAGCGCATGGCCGCCGCACGCGACGATATCAGCCATGCCGCCGAGTTCGAATATATAATTGTCAACGATGACTTTGACCAGGCCCTGCTGGACTTCATGGCGGTGGTGAGGGCGTCGCGCCTGACCGCCAACCGGCAGACACGAAATCTTGCATCGTTGTTCGGGCGCTTCGGCAGGGATGAACCAAGGAGTTGAACGTGGCACGCATTACCGTTGATGACTGTATGGCCAGGATCGGAAATCGCTTTGAATTGACACTGGCGGCAACCTATCGCTCACGACAGCTGGCGCAAGGCTCGCAGCCCATGGTCGAGAGCCGCGACAAGCCGACGGTCACCGCATTGCGCGAAATTGCAGCCGGCAAGGTGGGACTTGAAATCCTCAACCGGGGCAAGGCCTAGTCCGCCGTCGCTCAACGCGCTTCACCCTTCAGCCGGCACCAGCGTATCGGCTGACTTTTCCGCACTTGCTCCGCAGCTGACCTATCTTCCGCCGGCCGACATCGAGCTGGTGCGGGATGCCTTCTATGTCAGCCGTGATGCCCATGCCGGGCAGTTCCGCAAAAGCGGAGAGCCCTATATTTCCCACCCGCTTGCCGTGGCGGGCATTCTGGCCGGCTGGCACCTGGATGCCCAGGCGCTGGCGGCCGCCCTGCTGCACGACGTGGTCGAGGATACCGCCGCCACCGCCGAGGACATCCAGTTGCGCTTCGGAAAGGCGGTTGCGCATCTGGTCGAGGGCGTGTCCAAGCTGGACAAGCTGTCGTTTGCCAGCGAGGAGCACGCGCAGGCGGAGAATTTCCGCAAGATGCTGCTGGCGATGGCGCGCGACGTGCGCGTTATCCTGATCAAGCTGGCCGACCGCCTGCACAACATGCGCACATTGGGCGACCTGCCGCCGGAAAAGCGCAAGCGCATCGCTGCCGAGACCCTGGAAATCTATGCGCCCATCGCCAACCGCCTTGGGCTGCATACCGTGTACCAGGAACTCGACGACCTCGGCTTCCGCTACCTTTATCCCACCCGCCACCGCGTGGTGATGAAGGCGGTGAAGGCGGCGCGAGGCAACCGCCGCGAACTGGTGGAGAAGATTCGCGAGACCATCCAGGAGAAGCTCGGCCAGGCCGGCGTGGAAGCCACGGTCACCGGTCGTGAGAAGCACCTCTACAGCATCTACAAGAAGATGCAGGAAAAGAACCTCGGCTTTACCGAGGTGTTCGACATCTACGGCTTTCGCGTGGTGGTGAAGGACACCCCTTCCTGCTACCTGGCGCTGGGCGTGCTGCACGGGCTTTACAAGCCGATTCCGGGCAAGTTCAAGGACTACATCGCCATTCCCAAGGCCAACGGCTATCAGTCGCTGCACTCCATCCTGTTCGGGCCGCAGGGCACGCCGATCGAGATCCAGATCCGCACCCAGGACATGCACCGCTTCGCCGAAACCGGCGTGGCCTCGCACTGGATGTACAAGAGTTCCGACGCGGCGTTGTCGGACGTGCAGCAGCGCACCCACCGCTGGCTGCAGTCGCTGCTGGACATCCAGGCCGACAACAAGGATTCGCCCGAGTTTCTCGAGCATGTGAAGGTCGACCTCTTTCCGGACGATGTCTATGTGTTCACGCCCAAGGGCAAGATCATGGCGCTGCCGCGCGGCGCGACCGCGGTGGATTTTGCCTTCGGGGTGCACACCGATGTCGGCCACCACTGCGTGGCGGTGAAAATCAACCACGAACTGATGCCGCTGCGCACCGAACTGCGCAATGGGGACCATGTCGAGATCATCACCGCGACCAATGCTGCGCCCAATGCGGCATGGCTCAACTTCGCCGTCACCGGCAAGGCGCGTTCGCACATCCGCCAGTTCATGCGCACGGCCAAGGCGGAGGAGTCCGCGCAGCTCGGACAGAGCCTGCTGGAGAATGCCATCAAGGCGCTCAACCCGGAGGCGCCCGCGCCCTCGCCGATCCTGCTGCAAAAGCTGCTGCGCGAAACCAACAGCAAATCCGCCGAGGAGCTGTATGCGGAAATCGGCCTCGGCCGCAAGCCGGCCATGGTGGTGGCGCACCAGTTGCTGCACCTCATGGGCGACGAAACCGGGCACGCGCCGCACCCGATGACGGTCACCATACGCGGCACCGAGGGCGTGCCGGTGGAGCTGGCGTCCTGCTGCCATCCCATTCCGGGCGACCCGATCCTGGGCTTCATCCACAAGGATCGCGGCCTCATCATCCACACCCACGACTGTCCGGCCATCCACAATTTCCGTTCCGACCCGGACAAATGGCTGGACGTGGAATGGCAGGCCGCGTCCGGCAGCCTGTTCGACGTTTCGATCAAGCTGGTGGTGGCCAACCAGCGCGGTGTGCTGGCGCGCGTCGCCGCTGCCATTTCCGAGCAGGGCTCCAACATCGGCAATGTCGCCATGGAAGAAGAGGACGGCAGCCCATACACCGTACTCTACTTCACGCTGAAGGTGGAGGACCGCATGCACCTTGCGCGCATCATGCGCGCGCTCAGGCAACTGCCGGACGTGGTGAGGATATTCCGCATGAAGGGCCGGCGCGAGGGCCGCGCCCAGTCGCAATAGCCAGGAATCAGGGGGATAGGGGATGTGCTTCGCGCTTTGTAAAATAGCATGGCTGCAAAACCCTATCCCCTGATTCCTGGCCCCCAACCCCCATCATGAAAATCATCATCTCCACTCCCAATGCCCCCGCCGCCATCGGCACCTATTCCCAGGCCGTGAAGGTCGACGGCACCGTCTATCTTTCCGGGCAGATCGGGCTCGACCCCGCCTCCATGCAGCTGGCCGACGGCATCGAGGCGCAAATCCATCAGGTGTTCAAGAACCTTGCGGCGGTGTGCGAAGCAGCCGGCGGAAAGCTTTCGGACATCGTCAAGCTCAGTGTCTACCTCACCGACCTTGGCAATTTCGCCAAGGTCAACGAGATCATGGGCCAGTATTTCCAGCAGCCTTACCCGGCACGCGCTGCCGTGGGCGTGGCCAGCCTGCCGCGTGGGGCGCTGGTCGAGGCTGACGGCGTGCTTGTTCTGTAACGGTGGGGTTCTCGTTCCCTGTTTCGCCTGCGGTAAAAGCCAGGCTCGAGAAACTGGGGCTCCATAGCGACGCCGACCTGGCGCTGCACCTGCCGCTGCGCTGGGAGGACGAAACCCGCATTACCCCCATCCGCGACCTGCTTCCCGGGCAGGTGGCAGTCGTGCAGGCCAAGGTGCTCGATGCCGAAGTGCTGTACCGTCCGCGTCGCCAGCTGGTGGCGACCATTGCGGATGGCAGCGGCGAACTGGTCGTCCGTTTTTTGAATTTCTATCCGAGCCAGGTGCAGCAACTGCAGCCCGGCCGCCTGTTGCGCATCGTCGGGGAGGCGCGCGGCGGTTTTTTCGGGCTGGAGATGGTGCATCCTCGCTGCCAGCCGATTCAGCCGGACACGCCTTTGCCGGAGCGGCTGACCCCGGTCTATCCCGCCACGGCGGGGCTATCCCAGGCCAGCCTGCGCAAGCTAATCGACAAGGCAATGCAGGCGGCGGATCTCGCGGAAACCCTGCCCGGAGAAACCTATGCAGGCATGAATATGCCCGGCTTCGCCGAATCGCTGCATCAGTTGCATTATCCCGCGCCCGGCATGCCCCTGGAGCGCCTGGAACCGGGCGAACACCCGGCTTTGCGGCGGCTGGCGTTTGATGAACTGCTGGCCCAGCAATTTTCGCTGCGGCTGGCGCGCAAGGCGCGGGCGCAAAAGCATGCCAGGCCGCTAAAGCCCGGCAAGCTCGTCCACGATTTGCTTGCCGCGTTGCCGTTCAAACTGACCGCCGCCCAGGAAAAATCCTGGCAGGAAATCAGCAAGGACCTCGATGATGCCCGGCCCATGCGGCGCCTGCTGCAGGGCGACGTCGGCAGCGGCAAGACCGTCGTTGCCGCGCTGGCCTGTCTGCAGGCGATCGAGAGCGGCATGCAGGCCGCCATCATGGCGCCGACCGAAATCCTCGCGGAGCAGCATTTGCAGAAACTCAAGGGCTGGTTCGAACCGCTCGGCATTGAACTGGCCTGGCTGGCTTCTGCGCTGACGCCGGCGCAGAAGAAGCAGGCGCTTGCCCGCATCGAGAGCGGCGAGGCGCGGGCGGCTGTCGGCACCCATGCCCTGTTCCAGAAAGGCGTGAAATTTCACAGCCTCGGCCTGGCCATCGTCGACGAACAGCACCGCTTCGGCGTGAAACAACGCCTCGCACTCAGCGAAAAAGGCATGGAGCCGCACCAGCTCATGCTGTCCGCCACGCCGATTCCGCGCACCCTGGCCATGAGCTATTTCGCCGACCTGGACGTGTCGACCATCAGCGAGCTGCCGCCCGGGCGCAGGCCGGTCACCACCAAGCTGGTCGCGGACACGCGGCGCGACGAAATTCTGCAGCGCGTGCGCGCGGTTTGCCACGAGGGCGGGCAGGTCTACTGGGTGTGCCCCCTGATCGAGGAATCGGAGAAAGTCGATTTGCAGACCGTGCTCGACACCCATGCCATGCTGCAGGCGCAGTTGCCGGAGCTGAAAGTCGGCCTGGTGCACGGCCGCATGAAGCCGGCAGAAAAGCAGGCGGCCATGGCGGCCTTCCTGGCCAGCCAGATTCAGCTTCTGGTTTCCACCACCGTCATCGAGGTCGGCGTCGACGTGCCAAACGCTTCGCTCATGATCATCGAGCATGCCGAGCGATTCGGCCTGTCGCAGCTCCACCAGCTGCGTGGGCGCGTGGGCCGCGGCGCACGCGAATCGGTGTGCATCCTGTTTTACCAGAATCCGCTGTCCGGGGACGCACGCACCAGACTGAAGGTCATTTACGAGTCTGCCGATGGCTTTGAGATCGCCCGGCAGGACTTGCTCCTGCGCGGGCCGGGCGAGCTTCTGGGCGCACGCCAGAGCGGTGCGCCGATGTTGCGCTTTGCCAATCCGGAGCGCGACCATGACCTGTTGGAGCGCGCGGCAAGGCTGGCCCCACAGTTGATCGAACGCCATCCGGAGGCCGTTGCTGCCCACCTGGAACGCTGGCTGGGCGAGCGGGCGAAACTTTTTGCCGGATAGGCCGAGAGCGGCAGGATGCGCCATCGGGTGCGCCCTGTCGCCGTTTCCGGGATAATGCTGGTTTGTTTTCTCTGGACAAATCGCAGTGCGTTCCAAACTGGAGACCGCCGCGCAAGGCTGGTTCACGCACCCTTTCCTTGTGCCGCGTGAATTCCGTGCCTGGCTCGCCGATCAAGGCTCGCTGACATACAGGCTCAGGCAGCGCTGCGGGACGTTTTCCGTCCGTCCGGTCCGCGCAGGTTTCCTCCGCCCCAATCGTGACGAAAGCGCCATCCTGCAGCTCAGGGCCGACGAACTGGCCTATGTTCGTGAAGTGGTGCTGAATTGCGACGGGCGAGCGGTGGTGTTCGCACACAGCGTGGTGGCCGCTGACTCGCTGCGCGGACCGTGGGCGGCGGTGGCGCGCCTGGGTACTCGTCCGCTTGGCGAGGCCCTGTTCAGCGATCCGTGCGTGGAACGCGGCAACCTGCAATGCCGCCGGATCGACATGCGACATGCACTGGCCCGCCAGGCTGCGTGCGCGGGCATTGCCATGGCCGGGTCGCTGTGGGCAAGACGCTCGTTGTTTACCCTTAAGGAGCGCCCGCTCATGGTGACGGAGGTGTTCCTGCCTGCCGTGCTGGCGATCGGGAAGTGAAATGATGCACCCATATCTGCGCCTGCTGCGACTGGACAAACCCATCGGCATCCTGCTGCTGCTGTGGCCGACCCTGTGGGGCCTGTGGCTTGCCGCCGGCGGCTTTCCGCCGCTGCACATCCTGCTGATATTTTCCGTGGGCGTGGTGCTCATGCGCTCGGCCGGCTGCGCCGTCAACGACTATGCGGACCGCGATTTCGACGCCCATGTCGAGCGCACCAGCCAGCGGCCGCTGGCAACGGGCGAGGTCAGCCGGCATGAAGCCTTGCTGCTGGCGGGCGGGCTTGCGCTGATTTCTTTCCTGTTGATCCTGCCGCTCGACCGGCTGGTGATCCTGCTGTCTTTCCCGGCCCTGTTCCTGGCCGTGAGCTACCCCTTTACGAAGCGGTTTTTCGCGATACCTCAGGCCTATCTCGGCATCGCCTTCGGCTTTGGCATTCCCATGGCCTATGCTGCCGTGCGTGGCGAAGTTCCTGGCGAAGCCTGGCTGCTGCTGCTTGCCAACGTGTTCTGGTCAGTGGCCTACGATACCGAATATGCCATGGTGGATCGGGCAGACGACCTGAAAATAGGCATCCGCACCTCCGCAATCACCTTCGGACGCTTTGATGTTGCCGCAGTCGCCCTGTGCTACGCGGCGACGCTCGCGCTGCTGGGATATGTGGGGGCGCAGGCCGGACTGGGGATCGTTTTCAATGCGGGCCTGCTGGCTGCGGCGGCGATTGCGCTCTATCATCTGCGGCTGATCCGGAACCGCGAGCGTGCCGCCTGCTTCAAGGCTTTTCTGCACAACACCTGGTTCGGTTTTGTCGTGTTCGCCGGCTTGGCAGTGGATGCGCTAATGTTTGGTTGAAGGAGAAAATTCTTAACCACGGGGAGCACGGGGGACACGGGGAAAATCAATAAACAAGGAAGGCAAAACTGTTCAGTTAGATTTAACGACTTTTGTTTCGTGTTTCCCCGCGCTCCCCGTGCCCCCCGTGGTTAATGTTTTTGCAGTATCTACTTCTTGCATGCCACCCGCGTCAGCGTGGTCGCGGGCAGGCTGGCGCGGATCACGTCCAGGTCGCGCAGCGTGTTGGCGTCCTCGCTCCTGACGAAATAATAATAGGCCGTCCCCTGTTTGGGCCTGGTTTCCAGGCGCAATCCTGAAACGCCTTTCTGATCGAGCTCGCGCAGGTAGCGTCGGGCGGAATCCTCGGTGGAGTAAAGGCCGAAGGAAAGACCGTTCTTCCAGTTGTCTTCCTTGATGATGAATGCGTCCTTTACCTTGAGTGCGGCCATTTCCTTGAGTTTGACCTGGGCTGCCGCCTCGCTTGGCAGCGGGGGAAACATGACCCAGTACATCTTGTCGACGGGAAGCTCTTCCGCAGAAAGCACGCGCTGCACCGCGAGATTCTTTATGGCCTCGCGTGCCGTGGCAAGGTCGGCCTCGCCAAGACCGCGCCACTCCACGCAAATCGGTTCACTGGCCTGGGCCGCCGAATTGCGCGGCGCTGCAGGCGCATGGCTGCCTGCGGGCTGGGCGGAGAGCAGGGTGATTTTCTCTGCGTTGATCGGCGAATAGGCGACAGCCTGTGCGTTCGACTGGCTTTGCGCCCAGTAAGAATAGGCGCCGGCCAGCAGGTTGATCAACAGCAAAGCGCCCGCGATCCACTTCATTGTTTTGCGTCCTCGCTACTCATGATCAGCAATCCTTCCAGCACCAGTCTGGGCGCGATGATAGCGCCAAATTGCAGATGCCCGGCCAGCCATTCCGCATCGCCGCCGGTGATGATGCATTGTGGCGGCTTGCCGCCAGTTCCGGCCAGCCGCTGGAATCCGCCTTGCGCTGCGCACGCGAGCGCCGTGGCGACGCCGGTAGCGATCGCATCTGCCGTGTTGCGCGGGAAATCGCTGGCCAGGCCTTTCGTGTCCTCAAGGGCGTGCGTGCCAGTGGCGAGGCTGCGTTGCATCAGGCGTTTTCCCGGCAGGATCATGCCGCCCACGAACTCGCCCCTGCCATTCAGTGCGTCGACGGTCACGGCGGTGCCGGCCGAAACCACGAGGCAGGCCGAGCGTGCGCGCGCCCATGCGCCAATCAGCGCCGCCCAGCGATCGATGCCCAATTGTGCCGGCCGCTCGTAGAGGTTTCGCACTCCCGCGCAGCTGCCGGCAGCTTCCATGCGGCGGCATGGCACGTTGCGCGATTGCCAGTATGCCGAAAAAGTTTCCAACCGTTCCCTGCCCGCGACGCAGGAGACGATCACCTCGGACGGCGGCGCGAAGCGATCCCATTCCTGCAGCAGCCTGTCGGCCTCGTCATGTGCGGAGACGCCTTCGGCAAGCCACTCGCCAGCCTGTACCAAGGCCCATTTGGATCGGCTGTTGCCGATGTCCAGCAGCATCACCGCTCCGGTCATTTCGCAGATACCGGCCGCAGGCTGACTTCACCCGAACTGAATTTGCGCATTTCGCCGCTGGCAAGCGTCAGCAGCAGATTGCCGGCCTCGTCCAGCCCGCTGGCAATTCCGCTATGACGCTGTCCGTCAGGCGTGAGCAGGGACACTGCGCGTCCTTCATGTGCGTGCCAGTGCGGCCACTCGGCCAGAATCGGGCGAACACCCTCGCGCTCGAACAGTTCCAAGCTCTGCGCGAGCTCGGCCAGGATCGCATGCAAGAGCCTGGCGCGGCTGATCCTGACGCCCATTTCGGCCAGGTCGACAACCGCCTGGTCGATCTCCTGGCGATGCCGCTCGGCAAGATGCTCGTTGACCCCGATGCCGATGACGGCGAAGGAGGGGCCGGACAACTCGCCCTGGACTTCGACCAGGATGCCGGCCAGCTTGCGGTAACCGGCCAGCACGTCGTTGGGCCATTTCAGCCTGATGGTCAGGGGGCAGAAGGACGACAGTGCGCGCGCGAGGGCCAGGCCGACCGCAATGCTCAGGCCGGAGAGTTCGCCCATGCCGCGCTCGAAGCGCCACAGGACGGAAAAGGCCAGCCCGCCGCCCAACGGCGACTGCCAGCTGCGTCCGCGGCGCCCGCGTCCGGCAGGCTGGTAATCGGCATACAGCACGGAGCGATGGGGTGCGCCGGCCAGCGCGTACTGGCTCAACAGCGTATTGGTCGAATGCGTCTCAGCCACGGTTTTCAGCGTGTAGCCTTGGCCGGGGCCGGCAAGCAGGGCATGCAGTTCGTCTTCGTCCAGCCATGAAAGCGGCTCGGCCAGCCGGTAGCCCTTGCCGCGAACCGCATGCACCCTTACCCCGTGTCGTTCGGCAGCGTTCAGCAGGTTGAATACGGTCGCGCGCGATATCCGGAAGTGCGCCGCCATGTCCTGGCCGGAATGAAATCGTCCATCTGAAAGATGTTTTAGCAAGGGGATCAGAAGCGGAGGGAGTATGTGCCCGTGCATGGGCCAAATACTAGCATGACCGAGACCGTGTTTTCGGAGCTGCGGTTCGGCTAAACTCGGCCTGTTTTTGTTCCGGAACGGCCATGCTGGATTATTTCGAACTGGATTGCGCGGAGCCGCCCGCTGCCCTCGTGTGCTGGCTGCACGGGCTGGGCGCTGACGGCTACGATCTTGAGCCCGTTGCCGGGATGCTGGGCATGCCGGATGTGCGCCATGTGTTCCCGCATGCACCGGTCAGGCCGGTGACCGTCAACGGCGGCATGCCCATGCGCGCCTGGTTCGACATCGCGTCGACAGACCTGCGCAGGCAGGAAGACAGCGAAGGGATACTGGTTTCGGCCGCGCAGGTGCGCGAACTGACGGAAGCGCTGCGCGCCGAAGCCGGACTGCCCGTCGTGCTTGCAGGATTTTCCCAAGGGGCGGTCGTGAGCCTTGCCGCGGCGGCACAAGGGCTGCCCGGGCTGGCCGGTGTCGCCGCCTTGTCCGGTTACGTGCCGCGGTTCCTGGAGCCGCTGCTTGGGAACTTGCGCGGCGTACCTCTATTCATGGGGCATGGCGAACGCGATGAGGTGATTCCGTTTGCGCTGGGGAAAGCCGGGTACGATGTCCTGGCCGCAAACGGGGCGGAAGTCGACTGGCGCGGATATGCGATGCCGCACGCGATCTGCCGGCAAGAGATACAGGAGGTGGCGGCCTGGCTCGCCGGGGTGCTCAGGCAGGGCTAGGCCAGGCGCGATATGCCGGCGCGAATCCAGCCGTCGCCGTGGTCGATGGGGTCGGCCATCTGTACGGTGCGGCGTTCCTGGCCGGCCTGGTATTCGATGATGGCATTGCGCTGATAGCGTGCCGGGTCAATGATGACGGATGGCGCATACTCGTCGTTGAACAGCAGCCCGGAAATCGCCGAATTCGCATTGCCCGCGCAGACGCCGTTGACTGTATAGGCCGAGGCTTCCTGGCTGTGGAAGAAAATGTCCAGCGGCTTGCCGGGCATGATCTCGATGCCGACGGAGCTTTCCGCTTCGCTCAGGCGCGACAGGCGACGGATGACGCCAAGCAGCCAGCCGCTTGCCTTGTCCGTTCTGAGGGCGACCAGCGCGCCGATACGCAACCAGTCCTTGTCGCGGGCCTCGATCGTGGCGCCAAACCCGTATTCGCTCTCATCTTCCATGACCCAGCGTTCGATGTCTGGCATCCGCTCCTTGGGCGCCTCGGCATAGGGGCCGCGGTTGAGCGTGCGGTTGGTGACGAAACCGTAGACATTCAGTTCTTCATGTTCGTCGAAGCCCAGCTTGTTCGTCCTGGGGCTGTTGTTGCCGCCGGTGTTGCCTTCCGTGATGCGGGTAATGATCGCAGGCAGGCCATGCACGATCTCGACGATTTTCTTGATGGGCTTGCGCGGCGCGCGCCGTTGTTCGCGCGCAGTCAGTGGGGCCCATTGGCGCGAAAGGTGGTCAAGCAGTTCCAGGCTTTCGGATACCCGCACGTATTCGGACAGCCCGAGGCGTGCGGGAGCGGTGCCGGCATGAAGCTCCGACTGCATGCCCCTTATCCGTTCCAGAAGTTCCTGGGTGGACCAATAGCGCATCGAGAGTTCCGGATTGTTGTTGCGCACGCGCCTGGCGCCGCGGTCCTTGGTCATGTCCACGGCCAGGACATGCCGTTCCGGATCAAGAATGCCCTCCAGCTTCAACATGCCGCGCCAGCCGGCGATCCAGTTGTCGATGAGGTCGATCTGGCGCGGGTAGAGAGAGCCGGAATTGGCCTGCTCCAGCATCAGGGTGTGAATATATTCGCCTTCGCAGGTGCTTTCCTGCGCATCGTCCGGATAGGCCAGCAGGCGGGTCTTGTGAAACCCCTGGGTTTCGGCAAGCTGATAGAGTTGGTGCAGTCTGGCCCAGCTTTTCGTGCCCGCATGCAAATAACGGATGGTGCGCCACTTGATGACGTTGCGGAATCCGCGCAGCGCGCGCAGGGTGACAACGGGCATCATCGCTTTCAGGCGTGATTTCGCGGGGTTGCGCGCGTACTCGATCAGGTAGCCGTGATAGGCGCGCAGGATTTCCCAGTTGAGGTGGTAGATGGCGTGCCAGAGCTGGCTTTCCACGGTGCGCGACATGCGCGGGTTGCGCAGGTACTGACGGCTGAGGATGGCCTGGGTGTGCTGGCCCTTTTCATCCAGCAGCATCAGGATGAGCAGCCGTTCCTTGGATTGGGGGGCGTTTTCGTCGTTGAAGCGCTTGACCTCGATGAGGATCTCGCTCTGCGCCTTCAATGCGTCGCCCACGGGCAGGTTCTGCGCCCAGCGCGTGGTGGCCTGCACGCTGGAAAGCGGGTCATCCGGATTGCGCAGCCGCATCATGCGGGCAAAGCGTTCCGAGAGAGCCTGTTTGATGCCTGCCATGATCTGTTAAGGACCTGATTCCCCGTTCAGTTTCCCGTTTTTGCCGCCACCCAGTCGCGCACCGATGCCAGCGCCGATGCCAGCTTGCCCGGCTCCGTGCCGCCGGCCTGTGCCATGTCCGGNNCTGACCATGGCCACGAGGCTGACCTTGCCGTCGGCTATCGAGCCCAATACCACGGCGCAGGGTTGCAGCTTGCCTCTCAATTTATCGGCGGTTTCGCGCAGGGCTTGAGCGTCCCCTTCGATTTGTGCGGCCAGCACTTTGACATCCCCGGCCGTCATCGCCTGGTTCGCCAGGTCATCGCCCTGGCTCGCCGCCATTTTTGCCTTCAGTTTGGCGAGCTCCTTTTCCAGCGATTTCAACTGGTCCTGGAGCAGGGCGATTTTCTGCGGCAGTTCGGCCGGTTGGGCCTTGAGCGCTGTCGCAGCTTCACGCAACTGGCTGTCCAGGTTTTGCAGCCAGGCGAGCGCGTTGTCGCCGGTGACGGCTTCCACGCGCCGCACGCCGGCGGCGACGCCGCCCTCCATGACGATCTTGAACAGGCCGATGTCGCCGGTGCGCGCCACATGGGTGCCGCCGCAGAGTTCGCGCGAGGTGCCGATGTCGAGCACGCGCACGGTGTCGCCGTACTTCTCGCCGAACAGCATCATGGCGCCGAGCTTGCGCGCCTCGTCCATGGGCAGCACGCGCGCCTGGGTGGCTGCGTTCTGCAGGATCTCGGCGTTGACCAGCGCTTCCACCTCGCGGATCTGCTCGGCGCTCATGGGGCCGGTGTGGGCGAAGTCGAAGCGGGTCTTGTCCGGATCGACCAGCGAACCTTTCTGCTGAACGTGCTCGCCCAGCACCTGCCTGAGCGCCTTGTGCATGAGGTGGGTGGCGGAGTGGTTGCGCATGGTGCGGGCGCGAGTGAGGCCATCCACGCGCGCGGCGACCTTGTCGCCCACCTTGAGCGTACAGTCCACAAGCCGGCCTTGATGGCCGAAGACGTCGGCGCGGATTTTCTGGGTGTCGCCTACTTCGAAGCGTGCGCCGTTCGCGACCAGCACGCCGGTGTCGCCGACCTGGCCGCCGGATTCGGCGTAGAAGGGCGTGTTGTCGAGCACGATGACGCCGGTCTGGCCGGCGCCGATTTCTTTGGTTTCGCTGCCGTCGACATAGATGGCGGTGATGGTGGCATCGTCCACGTTCAAGCTGTCGTAGCCGTAAAAAGTGGTGGGCTGACCGCTGTATTCCAGGGTGCCGTGCGCCTTGAACTTGCCGGCCGCGCGCGCCTGTTCGCGCTGTCTTTCCATGGCGGCGTTGAAGCCGGCCTCGTCCACATTGACGCCGCGTTCGCGGCAGACGTCGGCGGTGAGGTCCAAAGGAAATCCATACGTGTCATAGAGGCGGAAGGCGGTCTCGCCGTCGAGGGTTTTTGCACCACCGGCCAGGGCCTGTTCCAGCAGGCTCATGCCGTGGGTGAGGGTTTCGCCGAAACGGATTTCCTCCTGCAGCAGGGTCTCGGTCACGCGCGCCTGCGCCTGTTTCAGCTCCGGGTAGGCTTCGCCCATGACTGCGGCGAGGTCGGCCACCAGCTTGTGGAAGAAGGGCTGGTTCTGGCCGAGCTTGTGGCCGTGCCTGAGGGCGCGGCGGATGATGCGGCGCAGCACGTAGCCNNCGTAGCCGCGCCCCTCGTTGCCGGGGATGACGCCGTCGACGATGAGGAAGGCGCAGGCGCGGATGTGGTCGGCGATGACCTTCAAGGACGGGCTCGCGAGGTCCTTGCAGCCGGTTTCGCGGGCGGCGGCCTTGATGAGCGCCTGAAAGAGGTCGATGTCGTAGTTCGAGTGCACGCCCTGCATGACCGCGGAGATGCGCTCCAGCCCCATGCCGGTGTCGACCGAAGGCTTGGGCAGCGGATGCAGCACGCCGGCCTCGTCGCGGTTGAACTGCATGAACACGTTGTTCCAG
>DISR01000072.1 GCA_002421825.1 Thiobacillus sp. UBA6205 | reverse complement strand
CGCGAGATCGACGACCTGTTCGCCGACGGCACGATCTCGGGCGGGATGCTGCCGAAGATCTCTTCGGCGCTCGACGCGGCGAAGGCCGGCGTGAACTCGGTGCACATCGTCGACGGTCGCGTCGACCACTGCCTGCTGCTGGAGATCATGACCGACCACGGCGTCGGCACGATGATCCGCAGCCACTGATCGCGCCGCCCCGCTCGGGGCCGTGACCCGATGACGCGCGTCTGGCTGCTCGACCTCGACAACACGCTGCACGACGCGATGCAGGTCGTGTTTCCGCGCATCAATCGCGCGATGACCGAATACCTCGCGCGCGAACTCGCGCTCGGGCACGAGGAAGCGAACGCGCTGCGGATGCAGTACTGGCGCCGGTACGGCGCGACGCTGCTCGGGATGATCCGCCACCACGGCACCGATCCGCACCACTTCCTGCGCGAGACGCACCCGTTTCCGGACATCGCCCTGATCGTCAAGCGCGACATGCGCCTCGCGCACGCGTTGCGCAGGCTGCCCGGGCGGCGCATCGTGGTGACGAACGCGCCGCTGCACTACGCATCGCAGGTCGTGCGCGCGCTGGGCATCTGGGCGCACATCGAGTCGATCGTCTCGATCGAGGCGATGTCGTTCGCAGGGCGCCTGCAGCCGAAACCGTCCAGGCCGATGCTGCGCAGGCTCGTTGCGCGCCTGCGCGTGCCGGCGGCGCGCTGCGTGCTCGTCGAGGATTCGGTGGCCAACCTCGCCGGCGCGCGCCACGTCGGACTGCGAACGGTGCTCGTGACCGGCATCAGCCACCGTTCGCACCATCCATCGCGCCGTACGCGCGCCGGACCGGCTCGGCGCGTGGACGTTCAAGTACAATCGGTCGCGCACCTGCCGCGCAAGGCCCTTCGATCCGCGACGATAACGAGATGAACGATCAGACGACGCCCGCGCCGAAGCCCGCTCGACCGAAACCCGGCGAACGACGACTGCAGATCCTCCAGACGCTCGCCGCGATGCTCCAGGAGCCTGGCGGCGATCGCGTCACCACGGCGGCGCTCGCGGGCCGGTTGCAGGTTTCGGAAGCCGCGCTGTATCGCCACTTCGCGAGCAAGGCGCAGATGTTCGAAGGCCTGATCGAGTTCATCGAGTCGACGATCTTCGGCCTGATCAACCAGATCACCACGCAGCAGGAAGACGGGCTGCGCCAGTTGCGCGACATCGTCGCGATGCTGCTGTCGTTCGCCGAGAAGAACCCCGGCATGACCCGCGTGCTGATCGGCGACGCGCTGGTCACCGAAGACGACCGCCTGCAGGACCGCATCAACCAGTTGATCGACCGCATCGAGGCCTCGCTGAAGCAGGCCTTCCGCGTGACGGTCGCGCAGGGGCGCCTGCCCCAGGAGACCGACGCCGCGGCGCGCGCCGGCATCGTGCTCGCTTACGTGCTCGGGCGCTGGCTGCGTTTCGCCAAGAGCGGTTTCCGCCGCTCGCCGGGCGAACTGTTCGACCAGCAGGCGCCGTTCCTGATTGCCTGATCCGCAACATCGCGGAGCAGGCAGGCGACTGTGGCGGATCGTCATGTTGCGTCGCAACATGGTTTCTGCTACAGTGTTGCCTGTCTCCTCCACCTCCTCCTTTGGTGGATTCCACCCGGGCAGCGATGCCCGGGTTTTTTTTCGTCCG
The DNA here is from genome assembly GCA_002421825.1 of Thiobacillus sp. UBA6205. Lineage (GTDB taxonomy): Bacteria > Pseudomonadota > Gammaproteobacteria > Burkholderiales > Thiobacillaceae > UBA6918. Next base: position 8,145 of record DISR01000072.1, on the reverse strand, counting down.
TCGATCGCGTAGGGTTCCCGCCATGGACCTCGTCTATTTCGTCATCACGGCGGCAGTGCTCTACCTGGCGGCCGACCGGCTGCTCGATGTGCTCGAGCGCAGGGCGGGGCGACGCTTCGAGCAGCGCTCGCTGGTGTTCTTCGCGCTGCTGCTCGCGATGGCACTGATCACGTTCGCGCTGATCCGGCAGCTTTCGGGACACGGCTGAGCCGATTCCCCCGCCGGTCGGCCCGACTGCGCCGCTGCAGGCATCGGGGCTGCGCGCCAGCGCGCTTTCGGGTATCATGTTGCAGTGCGACATCGAACCGGTGCCGCGCAGCGGTGTCGACAGCCAGTCTCTTCGCCGCGTCTTCACGGCGCCTGCCGTTCCAGAAGGCCCTAACCCTGATTCGTCTGCCCGCGACTGGCGTCGCAACCGGCAGCGCCCGAGCGCGCTGCGGTGACCGAGGCCGATGTCGCTGGAGTCCCATGTCTTTTGCTTCCCTGGGCTTGTCCGAAGCCCTCGTCCGTGCCGTCACCGAACGCGGCTACGATTCCCCCACCCCCATCCAGGCGAAAGCCATTCCGGCCGTGCTGTCGGGTGGCGACTTGCTCGCCGGCGCGCAGACCGGCACCGGCAAGACCGCCGGCTTCACGCTGCCGATCCTGCATCATCTGTCCACGCGCCCTGCGCAGAACCCGAAACCGGGCCGCCCGCGCTGCCTGATCCTGGTGCCGACGCGCGAACTCGCGGCGCAGGTCGAGGAATCGGTCAAGACCTACGGCAAGCACCTGTCGCTGACTTCCATGGTGATGTTCGGCGGGGTCAACATCAATCCGCAGTTCAAGGCGCTGCGCTCGCGCGTCGACATCCTGGTGGCGACGCCGGGCCGCTTGCTCGACCACATGGGCCAGAAGACCGTGGATTTGTCCGGCGTGGAAATCCTGGTGCTGGACGAAGCCGACCGCATGCTGGACATGGGCTTCATCCGCGACATCAAGAAGGTGCTGGCGGTGCTGCCGAAGCAGCGCCAGAACCTGCTGTTCTCGGCGACTTTCTCCGACGAGATCAAGACGCTGGCCAACGGTTTGCTGCACAACCCGGGCTGCGTGGAAGTGGCGCGCCGCAACACGGCGTCGGAAATGGTCGACCAGTCCGTGCATCTGGTGCCGCAGTCGCACAAGAAGGATCTGCTCGCGCACCTCATCAACCATCACGACTGGCAGCAGGTGCTGGTGTTCACCCGCACCAAGCACGGCGCCAACAAGCTGGCGGAAAAGCTCGTCAAGGACGGCATTACCGCTGCCGCCATCCATGGCAACAAGAGCCAGGGCGCGCGCACCAAGGCGCTGGCCGGCTTCAAGAGCGGGGATGTGCGTGTGCTGGTGGCCACCGACATCGCCGCGCGCGGCATCGACATCGACCAGCTGCCGCAGGTGGTGAACTTCGAACTGCCCAACGTGCCGGAAGACTACGTGCACCGCATCGGCCGCACCGGCCGCGCGGGCAGCACCGGCTCGGCGCTGTCGCTGGTGGACAGCGAGGAAATGGGCTATCTCAAGGACATCGAGAAGCTCATCAAGCGCAACATCGTGCGCGTGGAAGTGGAAGGCTTCGTGCCGACTCCGCGCCCGGCGGCGTCAATCGACGAGCGTCCGGCAAGGCCGCCGCAAAGCCGCCAGGGCCAGAATCGTTCCCAGCAGGACAGGGGGCAGCGCGGTCGCGGCGAACAGGGCAGGGGACAGCAGGGCAGGGAGCAGCCCAGCCGCGAAGCGCGCAGCCAGCCTCCGGGAAACCGCCAGGCCCAGGCTGCGGGCAAGCCCGCCAGGCCCCAGCCCGCAACCGGCCAGCAAAGGCCGTCGCAGCCTGGGCGCAAGCCGCGTCCGCAGGCGGCGCTGTTCTCGGCCAAGCCGGGTTCGCGCGGGCACTAAACAAAACGGCCGTTCCCGCATCGGGGAACGGCCGTCAGCATGCTTGCCGCGGCGCTGGAAATCGGCTGTACCCGCGGCACAGTCCAGGCCCTTATTTCTGCGGTTTCTTCGCCAGCTCCGCCTTGACGCTCTTGAACACCGGCCCCCAGGCCGGATGGCCGATTTCCGTCGGCCCCAGTTCGAATTTGGGGTCAAGCCCCAGGGCTTCACGGAATTCGTCGCGGCACTGTGCCGTGCGCCCGTGGGCGCAGTGCACGAAGGCGAGGTATTTGTGCGCCACCACCTTGTCGGAATCCAGGATCAGGCCTTCGTCGAGCGCACCCTGCAGGTGCTTGAGCGCATTCTTGTAGTTGCCGTCTTCATAGGCGCGGATGCCGGCGGACAATTCCTGCTCGGCCTTGCGCGGGGCGAGCTTGTCCAGCCCGGTGTCGCGCACGAAGCTGGTCGAGCAGGCCGTCATCAGCAGGGTGCAGCAGGATGCCAGGAGGATGGCGCGCAGGGTGTCGGACAGGTTTCGCTTCATTTGAATCGGTGCTTGATCTTCATGTTCTCGTCGGCGTCGAGGTTGACTTTAACACGGTGCGTGGCGAAGGTGCCGTTGCGGATTTCGATGCTGTGCGTGCCCGGCGGCAGTTCCAGCCGGGTGAGCGGCGGCGAAATGCCGGCGCGCTTGCCGTCGACGAGGACCTCGCCCCAGGGGGTGATGGCGAAGCTCAGTGTGGCGCTCGCGGTTGCGGCCGCGGGCGGCTCGGGGCCGACCATGGGCGCGCGCGCCACAGGCGCGGCAGCCGGAGCGGGCTGTGTTTTTTGCGGCCGGATGTCGGCGCCGGGCTGTTCTGCCGCGTTCTGTTCGGCTGCGGCGGGCGCGGACGCTTGCGCATCCTGCGCTGCGGTCTCCGCTGTCACGGCAAGCCGGGCAGGCACGTCGGGCGCCTGCGCCTCGCCGTCCGGCCGCATCAGCGCATAGCCGGCCACGGCCAGCACGGCAATGGCGAGCAGGGCGATGACACGCGCATTTTTTGGCGCCGGGCCGGCCGGCCGGGCCTTGTCGTCCCGCCTGTGCACAGGGGGCGGCAGCAGGATTTCGGTCTTGACGTCGAGCGGGTCGGCGCCGGCGCGGCGCGCCATGCCGGCCGGGTTTTTTTTCATCAGCCGGGTTTCGGCATCGTCCGTCGCGGCCTGGCCGGCATCGCCGGAAACCAGCATTTCGTAGTTGCGCAGTTCGCGCGCGAACTCCCTGGCGGTCTGGTAGCGGTCCTCGGGGCGCTTGGCCAGCGCCCTGGCGACGATGCGGTCGAAGGCGGGGGGCACGCGCGCGTTGAGCTTGCTGGGCGGCACCGGCTCCTCGTTCAGGATCTTGTACAGGATGGCGCTGAGGTTGTCGCCGTTGAAGGGCGTGGCGCCGGCCAGCATTTCGTACAGTACCGCGCCCAGCGAAAAGATGTCGGCCCTGCCGTCGGTTTCCCTGCCGGCCAGCTGCTCGGGCGCCATGTACTTGGGCGAGCCCAGCACGGTGCCGGCCTGGGTGCGCGAGCCGGTGGGGATGAGGGCGATGCCGAAGTCCATCAGCTTCACGTCGCGGTTGCGCGAGATCATGATGTTGGCGGGCTTGATGTCGCGGTGCACCACGCCGTTTTCGTGCGCGTAGTGCAGCGCGTTGGCAACGTGCGCGGCGATCTGGCAGATGCGCTTCGGCGGCAGCACCACGCCGGAGTCGAGCACGTCGCGCAGCGATTCGCCCTCGATGTATTCCATGGCGATGTAGGCGGCGTTTTCCGTTTCGCCGACGTCGTAGATGGTGACGATGTTGGGATGGTTGAGGCGCCCGGCCGACTTGGCTTCGCGGTAGAAGCGTTCCTCGAATTCGGCGCGCTCCTCGTTCGACAGTTCGAGGTTGATGGTCTTGATGGCGACGACGCGCTCGATCACCGGGTCGGTGGCCTTGTACACCGTGCCCATCGCGCCCTGGCCCATCACGGAGACGACTTCGTAGCGGCCGATTTTCTGCTGGTTGACCATACTCGATATTAAGGGTGAGCGGGGCTTGCCTTGGGCTGCTCGATGGTTGAGAATTGGCGAAAAAATTATAACAAACCAAGAGGATAGGACTGAGCCGTGCCCACTGCCATTTCCCCTGCATTGCTGGATATAGCGGCCGAAACCGACGTCGGCTTGATACGGAATCTCAACGAGGACAGCATCGCCGCCAATCCCAGGCTGGGCCTGCTGGTGCTGGCTGACGGCATGGGCGGCTACAAGGCCGGCAATGTCGCGAGCGCGCTTGCCACCAGCTCGATCATGGAGGTGGTGGAAGAAGGCCTGAAGAAGGATGCCGGCGCCGATCCGGCAGTGCTGTTGCGCAAGGCCGTCAAGGGCGCGAATCGCCTGATCTACGAAGCCAGCCGGAAGCTTGCCGAGCGCGGCGCCGGCCAGGAGCAGGTGATGGGCTCGACCGCGGCCCTGCTGATGCTGCGCGACGGCCAGATCGCCATCGCGCATGTCGGCGACTCGCGCATCTACCGGCTGCGGAACGGACGCCTCGAGCTGCTGACCCACGACCATTCGCTGCTGCAGGAGCAGATCGACCTCGGCATCGTCAGCGCCAGGGATGCGGAAACTTCACACAATCGGCACCTGGTGACGCGAGGGCTGGGGCTGCAACCCGACGTGCACGTGACCCTGGGCGGCGGCGCGGCGCAGATCGGCGATGTTTACCTGATCTGTTCGGACGGCCTCAACGACATGGTGGACGATGCCGACATCGAGCTGGTGTTGAATTCGCTGCAGGCCAACCTGCCGCTGGCGGCGAAGCAGCTGGTGATGATCGCCAACGACAACGGCGGTGAGGACAACATTTCCGTCATCCTGGCGAAAATCGTGCCGCAGCCTTCGGCCGGCGGCATGATCAGGACTTTCCTCTCGCGGCTTTTCGGCCGCTAAATACCTATGGCAAAACTGATACTCACGATCGACGGCGAGGTGGCGGGCACCCATTTCATCGACACGCCGCGCTTCACCGTCGGCAGCCTGGATGGCAGCAGCCTGCAGCTCGCCCTGCCGGGCGTCAGCCGCACGCATGCCGTGATCAACACGGTCGGCAACGACGACATCCTGGAAGACCTGGGGAGCACCAACGGCACGCTGGTCAACGGCAAGCGCATCAATCGTCACATCCTGCAGCACGACGACGTGATCGAGATTGCCGGCTGCCAGATCCGCTATCGCAGCCAGAAGGCCGCGAGCGGCCCCAGCCTGGACCGGACCATGGTGATCAAGGGGATGGCGCCCGAGATGGAAGGCGCGTCAATCCCGGCCGCCGGCCTCGAACGGGCGGCGGCGAAAAAATCCGCGCAGTCCGGGGGCGCTCTCCGCCTTGGCCTGGCAAGGATGACGAAGGGGCCGCAGGCGGGCATGGACATCGAGCTGCCGCGCGTGTTGCACACCTTCGGCAAGCCGGGCGTGCAGGTGGCTGTGGTCAACCGCCGCCCGCACGGCTACTTCCTCACCCATGTCGAAGGGCGCAAGCCCGCGCTGCTCAACGGCAAGTCCATCGGCACCGAGCCGCAGCCGCTGATGCCAGACGACGTCGTCAGCGTGGCCGGGGAAGAGTTTCAGTTCCTGCTGAAGTAATCCGGCCGCACCAAGGCGGAAGCCGGCGGCGCATATCATGGACTCCCTGCGAAGCTACGACGCGCTTCCCTACGACCGCCTGCCGTTCCCGGAAACCGAGCCGGATTTCCTCGCGGCGCTGGCGCGGCTGCACGGCTTCGCGGCGGAGGATGCGCGCAGCGCGCGCGTGCTGGAGCTGGGCTGCGCGCAGGGCGGCAATCTCATTCCGATGGCGGCGCGTTATCCGGAAGGGGAATTCGTCGGCGTCGATCTTTCGCGCGTGCAGGTGGAAGAGGGGCTGGCCTTCGTCGCGCGCCTGCAGATGAACAACATCTCCCTGCGCCACGGCGACATCGCCGCATTGCCGGACGATCTCGGCGAATTCGATTTCATCATCGCCCACGGCGTGTATTCCTGGGTGCCGGATTTCGTGCGCGAGGCGCTGCTTGCCGCCTGCCGCAGGCTGCTCAAGCCGCAGGGCATCGCCTATGTCAGCTTCAACGTGGCAGTCGGCTGGCGCAGCTACGGCCGGCTGCGCCGGCTGCTGCTGGAGCACGACCGGCCGGAGCTGGGTCCCGTGCAGCGCGTGGAGCGGGCGCGCAGCCTGCTCGCTGCCGCGGCATTCGACGACGCGCGCCTGCGCAAGGAGGCGGAATACCTGATGAAGGCCTCGCCCTCTTATGTGTTCCACGAGTACCTGTCCGAAACCAACCAGGCATTCCCCTTCGCGCGCTTCGTTGCCGATGCGGGCGCGCACGGCCTGCGCTATCTGGGCGAAGCGGGGCCGCGCCGCGCGCGCGTGGCGCTGGAAAACGACTGGGGCCTGTCAGGCGAGGCGCGCTGCGAGCGCTGGCTGGAAGCCGAGGCGGGACTGGACGAGGCGCTCGACACGCGCTTCCGCCGCGCCCTGCTGGTGCGCGACGACGCGGTCTTGCCGCAGCCTCAGCGCGCCGAGCTGCTGGAAGGACTGGCCTTCAGCGCCGAGCTGACGTCGGACGACGAACTCGATTTCGCCGGAGCGTGCGAGCAGCATTTCTCCGCCAGCGCAGGCGAGCGCCTGCCCGCCGCCCATCCCTTGCTCAAGGCCTTTCTTGTCGTGCTGGCCGCCGCCTATCCGCGGGGGCTCGACTATGCGACGGCAAGCGGGCAGGCGCTGGAACTGGCGCGCGAATACGGTTACCGCGGCGAGGCGGACGCGGCGTTCCTGGAGGCGCTGCTGGATTTCGCGCAGTTGCAGGGCGTGCGCCTGCATGCCGTCATTCCCGAGCGGCGCGACTGCTCGGGTGATTTTCCGCTGGCGCCGCCGCTTGCGCGCGCGCAGGCGTCCGTTTCAGGCTGGCCGGTGACCAACGCCTTCCACGTGGCGCTGGATGTCGACGAATGGGGGCGGCGCTTGCTGGCTGCCATGGACGGCAGCATGTCGATCGATGCGCTGGCGACACGCCTGCTGCAGGAATTGAACGCATCGGGCATCCAGGCCACAGCCGAACAGGCGGCGCAGCATGCGCACGGCTATGTCGGCTTTTTCCGGCGGCAGGGCCTGCTCAGTTGCTGACCGCGCCGAACACCTTCTTCAAGAGATCGCTGCCGGCCTGCAGCGGGTTGGCGCGGATGGCGGCTTCCTTCTCGCCGATCACGGTGTAGAGGCGGTCGAGCGCCTGCTGCGTCACGTACTGGTCGACGCTGGCCTGGTTCTTGTCGACCAGGTTGTACTGCGCGGCCATGCCGGCGTAGCGGTTGTACTGCCGCGCCAGGTCGACCCGGTCGGTCTGGATCTTGACGATGGGCTGGAAGCGCTCGGTCAGCCTGGCCTCGGTCTTGCGGCGAAAGAAGTCCGTGGCCGAAGTCTTGCCGCCGGTAAGGATGCCCTTGGCGTCTTCCAGCGTCATGTCCTTCACCGCATCGACCAGCAGGGTCTTGGCCTCCGGCACGGCAGCCTCGGCGGCGCGGTTCATGGCCAGCACCAGTTCGTCGGCCTGCTTGCCCATGCCGAGCAGGCGCATGGCGCTTTCGGCCTTTTTCAGCGGCTCGGGCAGGGGAATGCGCAGCTTCTTGTCGCCGAAGAAGCCGTCCTGCTTGCCGAGCTGGGCGACGGCGGCATCGGCGCCGCGGGTCAGCGCCTCCTTGAGGCCGGAATTGATCTCGGTGCCGGAGAGGGACTCCACCCCGGCGGCGGATTGTTCCTGGGCGGCGGGCTTGTCGAGCGTGCCCTTGAGCAGGCTGCCCCAGTCGAAGGCCTGCGCGGAAGAGGCGAGCGCGACGCCGGTTGCCAGTACGAGCCACTTTTTCTTCATTTGCCTCTCCTTGGGGTGTCGGGTTACAGCACTTCCGCGGCGTAATCCGCGAGGCGCGAGCGTTCGCCGCGCGCCAGGGTCACGTGGCCGCTGTGCGGCCAACCCTTGAAATGGTCCACTACGTAGGTTAGGCCGGAACTGCCCTCGGTCAAGTAAGGCGTGTCGATCTGCGAGATGTTGCCCAGGCACACCACCTTGGTGCCGGGGCCGGCGCGGGTGATGAGGGTCTTCATCTGCTTGGGCGTGAGGTTCTGCGCCTCGTCGATGATGAGGAACTTGTTGATGAAGGTGCGGCCGCGCATGAAATTGAGCGACTTGATCTTGATGCGGC
>DISR01000030.1 GCA_002421825.1 Thiobacillus sp. UBA6205 | reverse complement strand
TAGGCGCCCATGATGCCCTGCAGTTCGGGGAACTCGCCGACCATGTCGGTGAGCAAATCGGCCTTGGCCAGCAGCGCCGCGCGGTCGGCCTGCATGGCCAGCTCCTCGCTGCCCAGTTTCTCGCCGACGGCGCGCGCGATCGCCATCACACGCTCCACCCGCTCGCCCTGGGTGCCGAGCTTGTTGTGGTACACGACCTTGGAAAGGCCCGGCACCCGCGACTCCAGCGGCTTCTTGCGATCCTGATCGAAGAAGAACTTGGCATCGGCCAGGCGCGGACGCACCACGCGTTCATTGCCGCCGATCACTGCCGACGCATCGGCCGGGCTGATGTTGGAGACGATGAGAAATTTGTTGGTGAGCTTGCCGTTCGCATCCAGCAGCGGGAAATATTTCTGGTTGGCCTTCATGGTCAGGATCAGNNTCCACCAGCGCCGTCACTTCGTCCAGCAACGCCTCGTCCTCGATGGGCTTCAGGCCATCCTTGGCGGCCGCCGTTGCAAGCTGCCGTTCGATTTCCGCACGTCGCTCGGCAAAGCTCGCGATCACCGCGCCTTCGTCGCGCAACTGCTGCGCGTAGCTGTCGGCGTCCTTGATGGAAACAAGCGGATTTTTCGCCTCGAAGCGGTGGCCCTGGGTCTCGCGGCCCGCATCCAGGCCCAATACCGAAACCGGCACAATGTCGCTGCCATGCAAAGCGACAAGGCCATGCGCCGGGCGCACGAAGTTCACGTCGCTCCAGCCATCGGCCAGCTGGTAGGTCATCACTTTGGGGATGGGCAGCTTGGCCAGGGTTTCTTCGATCGCCTTTTGCAGTCCATCGGCCAGCTTGGCACCAGCCAGGGTGATGTCGAGGAACAGGGTTTCGTTCTTGCCCTCGCCTTCGCGCTTGAGCTGGTTGACCGCCGAGGCATCCGCGCCCAGCGCGGCCAGTTTCTTCAGCAAGGCCGCGGTCGCCTGGCCGTTAGCATCCAGGCCCACCGCCACCGGCATGAGTTTTTGCGACACCGACTTGTCGGCCGCCTGCGCCAGCACGCCCTGCACCTGCACGCCCAGTCGTCGCGGCGAGGCAAAGCTGGTGACTTGTGCGCTTGCCGCTGCCAGGCCCTGCGCCTTGAGGCTGGCCGACAGCAGCTCGGCAAAACTCTCGCCCAGCTTCTTCAGCGCCTTGGGCGGCAGTTCTTCAACGAACAACTCAACCAACAGATTCCGTGCGCTCATGCTGCCGTCGCCTCTTTAACCGTCATACAAACCACCACAATTTCCAGTCGGCGACCTGCGGCATTCGCGGCCGCTCGCATCCCCACTTCGCGGGGCCCCTGCTCCCTGCTCATGCCGACACCTTCTTTTCAATCTCTGCCAGCACTTCCTCGGCCCAGGCCTTGGGCGCCATCGGGAAGCCGAGGCGCGCGCGCGAATCGAGATAACTCTTCGCCACAGCTCTAGCGAGGTTGCGGATGCGGCCGATGTAGGCAGCACGCTCAGTGACGGAAATCGCGCCGCGCGCATCCAGCAGATTGAAGGTGTGCGCCGCTTTCAGCACCTGTTCGTAGGCCGGCAGCGCCAGCTGCTGCTCCATCAGGTGCTGCGCCTGCTTCTCGTGCGCGCCGAAGGCGGTGAGCAGGAAGTCGACGTCGCTGTGCTCGAAGTTGTAGGTGGACTGCTCGACTTCGTTCTGGTGGTAGACGTCGCGATAAGTCAGTCCTTCCGTCCACTGCAGGTCGAACACGTTTTCCACGCCCTGCAAATACATGGCCAGGCGCTCGAGGCCGTAGGTGATCTCGCCGGTGATGGGCTTGCAGTCGATGCCGCCGACCTGCTGGAAATAGGTGAANNGTGGGGTTTTCCCAGTCGTCCTCGACAAAGCGCACGTCGTTCTTTTTCAGGTCGAAGCCCAGCACCTCCAGCGAACCGAGGTACAGCTCGAGGATGTTGGCAGGCGCCGGCTTCAGCACCACCTGGAACTGGTAGTAATGCTGCAGGCGGTTGGGGTTTTCGCCATAACGGCCGTCCTTGGGACGGCGTGAGGGCTGCACGTAGGCAGCTTTCCACGGCTCGGGGCCGAGGGCGCGCAAAAAGGTGGCGGTATGCGAGGTGCCCGCCCCGACTTCCATGTCATAAGGCTGCAGCAGCGCACAGCCCTGTTTGGCCCAATAAGTCTGCAGGGCCAGGATCAGTTCCTGAAAGGTTTGCATCGACAGCTTCTTCGAACGCTCAAAACGGTGATTTTACCCGCAATGGGGCGGTTTCCGGCTGTCTAAGGCTATCAACCGACAAGTGCCGGGCGGTGGGCCGTGATCATCATTCCGACCAGGACTGCCCGCCTTGTGGATATTGACCGGATGTCTGCTTTGCTTGACTCGTCAGAGGGCGCAAATCGACCAGAAGCGGAAGTACAGGCTGAGTGGTCTGAGCGTCTTTTGTTCGGCCTGAACGGTCATTCGGCTCTTTAGCGTGCCACGACCGCTTCCGACCCGAAGCGGGCAGATGGCAGATAAAAGCTAATGTCTGCTTATTGGCGAAGTACGGACCTTTGATAAACCAGTCTGGCAGTTTCGCCGCGCCCATATAGCCATTGTTGTGCGGCCCGGTTTATTGCTTCTTGGCTGAGGCCGGTAGATACGGCCCATCCGGAAGAGCATTCACCCCAGAGACAAAAACCTCTTTATTGGCTTGCCTAGTCAGAGGCATATAGTTTGGTGCTGCACGCGTTACCGCCGCATTGACCACTGCAACAATAAGTGTTGCAAGTGGAGAGCCAGAGTTGTTGTTCTGTGGCTGATACTGCATTCGCTTACTCTCTTTCCAGATTTCTGTGCCATCTTTGCTCACCATGCGGTAATCAAATTCAACAGTAACGGTTGTGGTAATTAGAGCGTATTGAGCATCCCACCGGTTAATTGATACGTAGAGCACGGCGTCAGCGCCAAATAGTTTGGCCAATTCTGAGGCTGGAAGCTGATGAACGCGCTCACCTTCGTAATAGCCCTCTTGCTCCAATACGTACTTAGTCGTATTTACGGGGAAAACGTAATAGCCCTTGTCTGATATAGGAATGGGCATAGCCGCAAGCACATAGTTGGGCGCATCAACATCCAGTGATTTATTGATAATCGGCACAACCAGAATTGAACGGGGAGCGGCGGCTTGGAAAGCGCTCATATCCTGCCTAACCGGTTGCGCAACACACCCCGTCAAAACAGCCAGAATTAAGGCCAATGGAGTTATTCTCATTTTGCCACCTCCTCCCGAACCTGCTGACGCCTCTCAAGGTTCTTGATCATCGCAGTCATCAGCCCCTTGCTTTCCGGCCATGTATCCTGCTCACGGGAGTACATGGCTATTGCCTTATCGGACGAACCAGACTGGAGATATAGCGTACCCAATTCTGCAAAAAGACCCGGAGCAACTTTCTTTCCGGATTTTTCCATTTCGGCAATGTGTGCTTCCAATTCAAGGCGCAATGCCTCTATTTTGGTCGGGTCTTTGTACCCTTCGTAGAGCCCCTTCTCATAGTTGCCCCAATCATAAAGTGAAGGCGTTGCACAACCTCCAAGAGCGACCACAGATGACAGTATTAGTAAGAAACGCACTTTAATTTCCTTATTTAACTATGAAGGTGCGATTCGTCCCATCACCTGCATAAAACTTTTCTTCAAGAACAACTTGATTCCCTAAGGTAACACTTAGCATATGGGTTCCAGGGTGAATGCGTAATGAAGTTGAACCCTCAACGTATTCCCCGATAGACCCCATATCGAGCCCATCCAGAACCACTCTTGCGCTGCGTACCCGATCATCAACTGTCTTAAAAGAGATCTGTGGACGCATATCCGTTATGCTTTGTTTCTCTGTGGGCATTTGGGTACACCCCCCAACAAGCAGCACGCCAAGCAGGCCGCTCGCCATGATCATGGCTGTCATCATCTTTTTCATTGCGTGGCCCCCTCGTAACGGATTAGTAGCTGTTCTGGTTTATACCCTGCAAGGGACCCCGAGGTGACGGAAGCGACGGACCCTTCATTGAGCTCGCTGTCGCCAAATAGACTATCAATTCGTAGTTGAGCAATCACTTGGCCAGGCAAAGTGATCAATGCACCTGTTTGAGGCGATTTCACTTGCTCCCCCTGGGTTTGGACAGCGAACTGCATCCCGGGTTTAATACCTTGGCTCTTGCCACCGCCCAAGAAAACACGATTCCCGTCAGCCTTTAATATGTAGGTCTGCCATGGGCGCGAACTCATCTCCACCGTTAATCTGCTTACAGCACCAGCAACGGCCTGCCTGATTGCAGCGTCGTTTAGCGTGCCATCGTACCCAGCCTGTGAGCCAAATCCGAAGGTTGACGCAGTTTCTGTTGATGCTTCACCTGCACCTGATGTGGCAAAAAATACATGCCCTGTATTTACATCAACGACTCGCACATCAACTTTGGCAAAGGCAACCTGGCGCTTGCTGGATGACGCGAAACCTGTTTCGCCCAAGGTTTTGCGGCCGAATTCTGTGAGGGATCCGATGATAAGGGCATCGACCCCGATCAGATTGAGGTTGGTACCGGTAAGGCTGCCCTCTGCTTGTATGCGGCCAATGTCCGGCCGTTCAAAGACTAGATAGGCACCAGATTCTGTAAGTGCCTTGCTCATCAGATCCGTGACCTGTTTGCCTAGAGGGTCATCGTGGCGATCACGCAAGAGTGATTGGCCATAATTCGTTTCGTTAGTGATACGCCCTAAAGCAATCTTTCTTTTTAAAGTGGGCGTTGCGGGGGCTTGTGAAGTAACAGCCTGCTGGGCAGCTTTTTGCGTGGCTGACGACTGTGGGGCCTCTTTCTGTTCAATCGGTGGTGTTTGTATCGCACATCCCGACAACCAGACCAAAAGGCTTATAAGGAATGGATTGGCCAAATGGCAGAGTTTCCCCTTTGATATTACCTCAGGCATGTTGTGCCTCCCGTTGAATTGGTTTTCTTTTAATAATTAAGTTGAGATCATCTTGCCGTCATCATAGTTCTGTTTATTACAGGCGATTGGCGAAGACTTTCTCGTCGCTACAGTATCTCACGGGAAACCCGATTTCACTCATTTTGAATGACCACTGCTGGATGGTAAGAAGACAATCAAATAAGCAAGCTATTAGGTCCGCTTCTGGCCGATTGCAGTCGTAGAGAATCGGCGATCAGCACGGCCGCTTAGGCCGAGCAAAAGACGCTCAGACCACTCAGCCTGTACTTCCGCTTCTGGCCTACATAGGGCATAGCACACCAGCAATCGATATCTCGAAAGCGGTCATACCAGTGCAAGCCGTTCAGGTAGTCAAGGTTTCCGGCTTGGGCGGTCAGGCGGGTTGAAATCTGCAGCAAGAATGAGTCTGGCTTCGAGCCCGCCTTCGGCGCGGTTGCGCAGCCTGATTTCCCAGCCGTTGATCTCGGCCAGTTGCTTGACGATGGCCAGGCCCAGGCCGGTGCCACCGGTGGCGGCGGCGCGCGAGGCTTCCAGGCGGTAGAAGGGGCGCAGCACTTTTTCCAGTTCGGCCTCCGGGATGCCGGGGCCGGAATCCAGCACCGCGATTTCCACGTGCTTCGTCCCGCATGTCAGGTGCAGTTCCGGCGCGGCCTCGCCCGCGCCGTAGCGATGGGCGTTCTGCAGCAGGTTGTCGAGGACGCGTGTCAACGCAGCCGGCCCGGCGCGAAAACGGCAAACGCCGCTGGATTGATAATTCGCGCCATGCTTCTCGGCCAGTTTCTTCAGCAACCCGTCGAGGTCGACTTCCTGCGCCATTTCCGGCTGGGTGCTGCGCGCGAGTTCGAGATAACCGCCGATCATGGCGTTCATCTCGGCCAGGTCCTTCTGCATGCGGTCAAGTTTTGCCGGGTCGAATTTCTCGCGCAGCAGTTCGAGGTTCAACTGCAGGCGCGTCAAGGGCGTGCGCAGGTCGTGCGAAATGCCGCCCAGCAGGGTGGTGCGGTTTTCCAGCAGTTGCTGCACCTCGCGCGCCATCTGGTTGAAGCGGCGCGCCAGGTCGGCCAGTTCCTGCGGTCCGGTTTCCGGCAAGGGCTCGGGCATGCCGCCCTTGCCCACCACGCCCGCCGCACGCGATGCGCGTGCCAGCGGCACGATGATGCGCCTGACCAGGAGCAGGGCCGTGAGCAAAACCAGGAAAGTCCCGAGCGAAACCAGTGTCACCGCAGCGAGCGGCGGCCGCACCGCGTAGCGATCGGGGAAGAATCCCGCCTGCAATTGCCTGCCGCCGATGGCCATCACCACCCAGGCCGTGCCGCTTTCTTTGCCGCCTTCCAGCAGGATTTTCGTATCCAAGCGTTTGGACAGCGCCTGCTCGATTTCCTGCCTGAAGGGAAATTGCGCCGCGGGCGGCCTGATGGCGCCAGATGCCGCCTGCAGCCGCAACCCGTGGCGTTGGGCCAGTTCACGCTCGAACGCCGGCCGTACCTCCGGCGGCAACTCCACCCAGGTCTGCGCCGACAACACGATCAGGCCGGCCAAATCATCCGCCGACCGCACCGCCACCGGCTTGACCACGGTGCGATACACCACCAGCGTGGCCATGGCCTGGAACAGCAGGAACACCACGGCCAGGATCAGCGCGGTGCGGGCGAAGAGGGAGCGGATCATGGGGGCCGGTCAGGCCTTTCCCTGCGGCACAAACAGATACCCCTGCCCCCACACCGTCTTGATGTAGCGCGGATTGGCGGGGTCGTCCTCGATCTTTTTGCGCAGGCGGTTGACGCGCACGTCGATGCTGCGGTCGAAGGGGTCGCGTTCGAAGCCGCGCAGCTGGTCCATGAGCCAGTCGCGCGACAGCGCGCGGTTGGGGTGGGCGACGAAGATTTCCAGCAGGCTGAATTCGCCGCTGGTGAGTTCGATTTCCTCGTCGCCGCGGCTGAGCGAGCGGGCGTCCAGGTTGGCCGTGAAGGGGCCGAATTCGAACACCCTGAGCGGTTCGTCGGCTGCAGCCGGTGTCGCCGCGCCGCGCCGCATGACGGCGCGGATGCGCGCGAGCAGTTCGCGCGGATTGAAGGGCTTGGGCAGGTAATCGTCGGCGCCGACTTCGAGGCCGACAATGCGGTCGATGTCCTCGCCCTTGGCAGAAAGCATGATGATGGGCGGCGCACCCGCCTGGCCCTTGAGCCTGCGCGCAATGGAGAGGCCGTCTTCGCCGGGCATCATCAGGTCCAGCACCAGCAGGGCGGGACGGGCCTTTTCCAGCAGCCCATCCAGCGCCGTGCCGCCGTCGGCGCAGGCGACCTCGAAGCCCTGGCCGGCCAGGTATTCGGCCAGCGAATCGCGAATGCCGGCGTCGTCGTCGACCACGTAGATCAGGGGGGTGTTTTCGCTCATGGGGGCCAATATATCAGCCCACGGTCGACGCTGATAATCCCGGCGTTACAACTTGTTACAAAATCCGGTTTGCGGGAAACCGCATGGTTACGACTCCCACCCATACTGCGAAGCGTGGAAGGCGGCAACGTCTTCCCCAAAAGGAGAGATACATGAACGCACGTTTTTCTGCTGTGTTGATCGCAAGCCTGGCCGGACTGGTTTGGTCGGGGCAGGCGGCGGCCGGCCCGCGCTTCATGGACAGGGACTTTTACGAGTTCTCCGTCCAGAACGAGCGCGGAGAGCGCGAGTTCGGCAAGCGCGAAGACCGCGAGATGCGCAAGGCCAATCGCCAGCAGCAGAGGAAAGGCGAGCGCAAGGCCGAGGAACATGAACGCGAGCGCGGCTACGGCTACGGCTACGAGCGCCGCAACCCCCACCCGGGACAGGACGACCGCGGACGTCGTTAAGTTTCGCGGACATTGAATCAACAAGAGGAGCCTGACCATGCAAACCCGTACCAAACCCCTGATCGCCGGCCTTGCTGCCGTGCTGGCGCTGTCTTCCGGCGTGGCGATGGCCGATTACGGCCATGAGTTCCGCGACCGCGCCAAGGTGGTGTCCTCGACGCCGGTCTACGAGCAGGTCAACGAACCCCGCCGCGAGTGCTGGACCGAATACGAAAGCCGCGAGACCTATCGCAACGGCAACAACACCGGCGGCGCCATCCTCGGCGCGGTGGTGGGCGGCCTGGTCGGCTCCACCGTCGGCAAGGGCAGCGGCAAGGTCGCCGCCGCCGCCGTCGGTGCCGCCACCGGCGCGGTGGTGGGCGACCGCTGGAACGATCGCGGCGACAGCCATGCCTACGAGGAACGCCCGGTCGAACGCTGCCGGGTGACCGACAACTACCGCCAGGAGATCGTCGGCTACGACGTGACCTACCGCTACAACGGCAGGAACTTCTCTACCCGCCTGCCCTACGACCCGGGCGAGTGGCTGAGCCTGAATGTGAGCTTCAGCGTGGCTGACCAATCGCGCGGCGGCCGCTGGAACGAAAGCCGCAGCCGCTGGTAAGCAAAAGGGAGCATCCGTTTAAAGGAGAACCGCCATGTTACGCAAAAGCCTGTTACCCAAGATCCTGGGCGCCGTTGCCTTGCTTGCCGCCTCGACCGGCGCGATGGCCGGCGACTACGTCTACGGCCGTGTCGTCACGGTCGAACCCCACTTTTCCATCTCGTTCGGCAGCGGCCGCCATCATGACGGCTTCCGCATCATGTACGAAGTGGGCGGGCAGCATTACTGGACACACAGCCACCGCCGACCCGGACACGTCATCTGGGTGCCGCGCCCCGTCGTCCATCACGTCCACCATCACAAGTACAGGCACCATTACCGGCACGACTGGAACGACCGCTGGAACGACCGCTGGNNCCGCTGGGATGGCCGCTGGGATGGCCACCGGGATGACCGTCGGGACGGTTGGCGGGACGGGCGTGGCGACTGGAAAGACCGCCACTACCGCTAACCGATAGCGCAAAGCATGCGGGCGAACGGGGGTTCGCCCGTTTTTTCATGTCGTGCTCCGTATGCAAAGTCGGGCGGCATGGATTAATCTCATGCTGCAATCCTCCAGCCAGCCGAAGCCCTTGAAAGACCGATTACGCCTGCTTTTCGCCCTGCTGCCCGCGCTGCCCGGCTGTTATCCCATACATGCCTCGTTCGGACATCTGGACCTGATGGCCAGACGGCAGCCGTTCGCCCAGGCCGTGTCCGACGCAAATGCAACGGCTGAACTCGGGATACATCTGCAGCGAGTTGCCGCCATGCGCAATTTCGCCAGCCGCGAACTGGGCCTGCCCGACAACGGGTCCTACCGCAGCTATGCCCCGCTTGACCGTGACTATCCGGTCTGGAGTGTATGGGTCGTGCCCGAATTCGAACTGCTTCCGCGCAACTCCTGCTTTCCGATAGTCGGCTGCGTGCCCTATCGCGGCTATTATTCGAAGCAACTGGCCGACCAATATGCGGCCGAATTCAAGGAAACCGGCGACGACGTGCTGGTTGCTGGCGTTACGGCCTATTCCACGCTGGGCTTCTTCGACGACCCCGTCACCTCGACCATGCTGCGCCTGCCCGAGGAAAGGCTGGCCGGGCTGATCTTCCACGAACTCGCGCACCAGGTCGTGTACGTGAAAAGCAATGCGGCCTTCAACGAATCCTTCGCGCGCGCGGTGGAAATCGAAGGCACCTTGCGCTGGCTGGAAAGCCGCAATGACGCAGCTGGACTCGAACGCTATCGCGCGGCGCTCGAACGATCCGATGAATTTTTCGCGCAAGTGAAAGGCGCGCGCGCAAAGCTTGCGGAACTGTATGCCGCGAACAACAGTGCGGCACAAAAACGCCAGGGCAAAAGGCAGGTTTTCAAGGCCATGCGCCAGGCCCAGCAGCAGCGCAAGGCGCTCGATCCGGCCTGGTCGGCATACGACCCCTGGTTCGACGATGACTTGAACAACGCCAAGCTGGCGGCAGTGACGACTTATTTCGATGATGTGGAGATGTTTCGCAAGTTGCTTGCCGAAGCCGGCGGCGACTTCGATGCGTTTTACGCCGCGGTCGAGTTGCGGGCCACACGGCTCGACAATGCCGCGACCGTTCCGGCTAGCCCAGACCCTGCCGCCAGATCGCCACGGCTTCGGCGCGGGCCTGAAAAACCGCCTCCCTGATTCTGGCCGGCTCCACCCTTTTCGCCACCGCGCCGGCATCGATGCCGAGTGCCGCCTGCAGCGCCTGCCTGAGGTGGCCGGCGGCAGGAAAAGGCCGGTTCTGATAACCGGGGCGGCCGCGAAAATCGCATTCGCAGGCCTGCAGGAATTCATCGAAACGCTGCGGCCGGCGGAAGGCATCGACGCGCTCCAGCAGTTCCACCACGGTGCCGGGGCGCAGTTCGAGGGCACGGTGCACGATGCCGTGTTCGCGCGCGACCGCCACGGCCAGATCACGGCAGTCTGCGGGTACGCGGCTGCGCTCGCTCAGGGCGCGCACCAGTTCCGCGCTTTTCGCCTCGTGGCCGACATGGCGGGGCCAAAGCTCGGGGGGGGTTGCCCCCTTGCCGAGGTCGTGGGTGAGTGCGGCAAAACGCACGGCCAGGCTGTAGCCCTGGCGCGCGGCCCAGTCCACCACCAGCATGACGTGCGCGCCGGTGTCGATTTCCGGGTGGTGTTCCGGCGGCTGGGGCACGCCGAACAGGCGATCGATTTCCGGGAACAGTTTCGCCAGCGCGCCGCATTCGCGCAACACCAGGAACATGCGCGAAGGCTGGCGCTCCATGAGGCCGCGCGACAGTTCCTGCCACACGCGCTCGGGCACCAGCGCATCCGCCTCGCCGGCTTCAACGATTTCCTTCATCAAGGCCAGGGTCTCTGCCGCGACGGCAAAATCAGGGAAGCGCGCGGCAAAACGCGCCACCCTGAGAATGCGAACGGGATCTTCGGCGAAAGCCTCACTGACGTGACGGAAGATTTTCGCTTTTAAATCGGCCTGGCCGCCATAGGGGTCGACAATCCCGCCGGCTTCGTCGAGCGCCATGGCGTTGATGGTGAGATCGCGCCGGCGCAGGTCTTCTTCCAGCGTGACTTCGGGCGAAGCGTAGACGGTGAAGCCCTTGTAGCCATGCCCGGATTTGCGCTCGGTGCGCGCCAGCGCATATTCCTCGTGGGTTTGCGGGTGCAAAAAAACCGGGAAGTCCTGGCCGACCGGCCTGAAGCCCCTGGCTGCCATTTCCTCCGGCGTGGCACCGACCACCACGTGATCGCGGTCCTGCACGGGCAGACCGAGCAACAGGTCCCTGACCGCCCCCCCCACCACATAGGTTTTCACGTTGGCTCGGCCTACCTGTGCGCCTGGTTGCGGTATTCGCTGTAATGTCCGCGCATCTGCGCACCGGTGAGCCACGCCGGCGCCAGCGCCTCCAGTGCCTGCGGCTGCCAGTTGGGCGGCGCACCATTGCCGTCGCTGCAGACATTAGGCGTCTGCATGGCATAGTAGTTGTCGCGCGTCATCAGCTTCGCGCCCGGCTTGAACTCCAGCATCCAGGCATTGAGATAAGACAATCGGTCAGGCAGCGGGATCAGCCGGCTGCCGCGGTTCAGCGTCTTTTGCAGGAACTGCATCAGCTCCAGCAGGGTGTACTCGTCCGGGCCGCACAGGTCATAGGTTCGGCTGAAGCTGTCCGGATCATCCAGGCCGTCGGCAAAAGCCTTGGCGACATCGCCCACATAGACCGGCTGGAAGCGCGCATGCGGGCAAGCCAGCGGAACCGCCGGCAGCAGCTTGAGCAGGCGTGCGAACAGATTGAGGAAACTGTCGCCGGGTCCGAAGATGACCGACGGCCGGAAGATCGTCACCTGCATGCCGCGCCGCGCCGTCAGCTTGGCGCCGCCGAGCGTGCCCGGGTCGGGATTCGCATCCCAGCCGGCCTCGCGCACCAGCGCCTCGCCCACGCCTTTCGAGCGCTGATAATTGGAGCGCGATGTGGGGTCGGCGCCAAGCGCGCTCATGTGCAAAAAACGCGAAATCCCGGCTTCGGCACAGGCGCTGATGGCCTTGCGCGGCAACTCCACATGATTCTCGTGAAAATCGCCGCGCCTGGCCTGCGGTTTGTCCACGCGGCCCTTGACGTTTTCATGCAGGACGCCAACCAGATTGATGGCGGCATCACAGCCGCGAAATTCGCGCGCCAGTATGCGCTCATCATGAATATTCGCCTCCACCACATCGACGGTCGGCAGCAGGATCAGGCCTTTTGCGTGCTCGCGCCTGCGGGTCAGAACCTTCACTTGCCTGCCGCGCGCGGCCAGTTCGGAAACCAGGACGGTGCCAACGAAGCCAGATCCGCCCAGAACACAAATTTTCTCGAAGCTCATATTCGTTGCCCCATTCGATGATGCGGGCGATTTTAACTGTCGCCCTCGCTTGATTCCAGACTGGGCTGCCCATCGTTTGCTCCCCCGGGCGGAACCGGCCCGTCACGCCCCGGAATGGTGCCCAGGCGGTCAGCCAGCAGCACGGAAGGCTGGCCGAAGCGCAACGCGTAGTACATGGCGTTGCTCATGACCTTTTTCACGTAATCCCGTGTCTCCGTGAATGGAATGCTCTCTATGTAAATCGCCCCTTCCATGGATCCGCCGTCACGCCAACGCTCTGCGCGCCGCGGGCCCGCATTGTAGGCGGCGGTCGCCAGCACCGGGTGCCCGTCGAGGCTTTCCTGCACATGCCTCAGATAATAGGCGCCAAACTTGATGTTGGTTTCCGGTTCATTGAGCTTCTTGGCGTTGAATCGCTTGATCCCCAGGCGCTGGGCGATCCAGCGCCCGGTCGCGGGCATGATCTGCATCAGGCCGGCCGCACCCACGCTGGATCTCGCGACATTCACAAACCGGCTCTCCTGGCGAATCAGTCCGTACACCCAGGCCTCGTCCAGCCTGTTCGCCCTGGATTCCCTCGATGCAAGCTCGCGGTAGGGCGCCAGGAAGCGCAAATCGAAATCGTGCAACTCGCGGGTTTTCTCCGCCGTATTGATGGCGCGGTCATGCCAATTCCTGCTCTTTGCAAGCTCCGCCGCCGCCAGCAGTTGGCGATCGCCGAAATTCCGCACCGCCCATATCCACTCGTTCGTGGCCTCCGTGCGCAGTTCCAGTTCGTACAGCGCCAGCGCGCGCGCAATGCCTGCGTCACGGGCGATCAACTCGACCTCATTGCCAGAAACCTTGATGTTGACGGTCTGCTCGCCCATTACCGCGCCCAGTTCCTCGCCGGCCAGCAGGCCGTAGTAATGGTGCTCGCGCGACAGGTTGGCGAAGATCCGGTTGGCTTCCTGCATCCGCCCAAGCGCCTTCAGGGCCCTGCCCTGCCAGTACTGCCAGACCGGCTGGTTCCGGCCGTCATCGCCCATTCCGCTGATCGCCCGCAATACCGAGTGCCAGTCGCCCGCGCGCAGGGCGGCCCTGGCCCACCATTCGCGCCGGAACTCGGAAAGCCCGACACCCCCTGTTTTCTGGAACCAGAGCAATGCCTGCGGCTCGTGCCGGCGCGCCGCCTCTGTCGCCAGCAGCCCCCATACATACTGCCGGTCGGCCACGGACAATAACGGCAACACGGGTTCCAGCCCCCGCGCCGCGGCGTCTGAATCGGTCTTTGCCAGGCGCGACAAGGCGTGGAAACCGAGCTCGCGCTGTGCGCGCTTGCCCCAATCGAGTTCGCCCGCCAGATATTTCGACGGTTCCTGGTAGGCGCGATCGATTCCCGCCGATGCAGGACGCGCTTCCTGCGGGATCGAGGCCAGCAGCGATTTCGCCATGCCGGGGTTGCCGGCCTCAAGGACCAGCCGCATGCGCCTCCACACATCCTCTTCGGTCAGCAGCCCCTGGGACAGCAGCGAAGTGAAGAGGGGCGTGCAGGCGGACGGCATGTCCTTGCCGGTGAACCAGAGGCCGACGGCCTGATCCAGTGCGGTGCGATTGCCCAGCGCCAGTTCCGCCCGACGCGCGAAACAGGCATGGGCCGCGTCAGGCCTGGCAAGTCGCGGGAATTCGGCGAAATAGGCTGCCCAGTTTTCGCGCCGGCCCAGATCCTTGAGCCAGTCGCCGCGCAGCCTTTCCGCCACCCAGCTATCCGAATAGGATGCCAGAAACTCGGCAACCCTGGCGTCATCGTCGAGTTGGCGCGCAACGCGCCAATACTCGATGTAAGGCCGCAACACGTGGGCGCCGGGGATTTTTGCGGCAAACTGCTCGAAACGGCGCATGTCTCCCCTGGCCCAGGCCTCGCGTGCGGCCAGGAAATCATTGCCGCTGCCAGCATGGCTCGGAGCGGGAGGCACCAATGCGAACAGAACCAGCAGCGATTTGGTTATACTGGGGCCGGCTTGGCGAAATGCACGCAGTGAACGCCGGGCCATCCACTTTTTCAAGCCATGGAGGGCGATATGACAGCGAACATTGG
This sequence comes from Thiobacillus sp. UBA6205, assembly GCA_002421825.1. Classification (GTDB taxonomy): domain Bacteria; phylum Pseudomonadota; class Gammaproteobacteria; order Burkholderiales; family Thiobacillaceae; genus UBA6918. The sequence goes on along the minus strand of DISR01000030.1, from coordinate 24,617 downwards.
GGACACCGATCGTTATATTCGAATTGCCGTTGGTTGTGCATTGATTATCTGGTGGCTGCTGGACGGCCCCGCCTGGGCACTGATAGGCATATTGCCCCTCGCCACCGCGCTGTTCCGCGTCTGTCCCGCCTACAGCATTCTGGGAATGAACACCTGCGAAACGAAAAAAGAATAGGAAGAGGTGCGCCAGCATCCGCTCAGGCCAGAAACAGCTTGTAGGCCGGATTGCGGGTTTCGTCCCAGTAGCGGTAGCCCAGCTTGTCCAGGAATTTCCGGAAGCTGGGTTTTTCTTTTGGCGGCACCTGGATACCCACCAGGATGCGGCCGTAATCAGTGCCATGGTTGCGGTAATGGAACAGGCTGATGTTCCAGTCGTGGCTCATGCTGTTGAGGAAGTTCATCAGCGCGCCCGGGCGCTCGGGGAACTCGAAGCGGTAAAGCAGTTCGTTGCTGGCCAGCGGCGCGTGGCCGCCCACCAGATGGCGCACATGCAGCTTGGCCATCTCGTTGTCGGATAGGTCGACGGCATCCAGCTTGTGCTTCTTCAACTGCGCGACCAGTTTCTGGATTTCGCCCGCGCCCTGGATTTGCAGGCCGACGAACACCCGCGCCAGCCTGGGGTCGTCGAAACGGTAATTGAACTCGGTGATGTTGCGCGCGCCCAGCAGCGAACAGAAGGCCTTGAAGCTGCCCGGTGTTTCGGGGATGGTCACGGCGAGGATGGCCTCGCGCTTCTCGCCCAGCTCCGCGCGCTCGGCCACATGGCGCAGGCGGTCGAAATTCATGTTCGCGCCGGAAGCAATCGCGATCAGGGTCTTGTCCTTGAGCTTGTCCCCGGCTACCGCGGCCTTGAGTCCCGCCACGGAGAGCGCGCCGGCCGGTTCCAGAATCGAGCGCGTGTCCTCGAACACGTCCTTGATCGCGGCGCAGATGGCATCGTTGTCGACGCGGATGATTTCATCGACGTAGAGCTGCGCCAGGCGGAAGGTTTCCTTGCCGACCTGCTTGACCGCCACGCCGTCGGCAAAAATGCCCACGCGCTCGAGTTTCACCCGTTCGCTGCGGCAGAGCGAGCGCGCCATGGCATCGGCATCCTCGGGCTCCACGCCGATTACCTTGATCTCCGGGCGCAGGCGCTTGATGTAGGCGGCGATGCCGGCGATCAGGCCGCCGCCGCCCACCGGCACGTACACGGCATGGATCGGGCCCTGGTGCTGGTGCAGCATTTCCATGGCAATGGTGCCCTGCCCCGCGATGACATCGGGGTCGTCGTAGGGATGGACAAAAGTCTTGTTCTGCTTTTTGGCCAGCACCACGGCATGTTCGTAGGCCTCGTCGTAGGAATCGCCGTGCAGGATGACCTTGGCGCCGCGCGAGGCGACGGCATCGATCTTGATCTGCGGGGTGGTGGCCGGCATGACGATGACGGCTTTTGCCCCCAGTTTCTGCGCGGCCAGCGCCACGCCCTGGGCATGGTTTCCAGCCGAAGCCGCCACCACGCCGCGCTTCAGCTGCGCCGGCGTCAGGCGGGCCATCTTGTTGTAGGCGCCGCGCAGCTTGAACGAGAATACCGGCTGCAGGTCCTCGCGCTTCAGGAAGACGGAATTGCCCAGGCGCCGAGACAGGTTGGAGGCAAAATCCAACTGCGATTCGATCGCCACATCGTACACGCGCGCGGTCAGAATGCGTTCGAGGTAATCGTTTATTTGCGAAGTCATGATGGCGAAAGATTAACAGGATTCCCGCGGGTTTGGGTTTGTGGAAAACAGGCTTTACGGCTAATCTTCGGGAAATTTTGACGACGGGACCAGTAAAAATGACACAGGACGAAATGAAACAGGCGGTTGCGCGTGCAGCCGTCGAATACGTGAAGAGCGGCATCATCGGCGTGGGCACCGGCTCGACCGCCAACTATTTCATCGACGAACTGGCCAAGGTGAAAGGCCGCATCGATGGCGCCGTCGCCAGTTCCGAGGCTACTGCCCAGCGCCTGAAAAGCCACGGCATCGAGGTGCTGGACCTGAACAGCGTGGGCGGCATGGAAGTCTATGTCGACGGCGCCGACGAAATCACGCGCAATTTCCACATGATCAAGGGCGGCGGCGGCGCGCTGACGCGCGAGAAGATCGTCGCGGCCTGCGCCAAATACTTTATCTGCGTGGCAGACCAGACCAAGCTGGTGGACGTGCTGGGCAAGTTCCCGCTGCCGGTCGAGGTCATCCCCATGGCGCGCAGCCATGTCGCGCGCGAACTGGTCAAGCTGGGCGGGCAGCCCAGGCTGCGCGAAGGTTTCACCACCGACAACGGCAACGTCATCCTCGACGTGCACGGCTTGAACATCCTGGATCCAGTCGCGCTGGAGAGCGCAATCAACCAGCTGACCGGCGTGGTGACCAACGGTCTGTTTGCAAGACGTCCTGCCGACGTGCTGCTGCTCGGCACCGAGCACGGCGTGGAAACCTACAAATAATTTAATTCCTGAAATCCCAGTTAACCACGGGGAACACGGGGCTAAAGGGGGAAAGCGATTTTGAATTTTGCTTTTTGATTTTTGCCTTTTGATCTGCTTTTCCCCGTGCCCCCCATGGTTCAAATTTTATTTTCAGCTTCCTCGCTGANNGCTTGCAGCGTTCGCTGCAAAACGGGCGGTGCTTGTTGCGCGGCTCCCAGAGCACTTCCGTCCCGCAGCAGGGGCAGGCGACCAGCGGCGCTTTTTCCGGCATGTCCTTCATAGTGTGCAGAAAGTCAGCTCGAAGGGCATGGAATCCGCGCACACCTTGGATTCGCCCGGCAGGCTGCGCACAAAACGGATATTGAGCATGTATTTGTTGGCCGAAATTTCCGGCACGCAGCAAAATTCCTCGTCCACGCCGACCCGGATCATCTGCGCCGGCCGCGCGCCGGACTCCAGCATCTGCTGATACACGCCGTTGATGGCCTGTTGCATCCCCGGACGGCAGCTTTCACGCATCAGGCGCAATACGATGTCGAGGCCTGAACGCACCGGCAGCATGGGTGCGAGCCATTGCCGCAGATTTGCGTGCCTGGTTTCCGTGGGCTCATGCAGCCAGCGATGGTATGCGGGAAGGTCGAACTCGCACAGTCCGCCCGGAATAATGGCGCGCTGCCTCACCGCAGTCAGCCACTCGTCCTCCTTCATGTGCTGTCCGATGCGGCCCGCCAGCCGGTAGATGCCGGCATGGGCCATGTCAATTTCCTGCAGCACGCCGTCGAGGCGAGTCTGCTCCACATCCGGGTTGCCTCGCAGCACCGACAGCGCGGAGCGCTGGCGCTCGAGCTCCTGCAGGAGATCCGTCTTGAGGTCGCCCCTGGCGGCAACGTCCGCGATTTCGAACAGCGTCACCAGGGCGGCATGATGATTGTAGGGATGCTCTCCCTGCACATGCCAGTTGAGCCGGTCGAACAGGTCCTCCAGCCGCAATAGGGTGCGGACACGTTCGTTGAGCGGGTATTCGTAGCGGATCACGCGCGGCCTGAACCTGAAATATGTGGGTTTGTCCCGATTTTCCCCGATTGCCGAGCAAAATCAAAGCATTTGGGCGGACATCCGGCGGTATTCTCGGTCCAGCGCCGCCACACGGCTGTTTAGCTCGGCCAGGTCGCAATCCGAATCGATGACGTCGTCCGCATGCGCCAGTCTGTCCTTGCGGGAGGCCTGGCTAGCAAGCATGGCGCGAATCTCCGTCTCGCTCCAGCCGCCCCGCGCCAGCGCACGCTGCAGCTGCGTTTCTTCATTGCAATCAACCACCAGCACGCGGTCGATCATGTCTCCGTAGGCGCCGGTTTCCAGCAGCAGGGGGACGACCAGCAAGACATAGGGCGCGTTCGTCTCTGCCAGCCTGCGCCCGGCCTCGGCCCGGATGCGCGGATGGAGAATGCCCTCCAATTCTTTCTTTGCGGCCTTGTCCGCGAGTATGCGCGCCCGCAGCGCGGCGCGGCTCAAACTGCCGTCCGGATTGAATGCGGCCTCTCCGAAGCTTTCCCGGATCGCGGGTATGGCGTTCCCCCCCCTTGCGGTCAGCTCGTGCGAAATCTCGTCGGCATCGATGACCGGCGCGCCCAGCCTGGCGAACATCTGGCTCACTGTCGATTTGCCCGCGCCCAGCCCGCCGGTAACGCCGACCCTGAGCATCAGAAACTGCCCAGATAGGCCTGCATGATGGGCGCACCGAAAAACAGGGCGATCACGCCGCCGCCGGCCAGATAAGGCCCGAAGGGAATGGGTATGCGCCGGTCATGCTTGACGAGAAGCACCATGGCGATGCCCACGGCGGCGCCGACCGCGGAAGAAAGCAGGATGGTCAACGGCAGCATCTCCCAGCCCAGCCAAGCGCCGATCGCCGCAAGCAGCTTGAAATCGCCATAGCCCATGCCGTCCTTGCCGGTGGCCAGCTTGAACAGCCAGTACACGCTCCACAGGGAAAGATAACCTGCCATGGCGCCGATCACGGCCGACTGCAGGCTGGTGAAAACTCCAAACACATTGAACAGCAGGCCCAGCCACAGCAGTGGCAGCGTAATGTCGTCTGGCAACAGCGTGGTGTCGAGATCGATGAAGGCCAGCGCGATGAGCGCCCAGACAAATACGATGGTTCCCAGCGCAAACGCGCCAAAACCATACTGCCAGGCCGCAAGTGCGGACAAAATCGCCGTCAGCAGTTCCACCAGCGGATAGCGTGCGCTGATGCGGCTGCCGCACGCAGAACAGCGGCCGCGCAAATACAGCCAGGACAGGACGGGGATGTTTTCCAGCGCGGTGATTCGGTGGCCGCAGGGCGGGCAGGCTGAGCGCGGGGTCGAGAGGGTGTAGGCAGGCTGCGGCGTCTGCGGGGTTTCGCCCCTGAGCTCGGCGCACTGCGCCTGCCAGTCCGCTTCCAGCATGCGCGGCAGCCGGTGGATGACGACATTGAGAAAACTGCCGACCGCAAGCCCCAATAAAAAAACCAGCCCTGCAAACAGGGCCGGCTCCTCGGCAAGATACATCATTCGCCGACCACGGCACCCATCTTGAAGATGGGCAGGTACATGGCAATCACCAGGCCGCCGATCAGCGTGCCCAGCACCACCATGATCAAGGGCTCGATCAGGCTGGAAATCGCCTCCACCGCATCATCGACTTCGCGCTCGTAAAAGTCTGCCACCTTGCCGAGCATGGAATCGAGCGCGCCCGACTCCTCGCCGATGGCGGTCATCTGCAGCACCATGTTTGGGAAACGGTTGGTTCCCTGCATGGCGACGGTGAGCGAACTGCCGGTCGCCACTTCGGAGCGAATCTTGTCCGTGGCCTCAACGTACAGCTGGTTGCCCGCGGCGCCGCCGACCGACTCCAGCGCCTCAACCAGGGGGACGCCGGCCGCGAACATGGTGGACAGGGTGCGGGTCCAGCGCGCGATGGTGGCCTTTTCGATCACGGGCCCGAATATCGGCAACCGCAGCATGAGCTTGTCCATGACACGCTGAACTTTCTTCGAGCGTTTCCACAATTGCACAAACCCGTAGATGGCAGCGCCCAGCCCGCCGAAAATGAGGTACCAGTTCGCCACGAAATAGTCCGACATCTTCATGACCAGCATGGTCGGGCCGGGAAGGTCGGCGCCAAAACCGGTGAACAGTTCCTTGAACGCAGGAATCACGAAAATCATGATCGCCGCGGTGACGATGAACGCCACCACGATCACCGCCGCCGGATAGAACAGCGCTGATTTGATCTTGCCCTTGATGGCGAGAATCTTTTCCTTGTATGTCGCCAGCCTCTCCAGCACGTCTTCCAGAATGCCCGCCGCCTCGCCGGCCTCCACAAGGTTTACGAACAGCTTGTCGAAATGCTTGGGGTGCTTGGCAAAGGCCTGGTGCATGCTGTTGCCCTTTTCGATGTCCGCCTTCACTTCCGCCAGCAGGCGCTGGACGGCCGGATTGGCGGCGCCGCGCCCGACGATGTCGAAGGACTGCAGCAGGGGCACGCCGGCCTTCATCATCACGGCCATCTGGCGGGTAAACAGGGTGATGTCCTTTTCCTTGATCTTGCCGGTCTTGGCGAAGAGCGTGCTCTGCTTTTTGACCTTGGTGGCCGTAATGCCCTGGCGGCGCAACTGGGCCGAGACCAGCGCCTCGCCGGGAGCCAGCATCTGGCCGCTGAGCTTCTTGCCTTTCTTGTCCCTGCCCTCCCAGATATAAGTGGCATCCTTGGTCGCTGCGACTGCCATGTGCGTCTCCCGATTCGTTTACATCAAAGATTGGTTACCGCTTCGACTTCCTCAAGCGAAGTGATGCCGGCCTTGACCTTGAGCAGGCCGGCCTGGCGCAAATCCAGTACGCCCTCACGCCGCGCCTGGTCGGCGATGTCCATGGCCGAACCGTTTTTCAGGATGATGCGCGTCATCTCGTCCGTGATCGGCATGACCTGGTAAATGCCGGTACGGCCCTTGTAGCCGGTACCCTGGCAAATCTCGCATCCACCCGCATGATAGGGCTGCCAGCTGCCGTCCAGTTCCTCTTCCTTGAAGCCGGCGTGCAACAATGCCTCTTTGGGAATATCGATGGGCTTCTTGCACGAGCACAGCTTTCTGGCCAGACGCTGGGCAGTGATGCAGATAACCGAAGAGGCCACGTTGAACGGCGCCACCCCCATGTTCAAAAGGCGGGTCAAGGTGCCCGGCGCATCGTTGGTGTGCAGGGTGGACAGCACCATGTGGCCGGTCTGCGCCGCCTTGATGGCAATATCCGCCGTTTCCAGGTCGCGGATCTCGCCCACCATGATGATGTCCGGATCCTGGCGCAGAAAGGACTTCAGCGCCGCCGCGAATGTCAGCCCCGCCTTGTCGTTGACGTTGACCTGGTTGACGCCGGGCAACTGGATTTCGGCTGGGTCTTCGGCCGTGGAAATGTTGACGCCGGGCTGGTTCAGAATATTGAGGCAGGTATAAAGCGACACCGTCTTGCCCGAACCGGTGGGGCCGGTCACCAGCACCATGCCGTAAGGGCGCTGCACCGCATTCAGCAGAATTTCCTTCTGCCAGGGCTCATAACCGAGCGCATCGACCCCCAACTGCGCGCTGGTCGGGTCGAGAATGCGCATGACGATTTTCTCCCCGTACAGCGTCGGCAGGGTGCTGACCCTGAAATCGATGGCGCGGTTCTTGGACAGCACCATTTTCATCCGGCCATCCTGGGGAATGCGCTTTTCGGAAATGTCCAGCCGCGAAATGACCTTGATTCGAGAGGCTATTTTTTCCTTGATCGCGAGCGGCGGTTGCGCAATTTCATAAAGGATGCCGTCACGCCGGTAACGGATGCGATAGTACTTTTCGTAAGGCTCGAAATGGATGTCGGATGCGCCGGTATTGATCGCATCCAGCATGATTTTCTGCAGGTAGCGAACGACCGGCGCATCGTCGATCTCGATGCCGCCAGGCGTTTCCGTCGATTCGGCCGCCTCCTCGTCCGCAAACTCCAGATTGAGATCTTCGGCATTGAGCACCGCCATGGTGTTGTCCGCCGCATCGGCCACTTTTTCTACAAGCTTGCCGAGCTTGTCATCCTCGACCACCACCGGCTCCACCGTGAGGCCTGTCTGGAACTTGATTTCATCGAGCGCCTGCAGGTTGGTGGGGTCCGAGGTGCCGACAAAGAGCTTGTTGCCGCGCTTGAAGAGGGCAACCATGCGCCGTTTCTGGGCGAGCTTCGAGTCCAGGACGCCCTGCGGCATCGTTTCCGGATCGACGGCATTAAGGTCGAACAAGGGATAGCCGAAGGCGCTGGCGGCGAACTCGGCAATCTGGATCGCCTTGAAGCGGCGGCCCTTCAGCAATTCGGTAACGAAACTGTCGCCGCTGCCTGCCGCCTTGCTCCAGATGCTCTCGGCATCCGGCTCGGAAAGCAGGCCCTGGGCCACCAATGTTCTGGCCAGGCCTGTCAGGGGAGAATGGGTCGTATTGGTAACGGCAGCCATGATTGTTAAGTGTCCAGACAGCCTGTTATCGGCCCTAGCCCGTAAAAATTAAGCCTGTGGCCCGTTTGCGCCTGCCTCGCCGGCAAGAAGCGCCCCGATACGGGCGACTTTGACCGCCCGGTCCTGCGTCTGGACGATCTCGATTGGCGTTTCGCCGATTTTAACGCTCACGCCCGCCTCGGGGATGTCCTCCAGGTATTCGAGCAGCAGACCGTTCAGCGTTTTGGGGCCGTCCAGCGGGAAATCCAGCCCCAATTTACGGTTGATCTGCCTGACCAGGGCCGACCCTTCCACCAGCCAACTGCCATCCTCCATCCGGCGCAGCCAGCCGGACTGCGCCGGTGCCTGGGTGGTAAATTCGCCGACCATTTCTTCGAGCAGGTCTTCCATCGTCACCAATCCCTGCAGTTCGCCATACTCGTCCACCACCAGCGCAAGGCGCTTCTGGTTTTCCTGGAACTGGCGCAACTGCCTGAAGAGCTGCGTGCCGGCAGGGACAAAATAGGGTTCCTGCAGGACTTCGCGCAGGGCATCGAGCGCGAACTCTCCGCTCGCCAGCGCATGCAGGACGCGGCGCACGTGCAGGATGCCGGCAATGCGGTCGAGCGAACCTTCATAAACCAGCAGGCGGGTATGATGGCTGGTGGCGATTTGCCGGCTGATCCTTTCCAGGTCGTCCTCCAGGTCGATGGCCTCGATCTGGCTGCGCGGCGTCATCACGTCGTCCACCGTGATGCTTTCCAGGCCCAGGATATTCAGCAGTATGCGCCGGTGTTCCCTGGGCAGCAGTTTGGCCGACTCCAGCACCACGGTACGCAATTCCTCCAGGCCCAGCATGTTGCCGCCCTCCTGCTGCCCGGGCTTGATGCGCATCAGCTTCAGCAAGCCCTGAACAAAAAGGTTGACGAACCATACCACCGGGTAGGCCAGTTTGAGCAGTGGCGTCAGCACGAAACCCGCCGGGTAGGCGATGCGCTCGGGGTAGGAGGCGCCAATGACCTTGGGTGTCACTTCGCTGAATACCAGGATGAAAAATGTCAGCAGCGAAGTGGCGGCAAACAGGATGACCTCGCCCTGCCCGAACAGCCTGATGGCGATGAGGGTGGATAGCGTGGCGGCGCCGGTATTGACGAGGTTGTTGCCCAGCAGAATCACGCCCAGCAGCTTGTCGGTCTGGTTCAACAGGGCGAGAGCCCGCCTAGCGCCTTTATGCCCCTGTTCCGCCTGGTGCTTGAGGCGATAGCGGTTGATGGCCATCATGGCGGTTTCGCTGGCCGAGAAAAAACCGGATACCAGCAAAAGTATGGCCAGGATGGCGAATAGCGTGCTTGTCGGGATCGAGTCCAATAGAGACGGAGCCTGTTTTCAGTTGTTGGAACGGTTCAGCGGTGCAGCAACACTTCCAGAACGAACTTGCTGCCCACATAGGCCAGCAGCAGCATCACGAAACCGGTGATGGTCCAGCGCACGGCCAGGCGCCCGCGCCAGCCCCGGATGGCACGCCCCGCCAGCAGCGCACCAAAGACCAGCCAGGAAAGTAGCGCGAAGAAGGTCTTGTGGCTCAGGCTCATGGCCTTGCCGAAGATTTCCTCGGAGAACACAAACCCGCTGGCCAAGGCCAGGCTCAGCAGGACGAACCCAGCCCAGATGAGCTTGAACAGCACCGACTCCAGCGTCAGCAAAGGCGGCATGCCAGGCATGCTCGCCGCCGCCGCGCCATGGTGCAGCCTTTTCTCGAATGCCGACATCAAGATCGCCTGCAAAGCCGCGATGAACAGCAGGCAATAGGCCAAAAGCGACAAAACCAGATGCAGGCGAAAACCAAAGGTGTGCGAGAAAGGCACGGCACGCGCATCCGGCAATACCAGGGGAAACAGCACGCCGACTGCAGCGATGGCGGCCACCCAGCCCTGAATGCCCGGCAAAGGCACCCTGAGCGCGGTCAAAGCATAGACCGACACCGAAAGCCAGGCGACCAGCGAAACGGCATTGGCAAACCCCAGGTGCACGGCATCCGGCTGAAATACGCTGGCGCCCAGCAACGCAGCATGTATAACGATGCCCGCAAGCAGCAAGCCCGAAACCCACAGCGGACTGCGTGCCGCGGCAGGCCCGCGCAAAAGCTGCCAGGCGGAAACGCCATACAAACCCGCGGCCAAAAAGGATGAGAGCGCGAAAAGCGGCATTGGTAGAATAGTCTCAGTAAATTCCATTTCCAAATCAAAAGTGACGCGAAGGCGAGCCGCAGACAGTATGAGCAATACGGCAAGGCGAAACCGACAAAGTCAGTTTTGATTTTGAAATGGAATTATGGATTATCCATGCCGAAAGGCGTGACAACAAGGAACGCCATGTTTGAGAACCTCTCCGGCCGCCTCGGCGGCATCGTCAAAAACCTGCGCGGACAGGCCCGCATCACAGAAGCCAACATCCAGGACACCCTGCGTCAGGTGCGCATGGCGCTGCTGGAGGCCGACGTCGCCCTGCCCGTGGTCAAGCAGTTCACCGACGACATCAAGGCCAAGGCCATGGGCGCAGAGGTCCTGCAAAGCCTGACCCCGGGCCAGGCGCTGATCGGCATCGTCCACGACGAACTCGCCAAGCTCATGGGCGGCGAAGCGACGGACATCAACCTCGCCGCGCAGCCGCCCGTTGTCATTCTCATGGCCGGCCTGCAGGGTTCAGGAAAGACCACCAGCAGCGGCAAGCTCGCGCGCCTGCTGAAATCGCGCAAGAAGAAGGTGTTGCTCGCTTCCTGCGACGTCTATCGCCCTGCCGCCATCGACCAGTTGCGGCAGCTGGGCAAGCAGCTGGAAGTGGACTTCCACGAAACAGCCGACAACGACCCCGTTGCCATCGCGAAAACGGCGCAGGAACATGCGCGCAAGCAGTTCTACGACGTACTGATCGTCGACACCGCCGGCCGCCTGGCCATCGACGAAGCCATGATGGCCGAAATCCAGGCCCTGCATGCGGCGCTGAGGCCCGTGGAAACCCTGTTCGTGGTCGACGCCATGCAGGGCCAGGACGCCGTCAATACCGCCAAGTCCTTCAGCGAGGCCCTGCCGCTTACCGGCGTGATCCTTACCAAGCTGGATGGCGACGCCCGCGGCGGCGCGGCGCTGTCGGTGCGCCACATCACCGGCAAGCCGATCAAGTTCGTCGGCGTGGGCGAAAAACCCGACGGCCTCGAGGCCTTCCACCCGGAACGCATGGCCTCGCGCATCCTCGGCATGGGTGACGTGCTGTCCCTGATCGAGCAGGCCCAGACCTCGGTCGACATCGCCGAGGCCAAGAAGCTGGCGGAAAAGGTCAAGAAGGGCAAGAACTTCGATCTCGAGGATTTCAAGTCGCAAATCGTCCAGATGCGAAAAATGGGGGGGCTGACCGCCCTGATGGACAAGTTGCCGGGCATGGGCCAGATGCCGCAGATGACCGGCAACGAGGACAAGGCCATCAACCGCGTGGAGGGCATCATCAACTCCATGACCCCTGAAGAGCGTCGCCATCCGGAACTGCTCAAGGCCTCCAGGAAACGGCGCATCGCCGCCGGCGCGGGAGTCCAGGTGCAGGAAGTCAACCGCATGCTCAACCAGTTCGAGCAGGCCCAGAAAATGATGAAAATGATGGGCAAGGGCGGCCTGGGCAAGATGATGCGCGGCATGAAGGGCGTGCTGCCCGGCAAGCATTAGCCGGTTCGCATTGCCCGGAAACAACAAACGCCCGTTTTCGGGCGTTTGTTTTTATAAATCAAGGCGATCAATCAAAAATTGATACCGACCTTGGCGGACACGAGCCAGTTATCGGCGCCTTCCACGCCGGGGGCAAGTTTCTTGTCCTGAGTATCCTGATAGCGCGCGCCCAACCCGGCAAACAAGGGGCCGTTGCGGTAGTTCAGGTTGACGGACGCCTGAATGCTCCAAAGACCTTCGTCATCGCCGCCCTGAACGTCAGCCTTGGCATAACCGATCCCGGGTCCGATACCCAGCGCCCAGTTCGGCGCCAGGGTCATGAAATAGTTGGGGTTCATCTCGAAACTGGTCAGTTTCAGGCCGTCGTTGTCGTAGCGGCCGATGTTGAACTGCTGGCGAATGACGCCCTTGGGAGGCTGAAACCACGGGCAGTTCAGGGAAAACTCAGCGCCCCAGTATGCATCGTTGTCTGTCTTGTCGACGTCCATGACGCCGCCGACTGCCGCCAGGGTGAATTCGGGCTTCCAGCCGTCCTTGAAGGCCGGGCCCATTACCCAGCCGTCTGCCAAGGCACTGCCCGACAGGGCGAAAACAGGGAAAAGGGCGAGGGCGTAAAGCTGTTTTTTCATTTGAGTTCTTCCACAAAGGTTTAAGTGGCTTGTTAATGTGCAATGCATGGATTCTACGCCACAACCCTTGATCCAGGCCTGTCACCCACGACCGGGCTGGCTTTTCAGGTTGCTCTTTTACAACAGCCGTTCAAGGTTGTTTCGCGGCCTCGGCATTCGCACGCTCCAGCACCAGATCGACCTCGATGTAATAGCGCATCGCGTCCGGGTCCCCCGACAGCGGGGTCAGAGGACTCCAGTCCTGGGCCAGGAAGGTCTTGCTGTAGGGCTTGTGGCCTTTTGCATTGCAAACCAGTCTGCCTGGGGCATTCTTCGGCATGCCGAGCACTTCGCCTGGAGCCGCAAACTTGCGCAGGCCCAGCCTGTCTTCATATGAACAGTCCGCCGGCACGGAACTGCTGACTTTTATGTAGCTATTGGGAAGGCGGCCGTTGCAGGAAATGGCGCAACACCCGCCCAAGGGCAAGACCAGGCCCGCCAGCAAAGCCCATTTCTTTGCCCCCATCCCCGCGCGAAGGAATTTTTTCATGGGCATATTCTGCACCGCATCCAATTTCTCGACAAGTGCATCTTGAAGCCGGAAAACGGCACGGGCCGCAACGCGCGAATCAGGCTCTTAAAGCCACACGGCCACTTGCCGCCCATCCCTGCACAACTACACGGCGAATCAAACTCCCCATGCCCACCAAGCCAGCCCTTGGCAAACAGCCCGTTTTCAGCATAGAATTCCCGGTTTTCCGATTTACAAACTGGATTGAAACCATGGTTGTCATTCGTCTTTCCCGTGGCGGCTCCAAGAACCGCCCCTATTACAACGTGGTGGTAGCCGATTCCCGCAGCCGCCGCGACGGTCGTTTCATCGAGCGCCTGGGCTTTCACAACCCCGTCGCACCCGCCGGCGTCGAGGCCACGCGCATCGATTTCGCCCGTATCGACCACTGGGTCAAGAACGGCGCCAAGCTGTCCGACACCGTGGCACGCCTGGTCAAGCAGGGCAAAGCCGCTGCCTAAGCAGGTCGTCATGGGGCGTGTCAACGCCCCCTTCGGCATAAAAGGCTGGGTCAGGATCAAGCCTTTTACCGAAACCCTGGACGCCCTGCTGGATTATCCTGCATGGCAGATCGGCAAAGGCGACCAGTGGCGCAATGTGGAAGTGGAAGACGCCACGATGCATGGTGACTTCATCGTCGCCAAGCTGGCCGGCTGCAATGACCGCGATGCGGCGTTTGCCTTGCGCGGCCAGGAAATCGCGGTCGACCGCGAGGAATTGCCGGAAACGGAAGAAGACGAGTACTACTGGGAAGACCTCATCGGCCTCTCCGTCGTCAATCGCGACGGAGCGGAACTGGGCAAGGTGTCCTCCCTGATGGAAACCGGCGCGCACGACGTGCTGGTGGTGAAGGGCGAGAAGGAAATACTGATTCCCTTCGTTGAGGTCTATGTGCTGAAAGTGGATTTGGCGCAGGGCCGCATCGAAGTGGATTGGGGCCTGGATTACCAGGACTGATGATGCGTTTCGACGTCGTCACCCTGTTTCCGGGCCTGTTCGATGCACTGCTGGATTTCGGCATTTCCGGCCGGGCGCTTGACCGCGGACTGTTCCGCTTCAAGGCCTGGAACCCGCGGGATTTCGCCACGGACAATTACCGCACCGTGGACGACCGGCCCTACGGCGGCGGCCCCGGCATGGTGATGCTGGCCGAACCGCTGGATGCCGCGCTGGATGCCATCGAAACGGAATTGCGGCAGGTAGCCATCGCGTCGCACGTGATTTATTTCACGCCGAGAGGCCGCCCTCTCGATCACGCCAAAGTCGTCGAGCTGGCCGGCCGGCCCGAGTTGACCCTGATCGCGGGGCGCTACGAAGGCGTGGACGAGCGGTTTTTGCGCCGCCGCGTGCACGAGGAAATTTCGCTGGGCGACTTTGTCCTCTCCGGCGGGGAAATCCCGGCCCTGGCCGTAATGGACGCGGTGATCCGGCAACTGCCGGGCAGCCTGAACAACGCCGACTCAGCCGTGCAGGAGTCGTTTGTTGACGGCCTGCTGGACGCGCCCTGCTACACCCGGCCCGAGATTTACCGGGACGAGGCGGTGCCGGAGGTGCTGATGTCCGGCAACCACAAGGCGATCGAGCGCTGGCGGCTTAAGCAGCGCTTGAAACTGACCGCGGAGCGGCGGCCGGATTTGCTGGAAAAGCGGGGCATGAGCCGCGCAGAAAAGGATTTGCTCGACGGCAAGGATTGAAACCCGCCGTCGGGATGAAAAGGAAGCCTGAAAAGGCTGTTTACAACCGCGCAATGTTCGTTGTCTGAACGAACCAATTCGCGAATTAGCAAGGAAGATGAAATGAACATCATCGAACAACTGGAACAGGAAGAAATCGCCCGCCTGGGCAAGACCATCCCCGACTTCGCCCCCGGCGACACCGTGGTGGTGCAGGTCAAGGTCAAGGAAGGCGACAAGGAACGTCTGCAGGCTTATGAAGGCGTGGTGATCGGCAAGCGCAACCGCGGCCTCAACTCCGCGTTCACCGTGCGCAAGATTTCCGCCGGCGAAGGCGTCGAGCGTACCTTCCAGACCTACTCGCCTCTGGTCGCCAACATCGAAGTCAAGCGCCGCGGCGACGTGCGTCGCGCCAAGCTGTACTACCTGCGCGAGCGTTCCGGCAAGTCCGCCCGCATCAAGGAAAAGCTGCCCAATCGCGCCAAGGCATCGGCCGCCGAATAAGCCGCTCCCTGAGCAAACACAAAAAGCCCGGTCATCCGGGCTTTTTTGTTGCCGTCCTGTCGGCGGTAGAATGGATTCATGGACCAAGCCGTCATCGATGCTCCCTTCGGTCAACTGCGGTTGATCGCCGACCGCGATATCCTGACCGGAATCGAATTCCTGCTCGAACGCGAGCCGGCGAAAAAGCCGGCGACCCCAGTGCTCAAGGAAACCGAGCGGCAGTTGCGCGCGTATTTCAAGGACGCGCACCACCGCTTCGACCTCCCCATGCGCCTGGACGGCACGCCTTTCCAATTGAAGGTCTGGCACGCCTTGTGCGACATTCCGCCCGGCGAGCCGCTGACCTACGGCAATCTGGCCAAAAAGCTTGGCACCGCGCCGCGCGCAGTCGGCGGTGCCTGTGGCGCCAATCCCATTCCCGTCATCGTGCCCTGCCATCGCGTGGTGTCCGCGGGCGGACTCGGCGGCTTCATGGGCACGCGCTATCTCGGCCCGCTCAACATCAAATCCTGGCTGCTCGCGCATGAGCGAAGCGAATAGTGAAGCCAGTGCCCTGATCGACCGTTTCTGCGACCGGCTGTGGCTGGAAGACGGGCTGTCCCAGAATACGCTTGCCGCCTACCGCCGCGACCTGTCGGCATTTTCCGCCTGGCTGAAGGAGGCACGCAGCCGCGAACTGGTGCAGGCAGAACCTTCTGACATCGACGCCTATCTCGCCCATCGCTTCGCCACCCACGCCAAACCGCGCACCGCCGCGCGCTATACCGCGAGCCTCAGGCGTTTCTTCCGTTTTCTCGCGCGCGAAAACCTGATCGCCCGCGACCCCACGCAGTTTCTCGACACCCCCAAGCTGCCGCGGCCGCTGCCCAAGGTGCTGTCCGAAGCCGACGTGGAAACTCTGCTCGCAGCGCCCGATACCGATACTGTGGCCGGCCTGCGCGACCGTGCCATGATCGAAACCCTGTACGCCACCGGCTTGCGCGTTTCGGAACTGGTGGGGCTGAAAGTATTGAATCTGGATTTGAATGCAGCCGTGCTGCGCGTCACTGGCAAGGGCGGCAAAGACCGACTGGTGCCGCTGGGCGAGGAAGCGCTGTACTGGCTGTCGCGTTATCTCAAGGAATCGCGCCCCAGCATGCTGAACGGAAAAAGATGTGCGGAAGTCTTCGTCACCGCGCGAGGTTCGGGCATGACACGCCAGGCCTTCTGGTATCTGCTCAAGCGGCGCGCGCAGAAAGCCGGCCTCCACAAGCCGCTTTCCCCGCACACGCTGCGGCACGCCTTCGCCACCCACCTGCTCGCCCATGGGGCCGACCTGCGCGCCGTCCAAATGTTGTTGGGCCATGCCGACATTTCCACCACGCAGATCTACACCCACGTGGCGCGCGAGCGGCTGAAACAGCTGCACAGCCGCCACCACCCGAGGGGCTGAGCGCCCGTCTCGGCGAATTCTAGGTAAACGCTTTCACGAAAACCGACAGGCTGCTCAGCAACAACAGCGCGCCGATCACGCGCACCATCTGCGTTTGGCTCAAGCCGGTATGTACATGGCTGCCGCCGTACAGGCCGGCGAGTGCGACCGGCAGACCGAGCAGATAGGCTTGCCAGACTTCGGCCCGCATCAGCAGTCCGACGACAATGAAGCTGCCGATGCGGAACAGGCCTTCGAGGAAGAACACGCCGGACAGCGTCGCGCGCAATTCGCCCTTGTCCTTCAGGCGATGCTGCAGATAGATCACGTAGGGCGGTCCGCCGGTGCCGAACATGCCGCCCACCGTGCCGCCGGCAAGGCTGGCCGGCGCCGCCCATTTGCGCGATATCGGTTTTTCACCGTGCAGATTGAGCAGGCTGCGCAGCGCGAAAACGAGGATGAAGATGCCCAGGGCGACCAGCAAGGGCTCCCTGGGCAGGCTCACCAGCAGCGTCGTGCCGAGCAACACGCCGATCATGCCGAAGGGCACCAGCGGCTTCACTTCGTCCCAGCGCACCTGCTTGAAGTTGAGCCCGCCCAGCACCAGCGAAGCGGTGAAGTCGAGCAGCAGGATCGCGGGCACCACGAATGACAGCGGGAATGCCAGCGCCAGCAGCGGCACCGACACCAGGCCCGAGCCGAAGCCGCTGATGCCGCGGATGAAATAGGCCAGCCCCAGCACGCCGACGGCGTAGGCGATCTCAAAGGCAGTCAAGTTCTCTTGCCGCGCTCGATGGTAATGCCGAGCTCCTTCACCCCGCGCACGATGGCGAACTTGGTGACGCTGACCTTGGCCCAGGGCGCATGAAACTCGCCCAGGATGATTTGCGCCACATGCTCGGCCAGCGCTTCCACCAGCGCAATCGGCTGCGGACGGTTGACGAGGCTGTCCCTGACGCGGTTGGTGACTGCGCCATAGTCGATGGTATCCGCCACGTCATCGGTCACGCCCGCCTTGTGCTCGGGCAGGCCGATTTCCAGGTCGAGCCTCACCGGCTGCGGGATTTTGCGTTCCCACTCGTATATGCCGATAATGAGCTCGAGGCGGAAGTCCCGCAAAAACAAGATGTCCATAGGGGGGTTCCCCGTACACAAAAGGAAGCGATTTTAATGCAAAGCCTCATCCCCGCCCTCATGATTGCGCTGGGCGCCTATCTCATCGGTTCGTTGTCGTTCGCCGTCATCGTCGCGCGCGTCATGGGCCTGCCCGATCCGCGCAGCTTCGGCTCGGGCAATCCCGGCGCCACCAACGTGCTGCGCACCGGCAAAAAAGCCGCCGCCGCACTGACACTTTTTGGCGATGCCGCCAAGGGCTGGCTGGCCGTCTGGCTCGCCGGCATCGCCGGGGCGCAC
Organism: Thiobacillus sp. UBA6205; assembly: GCA_002421825.1. Lineage (GTDB taxonomy): Bacteria > Pseudomonadota > Gammaproteobacteria > Burkholderiales > Thiobacillaceae > UBA6918. The sequence goes on along the minus strand of DISR01000030.1, from coordinate 6,776 downwards.
TTCGGTGTGCAAATCCTGGCCGTGCACCTGGCCGCCATTGCCGTGTTCCTCGGCCACTTGTTTCCCATCTTTTTCGGCTTCAAGGGCGGCAAGGGCGTGGCCACCGCGCTGGGCGTCATGCTGGCGCTCGATCCCTGGATGGGCCTCGCGGTGTTTGCCACCTGGCTGGCCGTATTCGCCGTGTCGCGCATATCCTCGCTGTCCGCGCTGGTCGCCGCCCTGCTCGCACCGGTTTATGGCGCATATTTCACCGCCAGCCGCGTCACCGTCATCACGCTTTGCGTGCTCACGCTCCTCCTCCTGTGGCGGCATCGCGCCAACATCCAGCGCCTGCTCACGGGTGAAGAGGGACGCTTCGCCAAGCCCAAGCAATAGAAAGGGAATCCGATGGCCTGGTTTGAAAAGGAAATGAATTTCGCCAAGGACAGCCTGGCGCAGGTTTCCGAACAGGCCATCGACCGCGCCGGCGAACGGCTGTCCGGCGTGGTCAAGGAAGGCGTCTCCGAAGCCGGCAAAGAGCTGCGCGACGTGATACTGCACGCCAGCGAGGAAATCGACGCCAAGCTCGACAAGATTTCGCAGGAACTCCACAACCAGCGCCAGTTCACCAAGGACGACGTGAAGGAAATGGTGGATTACGCCGCCGACAGGCTGTCTGTCGTGCTGGACGAGCGCGTGGCCGTGGCCAAGCGCGAAATCTCCAGCCTGGTGCAGGAAAAGGTCGAATATTTCAAACTCGAGATCGACGACTTTTTCATCCGCCGCCAGCAGGACTTGGCGCGCGAGCGCCGGCGTCTGTTCTTCAACGTGCTGATCGCGGTCGGCGCTTCATTCCTGGTGGGCGCGGTGTCCTGGTTCTATCACCGCTGGATGGGCGGCACGCTCGACATCTTCGGCATCTTCCGCATCCTGTTCGCTTCGCTGACGGGCGGCTATCTGGTGTACCTGGCCGTTTCGCTGGTGCGCCGCTGGCTCACCATGAGCGAGCACAAGAAGGATGCCATGTACCTTACCGTGCGCTACTGGGGAGTGTTGCGGCCGGAGAGCGTGTTCTTCAACCTGGTGCTGATCTGCGTGCTCGCCCTGCTGTTCGGCCTGCTGCTGTTCCCGGATGTGCTGGCGGCTCTGCCGGGCGGCAAGGCCTTGCTCGAATTCGTGCGCGGGGCAATGCCGAAGTTGTAAGGTCAAACTTCTTTCACAAAGAGGACAAGAGGACAGGAGTTATTAGGTCTTCCTCTTGTACTCTTGCCCTCTTTGTTCAGCCTTTCCATGCCGTTTTCGGAATTCTAAAACTGCTCGTTTGCGCCCAGAAAGCGCCATTTCCCCACCGGCAGCTCGCCCAGCTTCACGCGCCCCATGCGCACGCGCTTGAGCGCGGTGACTTTCAGCCCGACCAGGTCGCACATGCGGCGGATCTGGCGTTTCTTGCCTTCCTTCAAGACGAAGCGCAGCTGCTCGGAATTTTGCCACTCCACCTGAGCCGGCTTGAGCGGCTTGCCGTCCAGGCTCAGCCCATGCCGCAGCCTGTCCAACTGCTCGGCAGGGAAAACCTCGCGCACGTTGGCAACGGTCTTGCCGTAGCTCACCCTGACCAGATATTCCTTTTCGATCCCCGAATCCTCGCCGATCAGCTGGCGCGCGATGCGGCCGTCCTGCGTCAACACCAGCAGCCCGGTGGAGTCGATGTCCAGCCGCCCGGCCGGCGCCAGCCCGCGCAGCACGGCCGGGGAAAAGCGCCGACCGGCGGCGTCGCCCGCCCACTGGCTTGCCGCCTGGACCAGGGTAACGGCGGGCTGATAGCCGTCCTCTGCCTGGCCGGACACATAGCCGACCGGCTTGTTGAGCAGGATCGTGGCCTGCTTCTGCTGGCTGGCCTCAGCCTGCTTGTCGAGCGTGATTTTGGCGTCCGGCCCCACCTTGCTGCCGAGCACGTCCACCACCACACCGTCTACCCTGACCCAGCCCTTGGCGATGTATTCGTCGGCCTCGCGGCGCGAGCACAGGCCGAGTTCGGCCATGCGCTTGGACAGGCGAACGGGTTCAGTCATGCGCGCGGCAACTCTTGAAGATCCCAGCGCGGTTTCACGCTGAAAGGCAACGCCCCGGCCTGCGCCTGCTGCAGGCGCATGGCGCCGGCGAAGGCGATCATGGCGCCGTTGTCGGTGCAAAGGTCCAGCGGCGGGAAGTACACCTGCGCACCCAGCTTCGCGGTTTCCGCAAGCAGGCGCTGGCGCAACTGCTTGTTGGCCCCCACCCCGCCCGCCACCACCAGGCGCCGGCTGCCCGTCCGTTTCAGCGCCTGCATGGATTTCTCCGCCAGCACTTCGGCCATCACGTTCTGGAAGGCCGCGGCGATGTCGGCGCGCGCGGCTTCTTCCGGATGCTTGTTGCGCAGCGTCAGCACCGCGGTCTTCAGGCCGCTGAAACTGAAATTGAGGTCACCGGAATTGAGCATGGGCCGCGGCAGCTTGAAACGTGCGGGGTCCCCGCTTTCGGCAAGCCGCGACACCGCCGGCCCGCCCGGATAGCCCAGGCCAAGGAGTTGCGCGGTCTTGTCGAAGGCCTCGCCGGCGGCATCGTCCAGGGTATCGCCCAGGGTTTCGTAAGCCCCGACCTGGGTGACATGCATGAGTTGCGTGTGCCCGCCAGATACAAGCAGCGCCACAAAAGGGAATTCCGGGCGCGGGTCGGCCAGCAGGGGCGACAGCAGGTGCCCTTCCAGGTGATGCACGCCCACCGCCGGGAGACCCAGCGCATAGGCCAGCGAGCGGGCGAACCCGGCTCCCACCAGGAGTGCCCCTGCCAGGCCCGGTCCTTGCGTATAGGCGATACCATTCAAGGCTTGCAACGTAAGCAAACGCTCACCCATGACTTCGCGCACCAAGGGCAACAGGCGCTGGATATGGTCGCGCGAGGCGAGTTCCGGCACCACGCCGCCATAGTCGCGGTGCATGGCGACCTGGGAATGCAGGCGGTGGGCCAGCAGGCCCTTGTCGGTGTCGTAGAGGGCGACACCGGTTTCGTCGCAGGAGGATTCGATGCCCAGAACCAGCATGGGGGTGGAAAGACGCAAAAAAGACTGCTATTATTTGCGTTTTTTCCCGGTCAAGGAAGCAAATTAAACATGCCGCACATCAAAGTTAAAGAAAACGAGCCGTTCGACGTCGCCCTGCGCCGCTTCAAACGCGCCGTCGAGAAAACCGGTCTGCTGACCGAACTGCGCGCCCGCGAGTTCTACGAAAAGCCCACTGCCGAAAGAAAGCGCAAGCTGGCTGCCGCCGTCAAGCGCACCCACAAGCGTCTGCGCAGCCAAATGCTGCCGCCCAAGATGTACTGAATGCAACATTCTTGACCGGATGTAACGAAAAGGCGGCTTGTCCGCCTTTTTCATTTAGCCATTCCCGACTTTACTTGTGGAGACCGCGATGAGCCTCAAAGTCCAAATTCAGGAAGACATCAAAACCGCCATGAAGGCCAAGGCGTCTTTCAAACTGGCGACCTTGCGCCTGCTCTCCGCCGCCATCAAGCAAAAGGAAGTGGATGAGCGCGTGGAAGTGGACAATGCCGCCGTTCTCGCCATCGTGGAAAAGCTTATCAAGCAGCGCAAGGATTCCATCAGCCAGTTCGAAAAAGGCGGGCGTAAGGACCTGGCCGACGCGGAAAAGGCCGAGGTCGAAGTGCTGTCCGTCTACCTGCCTGCGCAACTCTCCGAGGCCGAGATCGCCGCCGCCATCGATGCCGCCATCACCGCGACGGGAGCGGCCGGCCCCAAGGACATGGGCAAGCTCATGGGCGTCCTGAAGCCGCAACTGGCAGGCAAGGCCGACATGGGCAAGGTGTCGGCGCTGGTCAAAACCAAGCTGGGCGGTTGAATTCTCATTCGTGCTAAATTGGCACGATGATCCCCCGCGACTTCATCGATCAATTATTGTCACGCGTTGACATCGTCGATGTCATCGACCGTCGCGTGCCGCTGAAGAAGGCGGGGCAGAACTACCAGGCCTGCTGTCCCTTCCACGGCGAAAAAACCCCTTCCTTCACGGTCAGCCCGACCAAGCAGTTCTACCACTGCTTCGGCTGCGGCGCGCACGGCTCCGCCATCGGCTTCCTCATGGAATACGGCGGTCTTTCCTTCATCGATGCGGTGAAAAGCCTGGCCGACGAAGCCGGCCTCAAGGTACCGGAAGACGCCAGCTTCCAGCCCGGCACCAAGACGGGGCCGGACCTCACCGAATACATGGCCAAGGCCGCGGCCTTCTACAAGGAGCAGCTCAAGGGCAGCGAAAAGGCCATCGCTTACCTTAAAAAGCGCGGCCTCACGGGCCAGATCGCCGCCCGCTTCGGCCTGGGCTATGCGCCCGCGCAGTCCACCGCCTTGAAACAGGTCTTCCCGAACTACGAGGCGCCGGAACTCGCCGCCGCCGGCCTGGTGATCGACAATGAACGCGGCCGCTACGACCGCTTCCGCGACCGCATCGTGTTTCCCATCCGCAACGCCAAGGGCCTGGTCATCGCCTTCGGCGGCCGCATCCTCGACCAGGGCGAGCCGAAATACCTCAACTCGCCGGAAACGCCGATCTTCCACAAGGGCTCGGAAGTCTACGGCCTGTTCGAGGGCCGCCAGGCCATCCGCGAAGCCGGGAAAATCCTGGTGGTGGAAGGCTACATGGACGTGGTCGCGCTGGCCCAGCACGACATCCATTACGCCGTCGCCACACTCGGCACCGCCACCACGTCCATCCACGCCCGTACGCTTTTAAGGCAAACCGACAAGCTGTATTACTGCTTCGACGGCGACAACGCCGGGCGCAAGGCAGCCTGGCGGGCACTGGAGAACACCTTGGAAGCGCTGGCCGACGGCAAGGAAGTGCTTTTCCTGTTCCTGCCCGAGGGTGAAGACCCGGATACCTGGGTGCGCGCCAACGGCAAGGCAGCCTTCGAACAATTCATGCAGCGCGAGGCCGTGCCGCTGTCCTCTTTCCTGATCCGCGAACTGTCGCGTGAAGCCGACCTTTCCACCCAGGAAGGCCGCGCCAAGCTGCTGAAGAACACTACGCCGCTGTTGCAGAAAATCGCCGCCCCGCTGTTGGCTGCGCTGATCCGCCGTCAGCTTGGGGAGGCGCTCAACATGGGCGGCGACGAGATCGGAGAATTGACCGGCGCCAAACGCACATTCGGCGCCAGGCCGCATCGGCCGCCTGCGGTTGCCCGCACTGCCCCTTCACTCTGCGGCAGGCTCGCGCCCGCCCTGGTCGCGAAACCGGAGTTCGCCTCCCGCATCGAATTGGGCAAATTGCCCGCGAACGACCCGCATGCCGCCCTGCTGGCCCGGCTGGTTGAATGGCTTTCCACGCACGAATCCGCGCCCACGCCGGCCGCGATGCTTGAAGCCCCGGATGCGCCGCCGGAACTTGGCGAATTGCAGGGCAAGGCGGAAATGCTAGAACAAAGGGGCAACTGGGATCCGGAAGCGGAGCTTGTCGGGGGGATAGCGCAGTTGAATTCAAGCTGGGCACGCCGCCGCAAGGAAGAATTGTCCAAGCGGGACATCAATACATTGAGCCCTTCCGAGCGCGCGGAACTTCTCACGCCGGGCAAAACCTAATCAGGCCCGGAATTTGCCCGCCCCCAAAGGGGGGGAAATCGGTATAATTCCCTGTTTTTCAAAATTTTTCTGGACAGGACCATGGCAGGCAGACCCAAGTCAGCAAACAACGCCAAGAAAATGCCGCGCAAAGCGGAAGCGGCACTCAACAAGGTCATGCGGGAAAGCGTCGAACTGACCCAGGAACAGGCGGAAGCGCGCCGCACCCAGCTCAAGAACCTGATCTCGCTCGGCAAGGAACGCGGCTACCTGACCTACGCCGAAATCAACGACCATCTGCCGGACGACCTGTCCGACGCGGAGCAGATCGAAGGCATCATCAGCATCATCAACAGCATGGGCATCCAGGTCTACGACGAGGCGCCGGATGCCGAGACCCTGCTGATGACCGAGTCCACGCCGCCGGTCGCCGACGAAGATGTGGTCGAGGAAGCGGAACAGGCACTGACCACGGTCGATTCCGAGTTCGGCCGCACCACCGACCCGGTGCNNGGTGCAGGCGATTTCCGCCTGCCCGTTGACCATTGAACAGATCCTCGCCTATGCCGAGCAGATCGAAAAAGGCGACATGCGCGTCGATGACCTGGTCGACGGTTTCGTTGGCGAGGACGAGGCCATCGGCAACGACATGGAAGAGGACTCCGAAGCTTCCGCCAGCAGCGATGACGATGACGACGAGGAGGCCGGCGCCGCCGCCGCAGCGGCCAATCTCGCACAACTCAAGACCGAGGCGCTGGACCGGTTTGCCCAACTGCGCAAACTGTACAAGAAAGTCCAGGCCCAGCGCACCAAGTACGGCGAAGGCAGCAAGCAACACCTGGCCGCGCAGAATGCCGTGACGGATCTGCTCATGGGCATCCGCTTCTCGGTCAAGCAGGTCGAGGCGCTGTGCGACACCATCCGCAACACGGTCGAGGAAATCCGCGGCTATGAGCGCAAGATCATGGACCTGTGCGTCAACCGTGCCGGCATGCCGCGCCAGCATTTCATCNNAGACCTTCCCCGGCAACGAAACCAATCCGGCCTGGGTGGACAAGGAAATGGCCGCAAAAAAGGCCTATTCATCCACGCTGGTGCGCGTGCAATACGAGCTAAAGGAATACCAGGAAAAGCTGCTGGCCACCCAGGAGCGCATCGGCCTCACCATCGCCGAGCTCAAGGCGATCAACAA
>DISR01000090.1 GCA_002421825.1 Thiobacillus sp. UBA6205 | reverse complement strand
ACATCATCGCGATTCTGGGCATGGACGAACTGTCGCCCGAAGACAAGCTGGCGGTGGCCCGCGCGCGCAAGATCCAGCGCTTCCTGTCGCAGCCCTTCTTCGTGGCGGAAGTGTTTACCGGCGCACCCGGCAAGTACGTTTCGCTGAAGGACACCATCGCCGGCTTCAAGGCGATCGTGGACGGCGAATACGACCACCTGCCAGAACAGGCCTTCTACATGGTGGGCCCGATCGAAGAAGCAGTCGAAAAAGCGAAAACCTTACAGTAAGGGAAGGGGGGAGGGAGAAGGGAGAGGGGTGTAGAGGGTTTTTACCCTTCCCCCTTTACCCTTCCCCCTTCACCTTCTCTCCTTCACAGGGAAGAAGTAATGGCAATGACTATCCACGTCGACATCGTCAGCGCAGAAACCTCGCTCTTCTCCGGCACGGCGGAATTCCTTTCCGTGCCCGGCGAAATGGGCGAGCTGGGCATCTACCCGCGCCATACGCCGCTGCTGACCAAGCTCAAGCCCGGTTCGGTGCGCATCAAGCGCCCCGATGTGGCCGAAGAAGAGCTGATTTTCGTGTCCGGCGGCGTGCTGGAAGTGCAGCCCTTCGTCGTCACCATCCTGTCCGACACCGCCATCCGCGGCCATGACCTGGATGAAGCGGCCGCGCTGGAGGCCAAGCGCGCCGCGGAAGACGCGATGAAAAACAAGTCTGCCGCCATGGACCTCGCAAAGGCCCAGGCCGAACTGGCCGAGGCCGTGGCGCAGCTGGCTGCGATCCAGAAGCTGCGCAAGAAGGTCTGAGCAGGACGGCTTTAACCATCGCAAACAAAGGCAGCTTCGGCTGCCTTTTGTTTTTGGCGCGGTTTATACTTGAAAGCATTTACAAAGAGGACAGGAGGACAAGAGGCAAGACAAGAGGGTTTACTCCTGTCCTCTTGTCCTCTTTGTTTGTTTTTATGCTGCTCATTGGCGCCATAATCACCGCCCCCTCATGACCCCCGCACTCGATATCGTCATCCTCGCCGCCGGCAAGGGCACGCGCATGCGCTCGGATCTGCCCAAGGTGCTGCATCCTCTGGCGGGCCGACCGCTGGTGTCGCATGTCATCCAGACCGCGCAGGAAATGGGCGGCCGCAAGGTTTGCGTGGTCTATGGTTTCGGCGGCGATGCTGTACCCAAGGCGCTGGCGGAAGAAAATCTGACTTTCGTGCTGCAGGCCGAGCAGCATGGCACCGGCCATGCCGTGCAGCAGGCGCTGCCGCATCTCCACAAGACCGGCGTGACCCTGGTGCTGTTTGGCGATGTGCCCCTGACCCGGCCGGACACCCTGAGGCCGCTGGTGGCGGCCGCGCACTCCGGCAGTCTGGGCCTGCTTACCGTGGTGCTCGCCGACCCCAGCGGTTATGGACGCATCGTGCGCGAGCATGGACGCGTGGTGCGCATCGTGGAGCACAAGGACGCCAGCGAAGACGAACGCGAAATCCGCGAAGTGAATACCGGCATACTGGCCCTCCCCACCGGCAGATTGATCGAATGGCTGGGCAAGCTCGAGAACCACAATGCCCAGGGCGAGTACTACCTCACCGACATCATCGCCATGGCGGCGGCAGAAGGCGTGGAGATCATGGCCAGCCACCCGGGCGACGAATGGGAAGTGCTGGGCGTGAACAGCAAGGCGCAACTGGCCGAACTCGAGCGCATCCATCAGCGCAACATCGCGCGCGAACTGCTGGACAACGGCGTGACCCTGATCGACCCGGCGCGCATCGACGTGCGCGGCGAGCTGGCCTGCGGGCGCGATGTCAGCATCGATGTCGGCTGCGTATTCGAAGGCAAGGTCGAACTCGGCGACAAGGTCTCGATCGGGCCGTATTGCGTGCTCAAGGATGTGCGCGTGGCACCCGGCACGAAAATCGAGGCCTTCTCGCACCTGGCCGGTGCCGAGATCGGCGAGGATGCGCGCATCGGCCCGTTCTCGCGCCTGCGCCCAGGAACAAAACTGGCGCGCGAGGTGCACGTGGGCAACTTCGTCGAGGTCAAGAACAGCGTGGTGAAAGAGGGCGCCAAGATGAACCACCTGTCCTACATCGGCGATGCCGAGGTGGGCGCGAAGACCAACATCGGCGCCGGCACCATCACCTGCAATTACGACGGCGCCAACAAGCACAAGACCGTGATCGGCGGCAACGCCTTCATCGGTTCCAATACTGCGCTGGTCGCGCCGGTGAGCATCGGCGACAACGCCACCATCGGCGCCGGCTCGGTGATCAGCAAGGATGCGCCGGCGGACGAGCTGACCTTGTCGCGCAGCAAGCAGCTCACCATCGCCGGTTGGAAGCGGCCGGTGAAGAAGGTAAGGCGTGAAGAGTGAGGCGTGAGGCGTGTAACACCAAACAGGACAGAAACATGTATATGAGAATTACGCTAACGAAGCGAGGTAGGGTTCGTGTGGCGACGGATTTGCCCGCCTCACGCCTCACGCCTAACTCCTCACCCAGCGCGGAGCGCTGACCATGTGCGGCATCGTCGGCGCGGTGGCGCAGCGCAACGTCATCCCCATCCTGCTCGAAGGCCTGCATCGCCTGGAATATCGCGGCTACGATTCGGCCGGGCTGGTTACCGTCAACGGCGGTCTGCGGCGCGTGCGCAGCGTGGGGCGCGTGGCCTCGCTGGCGGCGGACACCAAGGCGCAGGGCGTGCACGGGCATCTGGGCATCGCGCACACGCGCTGGGCCACGCACGGCGCGCCGACCGAAGCCAACGCCCATCCGCACGTCAGCCATGACGAGATCGCCGTGGTGCACAACGGCATCATCGAAAACCACGAGGCGCTGCGCGAAAAACTCAAGAACCTGGGCTATCGCTTCGAATCGGAAACCGACACCGAAGTCATCGTGCATCTGGTGCATCACCACTACCAGAAAAGCCGCGACCTGCTCGAAGCGGTGAGAGCGGCCGTCGGCGAATTGCGCGGCGCCTACGCCATCGGCGTCATCGCCAGGGATGCGCCCAACCGATTGGTGTGCGCACGCAAAGGCAGTCCGCTCATCATCGGCCTGGGCATCGAGGAAAACTTCATCGCCTCCGACGCCTCGGCGCTGCTGCCAGTGACCCAGCGCATGATTTACCTGGAAGAGGGCGACATTGCCGACCTCGGCCTCTTGCGCGTGCGGGTGTTCGACAGCGAGGGCAAGGAAGTCGAGCGCGAAGTGCATGTGTCGGAACTTTCCGCCGACATGGCCGAGCTTGGCCCCTACCGCCATTACATGCAGAAGGAAATCCACGAGCAGCCGCGCGCGTTGACGGATACGCTGCAGAATGCCCTGCTGCCGGGCGGGCTGACGCCGGCGCTGTTCGGCATGGAAGCCGAAGCCGTGCTGTCCAGGGTCAAGGCGGTGACCATCCTTGCCTGCGGCACCAGCTATCACGCCGGCCGCGTTGCGGGCTACTGGCTGGAGTCGATCGCCGGCATGCCGGCCAATGTGGAAATCGCCAGCGAATACCGCTACCGCGACACCATCCCCAACCCCGAGGCGCTGGTGGTGACCATCTCGCAATCCGGCGAGACCGCCGACACCCTGGCCGCGCTGCAGCGCGCCAAGGAACTCGGCCATCAATACACGCTGGCGATCTGCAACGTGCCGGAATCATCGCTGGTGCGCGCCAGCCGGCTGAAATTCCTCACCCGCGCCGGGCCGGAAATCGGCGTGGCCTCGACCAAGGCTTTCACCACCCAACTCGCCGCGCTGTTTTTGCTGACGCTGGTGCTGGCCAAACTGCGCGGCAATCTCAGACCCGAACAGGAAGCCGAGCAACTCTCTTCGTTGCGCCAGCTGCCGCAGCTCGCGCAGGAAATATTGAAGCTGGAACCGCAGGTGGCAGCCTGGGCGCGCCGTTTCGCCAACAAGCATCATGCCCTGTTCCTGGGCCGCGGCCAGCATTACCCGATCGCGCTCGAAGGCGCCTTGAAGCTCAAGGAAATCTCCTATATCCATGCCGAGGCTTACCCGGCCGGCGAACTCAAGCACGGTCCGCTGGCCCTGGTCGACAAGGACATGCCGGTGGTGGCGGTGGCGCCCAACGACCAGCTCTTGGACAAGCTCAAGTCCAACCTGCAGGAAGTGCGCGCGCGCGGCGGCGAGTTGTATGTCTTTGCCGATCTCGACACGCACATCGCGGCCAGCGACGGCGTGCATGTCATCCAGCTCGGCAGCCACGCCGGGCCGCTGTCGCCCATCCTGCACACGCTGCCGCTGCAACTGCTGTCCTACCACGCCGCCCTGCAAAAAGGCACGGATGTGGACAAGCCCCGGAATCTCGCGAAGTCAGTTACGGTGGAGTAGAGTGAACTGCCGAACAAAGAGGACAAGAGGACAGGAGGAATTGCTATTCAGGAAACGCTGACCGAATCGGAATTTCATTGCGAGCGGAACGGCCTTTAGCCGCGAGGCCGAAGGCCGTGGCGGGAAGCAATCCAGTTTCTTGAAATTTCGAGGGATACCGATCGCCACGTCGCTTCGGATGACGGCTTTTGCAGAGTTTCCCTACTGGTTTTCCTCTTGTCCTCCTGTCCTCTTTGTAAAAAAGTCTCAGCGCCGGCGGCGGTCTTCCTTGAGCGCCAGGGTGGCGACCTGTACGCGGTTTCGCAAGTTGAGTTTTTCCATGATGTTGCGCAGGTGGTTGCGCACGGTGTTTTCCGAGAGCTTGAGGTTGTAGGCGATGATCTTGTTGGAGAGGCCCTGCTTCACGAGTTCGACAATCTCCATTTCGCGCGGCGTGAGCACTTCCAGGGCATTGTGCGTGATCTCGCCGCGGGCCATGCTCTGCATGATGTTGAGCGGGAAACTGCTCTGCCCGGCGCAGACGCTGCGGATGGCGGAGAGCACGTGGTCGGGTTCGCTGCTTTTGATGACGTAGCCGTCGACGCCCGCGCTGATGGCTTCGGAGATTTCCTCCTCGGTATCGGCGATGGTGAGCATGATGACCTTCATGCCGGCATCGCGGATGTCGGAAACCATGTCGAGCGCGTCCATGTCGGGCAGCGAGCGGTCGAGCAGCACCACGTCGGCGCGCTTGCCGGCATCCATCCAGGCCTTGAGCGCAGCGGCGTCTGCAAACTGGCCTGCGAGGCGCATGTCTTCGGTGTGCTCGATGGAATTCGCCACGCCCATCCGCAACAGGGGATGGTCGTCCACCACCGCGACGCTTATCGGCTCTGACATGTGGCCTCCAAAAAGGGCATAGGGTTGCTGCAACTATAGGGCATCTGTCCGGGGCATGGCAAAGAATCAGGTCGGCAAGCCGCGCGGTTTTCTTGGCGCCCTCTCGAAAAGCAGATCATACAAGCCGCGCGGCATGCAGCGCATGATTGTTGCCACAATCGCCATCTGCCAGGGAATGATGCATTCCGGCCGGCGTTTTTCGATCAGGCGCGCAACCTTCGCCGCTGCCGCATCGGCCGACATCCTGAACGGCATGGGATAAGGGTTCACATGGGTCATCGGCGTTTCGATGTAGCCTGGGGATATCGTGACAACGCCGATCCCGGAGGATTTCAGCTCCAGGCGAAGGGATTCCAGATAAACGCGGGCGGCGGCCTTGGAGGCGGAATACGCGCCGCCACCCGGCAGGCCGCGCACGCCGGCCACGCTGGCGATGCCGCACAGCACACCCTTGCCCGCCTGTTTCATGGGCGCGATGAACGGGTGGAAGGTGTGCACCAGGCCCATCACGTTGGCACCCATCACGGCCTGGAAAACCGGCAGGTCGGCCGCCTCCTCGGTTAGCGCACCGACGGAAATGCCGGCACAGCCGATGACGATGTCCGGCGTTCCGGCACGCTCGATGAACGCATCTGCCGCGTGCTGCATGGCCAGGGCATCGCGAACATCTGCGGTAAAGCAATGGGCATTGAGCCCTGCCGCCGCCTGTTGCAGCGCATCGGCGCGTCGTCCGCACAGCCCCAGCACGGCGTTTTGCTTGCCGTAATGGCGCGCCAGCGCGGCGCCAAGGCCGCTGGAGGCGCCGGTAATGAAGATAACGGGCGGTTTGCCTGCCTGTGGCAAGGGTTATTTGCCGGGTTTCCCGGTGCGCTCGCTGCGTGCGCGCTGGATGAGCTGGTCGAGCACCTCGAACAGGCGCTCCTCGGTGTGGGTCATGGAAATCGAGGTCAGGTATTTGCCGTCGACCATGAGCGCGGGCACGCCGGTGATGCCAGCATTGCGGGCGGCCTGCGCGCCTTTCATGGCTCGGGTCTGTACGGAGAACGAGCGGTATGCGGCCTGGAACCTGGCGGCATCGAGGCCCTGCTTTTTCACCCAGGCCATCAGTTCGGCCTCATCGTCCAGATTCAGCTTGTCCTTGTGGTAGGCGTCGAAAACCTTGCTGCGCAGCCGGTCCAGTGCGCCCAAGTCGGCCAGGGCATAGTGCAGCCTTGCGGCGGGCAGCCAGCCCGGGTTGAGGACGGCGGGAACGGCGCGGAATCGGGCATCGGCAGGGAGCTTCCTCACCCAGGCATCGAGTCCCGGCTCGAGCTGATTGCAGTGCGGGCAGCGGTACCAGAAGAACTCCACCACTTCGACCTGCTTGCCGGTTTCCACAGGAACCGGCCTGGCCAGGCGCTGGTAATCCGTGCCTTCCTCGGCCGGCTCGAAAGCGAATGCGCCGGTCAGCATGAACAGGCTGGCCAGCAAGGCCAGGGTCCGGGGCAGGGCGAGCTTCATGGTTTCTCCTCTTGCGTGGGGCCGATTCTTACCAGCATGGTCTCCATGCCGTTTTGCGTGAGACGGGTGCGCACGCGATTAAGTTCATCCAGGCTTTTGTACGGGCCCATCCTGAGCTTGTACAACTGGCTGGCGCCCTCCTGGGAGGCCTGAATTCTCGCTTCGAAGCCCAGCAGCGCGAGGCGGGCCTTCATCTCGTCGGCGTCCGCGGCGCTGGCGAACGCGCCTGCCTGCAGAAAGTAGGCGGCGCCGGGGACGGTCTCGGCCTGCCGGGCGCCGGCTCCCTCGCTTGGCGGCGCCTGGTAGAACTCGTATTTCGGCGCTTCCGCGGGAGCGGCCGGGGCGGCGGCGTTTTCACTCGAAGCGGCGGAGCCGCCGGTGAACGGATTGTTGCGCGTAACCATCAGCGCCACGGCCACGGCAAGCGCCAGGCCGGCCAGCAGCCCGACCAGGAATCCGTTCAGGAAAGGATTTTTTTTGCCTGAAGCCATTACATTTTTTCCGGCGCCTTGACGCCCAGCAGGGCGAGGCCGTTGGCCAAAACCTGGCGCGTTGCGGAGACCAGGGCAAGGCGCGCAAGCTTCAGCGCCTCGTCTTCAACCAGGAATTTCTCCGCGTTGTAATAGGTATGCAAATCGCCCGCGAGGTCCTTGAGATAGTAGGCGATCATGTGCGGCGAAAGTTCGCGCGCGGCCGCTTCGATGATTTCCGGGTATTCCAGCAGGCGCTTCATGAGCGCGAGCTCATGAACGGACGCCAGCCGGCCGAGGTCGGCGGATTTCAGGGCGGACGTCTCGCCGCCCCATTCGGCCAGCACGCTGCACACCCGGGCATGGGCGTACTGGATGTAGTAAACGGGATTGTCGGTACTCTGTGACTTGGCGAGGTCGAGGTCGAAATCCAGGTGCTGGTCGGACTTGCGCAGCACGTAGTAGAAGCGTGCGGCATCGTTGCCGACTTCGCCCCTCAGTTCGCGCAGGGTGACGAAGGAACCCGAGCGCGTCGACATCTGCACCTTCTGGCCGCCGCGGTAGAGCACCGCAAATTGAACGAGCGCCACGGTCAGCTTTTCCGAATCCAGGCCCAGCGCGGTGAGCGCCGCCTTCACGCGCGGGATGTAGCCGTGGTGGTCGGCGCCCCACACGTCGATGATGCGGTCGAAGCCGCGCTCGACCTTGTTGGCGTGGTAGGCGATGTCGGAGGCGAAATAGGTGAACTCGCCGTTGGCGCGCTGCACCACGCGGTCCTTTTCGTCGCCGAAGGACTTGGCCTTGAACCACAGCGCCCCGTCCTGCTCGTACAGGTGCCCGCGGCGCTTGAGCGTCTCGACCGCGGCCGCCACGCGGCCGGTGTCGAACAGGCTTTTTTCCGAGAACCACTCGTCGAACCCGACACCGAATTCAGCGAGGTCGGCGCGGCAGTCGGCGAGCTGCTCGTTGAGCGCGAAGCCGTGGAAATAGGGGTAATCAACATCAAGCAAACGCTTGGCCGCGGCGATCAGGCCGTCGAGGTGCGCCTCGTTCTGCGCCTTGGCCTCGGCATCGCCGCCGGCCACGCGTTCGTCGTCCGGACGCAGCGGCACGCCGTCGAGGATGCGCCAGGGCTCGTGCACGTAGCGGTCGCCGTGCTCTTCCTGGATGGCGGCGGCCATTTCGCGCACATATTCGCCCTGATAGGCATTGGTGGGGAAGGGCACGAGAATGCCGTGCCGTTCCAGATAGCGCAGCCAGGTCGACAGCGCGAGGATGTCCATCTGGCGGCCCGCGTCGTTCACGTAGTATTCGCGCGTGACGGCATGGCCTGCGGCCTCCAGCACGTTTGCCAGGCTGGCGCCATAGGCGGCGCCGCGCCCGTGGCCGACATGCAGCGGCCCGGTGGGATTGGCGGACACGAATTCGACTTGAACCCTTTGCCCCTTGCCGGTTTGCGAGTTGCCGTAATGGCTGCCCTGTGTGCGGATGGTTTCCACCACCTGCGCCCAGGCTACGGGCCTCAAAAACAGGTTGATGAAGCCGGCGCCGGCGATTTCGGCTTTTTCAAGGAGCGGAGAAGCAGGCAGGTCGGCGACGATGGCCTGGGCCAGGTCGCGCGGGCTCTTCTTCAGCGT
>DISR01000013.1:6992-27413 GCA_002421825.1 Thiobacillus sp. UBA6205 | reverse complement strand
ATGCTGCATCAATTCATCGACTGGATCCTCGCCACCGTCCACGACTGGGGCTATCTGGGGATTTTCATCCTCATGGGCCTGGAGTCCACGGTGCTGCCGGTGCCGAGCGAAGCGGTGCTGATCCCGGCGGGATATCTGGCCTACGAGGGCAAGATGAGCTTTACCCTCATCGTGCTTGCTTCCACTTTCGGCAGCCTGGCTGGTGCGACGCTCAATTATTTTTTCGCGCTGTGGGTGGGCCGGCCTTTCCTCGAACGCTGGGGCAAGTATTTCTTCGTGCGCCCGGAGCTGCTGCACAAGACCGACGCCTTCTTCCTCAAGCACGGCGCCATCTCCACCTTCACCGGGCGTCTGATCCCGGGCATCCGCCACCTGATTTCGCTGCCCGCGGGCCTGACCCGCATGAATTACGGCAAGTTCGCCTTCTACACCTGCCTGGGCGCGGGCCTCTGGTCGCTGATCCTCACCGCCATGGGCTGGTATATCGGCGGTAACGAGGAGCTGATCGCGCGCTACCTCAAGCAGATCACTGTCGGCCTCGTGCTGCTCATCGGCGCGGGCATCGCGCTGTACTGGTGGTGGCAAAAGAGAAAATGAGCGCCTGCCCCTGCGGCAGCGGCAAGCCCATCGCCGATTGCTGCGGGCGCTATCTCGATGGCGGCGAACCGCCTGCCACGGCCGAGGCGCTCATGCGTTCGCGTTATACGGCCTATGTGCTGGGAAACGAAGCCTATGTGCTGTCGACCTGGCATGCGTCCACCCGGCCCGCTTCGCTCAGCCTTGCGGAGCAACCGGCAGCGAGATGGATCGGCCTCAAGCTGCTGCGCCACGAGCAACAAAACGAAACCCACGCCATCGTGGAATTTATCGCGCGCTACAAGGTCAATGGACGCGCATACAAAATGCAGGAAACCAGCCGCTTCGTGAAGGAAGACGGGCGTTGGTTTTACGTCGATGGCGATACCGTACCCGATGCACCCTGATAAAATTCGGCAGCCTTAAATTTCTCAGACAGATTAATCATGCAACCCGCACAAACCCGACTGAAACCCATCTCTGCCCTGCTGTTCGGCAGCCGCTGGCTGCAGCTTCCGCTCTACATCGGCCTGATCGTCGCGCAGGCGGTCTACGTCTACCTGTTCTGGGTGGAGTTGACCCACCTGGTATTGGAAACCCCGCACCTGACCGAAGAGAAAATCATGCTGCTGGTGCTGGGCCTGATCGACGTGGTCATGATCTCCAACCTGCTGATCATGGTCATCGTCGGCGGCTATGAAACCTTCGTGTCTCGTCTGGGCCTCTCCGGCCATCCCGACGAGCCCGATTGGCTGTCGCGCGTCAACGCCAACGTGCTGAAGGTGAAACTCGCCACCGCCATCATCGGCATTTCCTCGATCCACCTGTTGAAGACCTTCATCAACGCGCACAACCTGGATGAAAAGACCATGCTCTGGCAGGTGGTCATTCACATGGCCTTCGTGCTCTCGGCCATCGGCATCGCCCTCATCGACAAGCTGATGGGGCACGCCATCGTCGACGAGAAACACTGAAGCGGCATTTGAACCACGGGGAACACGGGGGAAGGCAAAACCTTCGCAGGTGATTGTTTGCAGCCACGGGCCGGCGACAGCCAGCAATGCGCTATGTTTTTCCCCGTGAACCCCGTGTTCCCCGTGGTTATCAGTTTTTCAAGCTAGGTTCTTCGGGCTGCGGCTTCCACCATCAACCGCTTCATTTCCGCGACCGCTTTCTCCCAGCCGGTGAAGAGCGCCTGCGCCACGATGGCATGGCCGATGTTGAGTTCGTGCACGCCGGAAATGGCGGCAATCGGCTGTACGTTGTGGTAGGTCAGGCCATGGCCGGCATTGACCGTGAGGCCGAGGCCGAGGCCGTAGGCGACCGCCTTGCGGATGCGGTCGAGTTCGTGATGCCTGGCTGCCGGGTCTTCCTGGTCGGCGTAGTGGCCGGTATGGATTTCCACCACCGGCGCCCCGCATTCGCGCGCGGCTTCCAGCTGTTTCTTGTCGGCATCGATGAACAGCGACACGCGCACGCCAGCTTCTTTCATCTGCGTACAGGCATCACGAATCTTGTCCAGTTGGCTGGCAACATCGAGCCCGCCCTCGGTGGTGAGCTCCTCGCGCTTTTCCGGCACCAGGCACACGTCCTGCGGCTTCAAACGGGTGGCAAGCGCCAGCATCTCCGGCGTCACCGCCATTTCCAGGTTCATCCTGGTCTTGAGCACGCGGCGCAGGATCTCGACGTCCTCGTCCTGGATGTGGCGGCGGTCTTCGCGCAAATGCAGGGTGATGCTGTCCGCGCCCGCGGTTTCCGCCGCAAGCGCGGCCTCCACCACGCTGGGATAGCGGGTCTTGCGCGCCTGGCGCAGGGTGGCGATATGGTCGATATTGACGCCGAGATAGATCATGCCCTCAACCTGTTAAGTCAGAAAATAAATGCAGAACGCAAAGGCTTTTGAACAAGGAGGGCAAGAGGACAGGAGTAAGGCGAAAACAATTCACGCCTGAGGTCGGATTTTTCTCTTGTCCTCATGTCCTCCTTGTAAAAGATTCTCTTTCCGGCTTTCTCGGCGCGTCTGCGTTCATCGTCTTTCATTTCTCGATCAGCTCCTTCAGCATCTGCCGAGTATAAAGCGGCTTGCCGCCCAGATGGTGGTTAATGAGGGCGCGCATGAGCTGCTTGGCTTCGGCCCGAGTCGCCGGCGACTCGAAGCGGTCCTGGTCCATGTCGAGCAGAGTCTGCCCCGATACCTGGATGCCGCCGCCCGTACCGGCTTCAGCATAAGGACCGCGCTCGGGCACAAAGTAATAGGCCTGCTCCTCCCGCACCGGCAGCGCAGTTTCCGCCTCCTCGTGGAAAGTCGCGGCATAGCCGATTTCCGACAACAGGTGGCGCTCGAAGCGGCGCAGCACGCGCTCGAGGTTGTTGTCGGCAAGCTCTGCCAATTCGCCGAGCGTGGCCTGGTAGTAGTCGAACAGGACTTCGTGCGGGTCGTCGCGCGCAAGCAGTTTCAGCAACAGTTCATTAAGATAAAAGCCGCACAGGAGCGGCATGCCGGATAGCGGCGGAAGCCCGCCCTGCCATTCGGCGCCGCGCAGGGTGCGCACCTCGCTTTTGCCGAACCACGACAGCAAGAGCGGCGTGAACGGCTGCACCTGGCCGCGCAAGGCCGATCGAGGCCGGCGCGCGCCGCGCGCCATCAGCGCCATGCGCCCGTGATGGCGCGTGAACACCTCCAGCACCAGCGAGGTTTCGCGGTAGGGATAGGTATGCAGCACGAAGCCGGGTTCGTTGTCGATGCGGGCCTGGGCCATAAATTACGGAGAAAATCAGGAAAAACGAACAAAGAGGACAAGAGGACAGGAGCAAATCCTTCTCCTTGTTTTCCTCTTCTCCTCCTGTCCTCCTTGTCCAGCTTGCATTTCTGAAAGATTCGCGGTTATTCGATACCGAGCGATTTCAGCATTCTCACGTCGTCGGCCCAGCCGCCTTTGACCTTGACCCAGACTTCCAGGTAGACCCTGGCGTCGAAGGCCTTTTCCATGTCCAGGCGCGCCTGGCTGGAGATGGCTTTCAGCTTCTCGCCGCCCTTGCCGATGACGATGGCCTTCTGGCTGTCGCGGTCGACCAGGATGGTGGCGTAGATGCGGCGCAGATTGCCTTCTTCCTCGAACTTGTCGATGACCACTGCAGTGGCATAGGGGATTTCGTCGCCGCACAGGCGGAACAGCTTTTCGCGTATCAGCTCCGAGGCCAGCACCCGCTCGGTCTGGTCGGTGACGTCGTCCTCGCCGTAAAGCGGCTCGCCCTCTGGCAGGTGCCTGGCAAGCGTTTTCAGCAACTCGTCGAGACCGGTGCCGTGCTTGGCGGAAACCGGCACGATCTCGGTGAAGGCATGCTCGGCCGCGACTTTCTGCAGGTATTCCAGCATGGCAGCACGGTCCTTGAGCTCGTCCTGCTTGTTCACCACCAGCAGCACCGGGCGGTCGTCAGGCAGCAGCTTCATCACCTGTTTGTCGCCCTGATTCAAGCGCCCCGCCTCCACCAGCACGAGCACGGCATCGACGTCGGCCAGGGTCTGCCTCACGCTGCGGTTCAGCGCGGTATTCATCCGCCCGCCGTGGCGCGTCTGGAAACCCGGCGTGTCGACGAAGACAAACTGCACGCCCGCATCGGTGCGGATACCCGTCACGCGATGCCGCGTGGTCTGCGCCTTGCGCGAGGTGATGCTGACCTTTTGGCCGACCAGCTTGTTCAACAGGGTGGACTTGCCCACGTTGGGGCGGCCGACGATGGCGATGAAGCCGGAGCGGTGGCTCACTTGATTTCACCCACCTGCTTCAGAACCGCGAGCGCAGCCTCCTGCTCGGCGGCACGCCGGCTCCTGCCCTGCCCCTGGGTGGTAATGCCCAGCGCCGGGATGCGGCAGGCCACCATGAAGACCTGGTCATGGGCCTCGCCGCGGGTGTCTGTCAGATGGTAGTCCGGCAACGCAAGGCGCCTGCCCTGCAGCCATTCCTGCAGGCGTGTCTTGGCATCCTTGCCCGAGACATTGGGGTCGATGCCGTCGATGATGGGCTGAAACAGGCGCAATACCACGCTCTGCGCCGCCTCGAACCCGGCATCGAGAAATACCGCGCCGAAGATCGATTCCAGTGTGTCGGCCAGGATGGATGGGCGTCGGAAACCGCCGCTTTTCAGCTCCCCTTCGCCAAGCAGCATGTGCTCGCCTAGCTGCAGGCGCACGGCAATCTCGGCCAGGGTGTCCTGCTTGACCAGATTGGCGCGCATGCGCGAAAGCGTGCCTTCGGGAAGACTGGGGAAAGTGTCGTACAGCACCTTGGCAATGGTGCAGTTAAGCACCGAGTCGCCCAGGAATTCCAGGCGCTCGTTGTGCTGTGCGCTGTAGCTGCGGTGAGTGAGCGCCTGCTTGAGCAGGCCTTCCTGGCGAAAATCGTATCCCAGGCGGGTGGACAGGCGGGCAAATTGCTTGTTCAAGCTGACGCGCTGCCGGTCTTACCTGCCGCCTGAACTGGCGTTGAAATCCGCCAGCAGGCTGACATTGCCGACCAGATGGGTCTGGAAGGTATATTCGACAGACACTACCGTTCTGCCGTCCTCACGGCTGATCCTGAGATCGGAGGGAACAACGGTATCGATATTGTCGATCATCGCACGGCGCGCGAAGCGGTCGCGGATTTCCGCATTGCTCATGCTTTTGATGCTGGCTTCGCTGCCGATGTCGGAAAGGATTTTCTTGACGGTAATGAATTCCGCATAGGCCGGGATCAGCTTCATGGCCAGCAGCGCCACGAAGACGATGACGACCCCCCATAACAACATGCCTACCAGGGTCGCACCGCGTTGTTGCTTGCGATTAATCATGCCGCCTCCTCAATCGATCGTTGTGCCGATGCGCTTCAAATCACCAAAGTTCATCCAGATGAAGAATGCCTTGCCAACGATGTTCCGCTCGGGCACGAAGCCCCAGTAGCGGCTGTCGTTGCTGCCGTCGCGGTTGTCGCCCATCATGAAGTAGTGCCCTTCCGGCACGCGGCAGGCAAAGCTGTCCTCATTGTAGGTGCAGTTTTCCTGGTAAGGGAAGGTTTTCAACTGTTCCTGGATGAAGCCCGGGATGCCGGGTATCGCCATCGCGGCATGCTCATGTTCGCCCAGCTTCTCCTGGTAGACGATCCCGGTGACGTAGTTGAGCCCGCCGGTTTCGAAGCTGAAGGTGCCGTTCTCGCGGTAGGCCAGCGCCTGGCCGTTGATGGCAAGGCGCTTGTTGCGATATTCGACCAGGTCGCCCGGGATGCCGACGATGCGCTTGATGTAGTCGATGGAGGGGTCTTCCGGAAAGTGGAATACCATCACCTCGCCGCGCTGCGGATCGTTCACGTCGATGATCTTCCTGTCCGCCACCGGCAGGCGAATGCCGTAGGTGTATTTATTGACCAGAATGAAATCACCCGCCAGCAGGGTCGGCATCATGGAGCCCGAAGGAATGCGGAACGGCTCGACCAGGAAGGAGCGCAGCAGGAACACCAGCAGGATCACCGGAAACAGGCTGACCGAGTATTCCACGCCGGGAGAGCGGGCCTCGTCCTTCGTGCGCTTCTTCGACAGCACGAACTTGTCCCACAGCCAGATCGCGCCGGTGACTGCCGTCGCGACCAGCAGCAGCAACGGCAGGCTGGCCATGCCCTTGAACACCAGCGCCACGCCTGCGATCAGCAGGGCGAGCAGAATGATTGCCAGCGCATCCATTTATTTTTCCCCCACTTGCAGGATGGCGAGGAAGGCCTCCTGCGGAATTTCCACATTGCCGACCTGCTTCATGCGCTTCTTCCCCTCTTTCTGTTTTTCCAGCAGCTTCTTCTTGCGGGTGATGTCGCCGCCGTAGCACTTGGCCAGCACGTTCTTGCGCAGCGCCTTCACGTTCTCGCGCGCGATGATCTGCGAGCCGATGGCCGCCTGCACCGCCACATCGAACATCTGGCGCGGTATCAGCTCGCGCATCTTGGCCGCCAGTTCGCGGCCGCGGTACACGCTCGATGCCCGGTGCACGATCAGCGAAAGCGCATCGACCTTCTCGTTGTTCACCAGGATATCCAGCTTGACCAGATCGGCCGGACGGAACTCCTTGAACTCGTAATCCAGCGAGGCATAGCCGCGCGAGGTGGACTTGAGCTTGTCGAAGAAATCCATCACCACTTCGTTCATCGGCATGTCGTAGGCCAGCATGACCTGGCGGCCGTGATACTGCATGTTGGTCTGCACGCCGCGCTTCAGGTTGCACAGGGTGATGACATTGCCGACGTATTCGTCCGGCACGAAGATGGTTGCCGCGATGATCGGCTCGCGGATTTCCTCGATCTTCGACAAATCCGGCAGCTTGGAGGGATTCTCCACGTTGACGACGCTGCCGTCGCGCATCAGCACCTCATACACCACTGTCGGCGCGGTGGTGATGAGGTTCATGTCGTACTCGCGCTCGAGCCGTTCCTGCACGATGTCCATGTGCAAGAGGCCGAGGAAGCCGCAGCGGAAACCGAAGCCCAGGGCCTGGCTCACTTCCGGTTCGAATTGCAGGGCCGCATCGTTCAGCTGCAGCTTGGCCAGCGCATCGCGCAGCGCCTCGAAATCGTGCGACTCGACCGGGTAGAGGCCGGCGAACACCTGCGACTGCACTTTCTTGAAACCGGGCAAGGGCTCGCTGGCCGGGCGGTCGACCAGGGTCACGGTATCGCCCACCTGCGCCGACTTCAGTTCCTTGATGCCGGCGATGATGAAGCCCACTTCGCCGGCCGCGAGCTGCTCGCGGTCGACCGACCTCGGCGTGAACACGCCCACATTCTCGACCAGGTGCTGCGCCCCGGTTGCCATGAAACGGATCTTGTCCTTGGGCTTCAGGGCTCCGTCGACCACGCGCACCAGCATGACCACGCCGACATAGTTGTCGAACCAGGAATCGATGATGAGCGCCTTGAGCGGCGCAGCCTCGTCGCCGCGCGGGGGGGGGATCCTGTTCACCACGACCTCGAGGATGTCCTCGATGCCGATGCCGGTCTTGGCCGAGGCCCGCACGGCATCGGTTGCGTCGATGCCGACGATGTCCTCGATTTCCTCGGCGACGCGGTCCGGGTCCGCGGACGGCAGGTCGATCTTGTTCAGCACCGGCACCACTTCCACGCCCAGGTCGATGGCGGTGTAGCAGTTGGCCACCGTCTGCGCTTCCACGCCCTGGGAAGCATCCACCACCAGCAGCGCACCTTCGCACGCGGAGAGCGAGCGCGAAACCTCATAGGAGAAATCCACGTGACCCGGGGTGTCGATCAGGTTCAGCCTGTAGATCTTGCCGTCCCGCGCCTTGTAGGTCAGCGCCGCCGTCTGCGCCTTGATGGTGATGCCGCGCTCCTTTTCCAGGTCCATGGAGTCGAGCACCTGAGCCTCCATCTCGCGGTCGGACAGGCCGCCGCACAGATGGATGATGCGGTCGGCCAGGGTGGATTTGCCGTGGTCGATGTGGGCGATGATGGAGAAGTTGCGGATGTTTTCCTGCACAGCGCTGCTTTGAATTTTGAACAACAAAAGGGGCACAACGCGTGTGCCCGAATGAATGCCTAGACAGCCTGGATTTTACCGGAAATTCAGGTTACAAAGGGGCAAAAGGAAGACAATCCAAAGAGCCGGGCAAGGAGGACAAGAGGACAGGAGGAAAACCTTCGCGCTTTTGCAGTAATCCTCTTGCCCTCCTGCCCTCCTTGTTCAAAATCGGCTATTGCTCAACCGTTAGGATCAAGCCAGGCACGCAGCGCCCTTTCGTCCAGGAAATGCCGGCAAATCTCGGCTTCGCCTGCGAAAAGCACCGGGATGTCCCAGCCGTAGCGCGCCTCCAGTTCGGGCTTGCCGGTAATGTCGACCTCCTCGACGGAAAAGCCAAAACGGGCGGCCCAGGGTTTCAGGCCCGCGCGCATGTCCTCGCACAGGTGGCAGCCGTCCCGCCCCAGCAGGGTCAGCGCCCTAGTCATTGCTTCCGGATATTTTCAATGGAATGTACAGCGTGGAATCGCCGCGCCGCACCAGGATGGCGGCGCTCTTGCCGACCGGCACCGCCGCGATCAGCTTGCGGAACTGCTCGACCGTGCGCACCTCGGCATTGTTCACGGCCAGGATGAGGTCGCCCTCGCGGATGCCGGCGCGCAACGCATCGCCGGCAGCCTCCTGCACCAGCAAGCCGCCGTTCAACTTGAGCTCCTTGCGCTGCTCAGGCGTCAGTTCGGACAGCACCAGGCCGCCGCGCGAATAGGATTTCCGGTCGGCCGAACCGATTGCCAGCTTGTCTTGCGCCGGCATTTCGCCCGTCACGACAGCCAGTTCCCTGGCCGCGCGATTGCGCCAGACCTGCATTGCCACCTTGGTGCCGGGCTTGGTGTTGCCCACGATGCGCGGCAAATCGCCGGAGTTCTCGACCGGCTTGCCGTCGAACTTCAGCACGACGTCCGAAGGCTGCAACCCGCCTTTGGCCGCCGGGCTGTCCTCCTGCACCTCGGTGACCAGCGCCCCGCGCGGGCGGTCGAGGCCGAAGGATTCGGCGAGGTCGGAACTCACTTCCTGGATGGACACGCCCAGCCAGCCGCGCGAGACCTTGCCTGTAGTCTTGATCTGGCCGGCGACTTCCATGGCCAGGTCGATCGGAATGGCGAAAGACAGGCCCTGATAGCCGCCGCTGCGGCTGTATATCTGGGAATTCATGCCCACCACTTCGCCGCGCAGGTTGAACAAGGGGCCGCCGGAATTGCCGGGGTTGACCGCGACATCGGTCTGGATGAAGGGCACATAGCTCTCGGAGGGCAGCGAGCGCCCCTTGGCGGAAACGATGCCGGAAGTCACGCTGTTCTCGAAGCCGAACGGCGAACCGATGGCCACCACGGCCTCGCCCACGCGCAATTTCTCGGGGTCGCCAATGGCGACCGTGGGCAGCTTGCTGGCGTTGATCTTGATCACTGCAATGTCGGTGCGCGTGTCGTAGCCGATCACCTTGGCGATGAACTTGCGCTTGTCGGTGAGCTTCACGGTCACCTCGTCCACCCCCTGCACCACGTGCGCGTTGGTCAGGATGTAGCCGTCACCGCTGACGATGAAGCCGGAACCGGCGCCGCGTGCCGGGATCTCGCGCATCGGGCCGCCGCGCGGGCTGGTGCCGGGCGGGAAGAAGCGGCGGAAGAAATCGAACATCTCGTCTTCTTCCGGGAACGGGAAGGCGCCCGGCGCGCGCTGCTGGACGATTCTGGTGGTGCTGATGTTGACCACCGCCGGGCCGTTCCTTTCAACCAGATCGGCCACGTCCAGCGCCGCTGCCTGCGCAGGAACGGCAAACAGCAGGGCTGCGAACAGGGAGACGGCGCCGAATACGCCGCCGAGAATGGAGTGCTTCATGACCAACCTCTTCAACATGATTTAGCGACAAGGGAGAACTCGTTGTCACGCCGCAGCATGACAGGCTGCCAGGCCTGTGCGCCAGACCTGGCTCTTTGCATCAGCGCGGCCAGGAGCATGCCGCCGGCCGCGCCGACGACCGCGCCAAGATCGCCGTGCAGGTGCTGGCCTGCCAGGCCGCCAGCCAACAGCAGCAGGAGCGGCAGCCCGTACAGGCGGAAAGCCGACTTCCACAGCGCGCCTGGCGGAATGCCGATCACCACCCGTTCGCCCGCCTTGGCCTGCAGCACGTTGTCCACCGGAAATGCGCGCTCGCGCCGGCCGAACAGGTCGGCCAGCCTGCGCGTCGAACAGCCGCCTGAACCGCAGCTGCCGCAAGTGCCGGACTCGCGCGCCTCCACCCAGGCCAGGTCGCCTTCGGTTTTCAATACGATCGCGTGCTGTTCAAGCATTGTCGAAACCTTGATTCAACCTACACAGAGGCAGCAGAGGAATGAAAACTCGGAAAAAAACCCACAAGAAGGACAAGGGAACGGAAGTTTCCGTTTCTTGTTTTTCTCTTGTCCTCATGTGCTCCTTGCTCGATTTTGCTTTCCCCTGTGGCCTCTGTATAAACAGGTTATTACTTTTTCTGCACCGAGTTGGCCGTCTCCAGCAAGGCTGCCGGCGGCACTTCGCCCAGCGCAGTCACCTTGTGGCCCTCCACACGGCGCGCGTAAACGCTCATGGCGCCCCCGGTGGACAGTCCTTCAAGCCCGCTATCGTCGGAATCGAGAATGGGCTCGATGAAAACCGACAAATTGCTCATGCCGTCGGAATACACGCTGTGCAGCACGGGAATCCTGATTCCGGGCAAAGGGCGCATGGACTCAAGAATGCGCACATACCCGGGCGGCGGCGTGATCTGCCAGACATCGTCCAGCGCACCCATCCTCTCACCGGCTGCCTGTGCGCGCTTGCCGGCCATGCGCACGTCGAACAGCGCCCTGTCCGGCCGCTTGCCGATCTCGATTTCGGAAAACATGAAGGTCGACACGGCAATGCCGCGCTCGTTCACGACCTGCGATTTCAATGGCAGCCGGGTGGCACGGTCCACCCAGATCGACTGGGCGTAGCGATAGCGGTCGCGCGGCTCCAGGATGACGATCTGGCAGTCACGCCCTGCGACCTTTTCGATGCCGCCAAGCTTGGGGATGTAGTACAGGTCAAGGCGTGCCGGATTATTGGGCACCACCGCCGGGAAGAAGCGCTGCGCCGTGCGTTTGTCCACGCGCACCGTCTTGCCATCGGCAAGATGGCAGTAGATGTCGTCGTTTATGCGAATGAATTCGCGATGCGGGCCGTCCAGCACCTCGATTTTCTGCAATTCCTGCTTGCCGTCCAGGCGGTGCGACACGCGCAGCACCTCTTCATGCTCGCCGTGGCGATAAACATAGGTGCCGGTGTAGTTGAGCTGGCGAGCGGCCTTGTTGGCACGATTGAGCCATTCGACGGCATCTGCGGCTTGCGCCAGCTGGGCGCCCAGGAGCAGCAACACCAGCAGGGGGGCTAGCAACGTGGCTGGCAGCCTCATTGGGCCGGCTCGTCTACGACCATCACCGCGCGCTGATAGGGCGAGGCCACGGCCATGGGCGAAAACTCCTGGTGCGCCACCAGATAGGGCGCCATTTGCGCCTCCATGTTGCGCGGGCGTTCGCTCTGGGCCAACTGCGGGCCGCTGGTCTGGCTGCCGCCCATGCCGGGCATCAGGGTCACCACGGAAATTACCGCCAGGGACGCCGCCAGGGCCATGGCCGCAGGGGCTGCATAGCGGCGCAGGCGCGGCGCCAGCACGGTGGGCTCGGCGGCAAGGCGCGCGCGGAAAGTCTGATCAAAATCCGGAGAAAGCAGGAACGCCCCGCGCATCGCGTCACCGATACCGTGATACAGCGCCCAGCGCTCCTGGGCGGCTTCGTCGCGGCTGAGCCGTTTGATGGCGGTTTCCAGTTCATGGGTATCGGTTTCGCCGTCCATCAGTTGCGACAGCCAATCGGCGGTCGCGTCTTCAGTCGATGCATGTTTGTGCAGGGTTTGCATGATCACCACCTCTTATCCTTGCCGGTGCCCAACATGGGGCGTATTTTCTCCGCAATCGCCTCGCGCGCGCGAAAAATCCGCGAGCGCACGGTGCCGATCGGACAATCCATCATTTGCGCGATTTCCTCGTACGACAGGCCCTCGATCTCGCGCAGCGTGATGGCCGTTCTCAACTCTTCCGGCAGCGCCTCGACCGCCTTGTTCACCGCATTCGCGATCTGCTTGGTCTGCAGTTCGGCGTCCGGTGTTGCAATGTCGCGCAGGAGTTCGGCGTCCTCGAAGCCTTCCGCTTCCTCGCTGCTGAACCCCGTCGTGGTCGGCGCCCGGCGTCCGCGCGCCACCAGGTAATTCTTGGCCGTATTCACCGCAATGCGGTAAAGCCAGGTGTAGAACGCACTCTCCCCGCGAAACTGCGGCAGCGCGCGATAGGCCTTGATGAAGGACTCCTGGGTAATGTCCTCGATCTCGGCCGGATCGCGCACCATGCGCGAAAGCAGGCGTGCGAGCTTGCGCTGGTACTTGAGCACCAGCAGCTCAAAAGCCCGCTTGTCGCCTTTTTGCGCACGTTCGACCAGCTCCTGGTCAACCTCGCGATCCACAATCCCCCCTGACAAATCATTATTTTGCTTAAGTATATGCGAGCGTATTACGCCTTTTCGGACTCGCGCCCGCAAAAAAAGTTCAGCCAGCCAGGCTTTCCCGGGCTTTACGCCATTATGATTGGCATCCAACCATGCACAATTGCGAAGTCCTCATCATCGGCAGCGGTCTCGCTGCACTTACCACGGCGCTCCATCTGGCGGAGCACAAGCACGTCACCATCCTGACCAAGCGCGAGCTGCTGGACAGCGCCAGCGCCTGGGCACAAGGCGGCATCGCCGCGGTGCTGGACAGCCACGACTCGGTGGAAGCCCACATCCGCGACACCCTGACCGCCGGCGCCGGGCTGTGCGACGAGCACGTCACCCGCTTCGTGGTCAGCCAGGGCAGGGAAATGATCGACTGGCTGGCGGCCCAGGGCGTGGCGTTCACCCACGAACGAGAATCCGAGAGCTACCATCTTACGCGCGAAGGCGGCCACAGCGAGCGCCGCGTGGTGCATGCCGCCGATGCCACCGGGCGCGCCGTGCAGACCTCGCTCGCCGAACGCATCCGCAGCCACGCCAACATCACCGTGCTGGAAAACCATCTCGCCGTCGACCTCATTACCGGGCGCCGCACCGGCGACGATGAGCGCCGCGTCTATGGCGTCTATGCGCTCAACAACAGCACCGGCAGGGTGGAAACCTTCTCCGCCGGCTACGTGGTGCTGGCCAGCGGCGGCGCGGGCAAGGTCTATCTCTACACCACCAACCCGGACACCTCGACCGGAGACGGCATCGCCATGGCCTGGCGCGCCGGCTGTCGCGTGGGCAATATGGAATTCATCCAGTTCCATCCCACCTGCCTGTATCACCCGCAGACCAAGTCCTTCCTCATCACCGAGGCGGTGCGAGGCGAGGGGGGGGTGCTGAAACTGCCAGACGGCACGCGCTTCATGCCCGAGCACGACCGGCGAGCCGAACTGGCCACGCGCGACGTGGTGGCGCGCGCCATCGACTACGAGATGAAAAAGCGCGGCCTCGACTGCGTCTACCTCGACATTTCGCACAAACCGGCCAGATTCATCATCGAGCATTTTCCCAACATCTTCCGCCACCTGTCGGAGTTGGGCATCGACATGACCCAGGAGCCGATTCCGGTGGTGCCGGCCGCGCACTTTACCTGCGGCGGCGTGATCACCGACATGTGGGGCTGCACCGACCTGTGCAACCTGTACGCCGTGGGCGAGGTCGCCTTCACCGGCCTTCACGGCGCCAACCGCCTGGCCTCGAATTCGCTGCTCGAATGCCTGGTGTTCGGGCGTGCCGCCGCGCGCCACATCATGGAAAACTCGCCCTCGGCATCGGATGCCATCCCGGAATGGGACGAGTCGCGCGTCACCGACGCCGACGAGGAAATCGTCATCTCGCACAACTGGGCGGAACTGCGCCGCTTCATGTGGGATTACGTCGGAATAGTCCGCACCAACAAGCGCCTCGCGCGCGCCGCACACCGCATCCGCCTCTTGCAGGATGAGATCGACGAGTTCTACCAGAATTTCCGCGTGACCCACGATTTGATCGAGCTCAGGAACCTGGTGATGACCGCAGACCTCATCGTGCGCTCCGCCATGCTGCGTCACGAGAGCCGGGGCCTTCACTACAGCCGCGACTACCCGGAGATGATGCCGGTAGGCGGCAACACCGTCATCAACCCGCGCCCGGGGCTGCTCTGTCCCGGCGTGTGCGAAGTGATGATGCCGGAGCTTTAGCGCCGTCGCCCGCTTCATGCAGAACGTGCGACGCCGGCAAGCCCGCCGTGACGCCAGCGCTTTGGTTTCGGTCAGGCTCCGGAAGGGTCACGATGAGGCTGCCAGCCCCACCGCAGCCACACGCTCAATTTCCTGAAGCGGTCGGCTTCAGCGCTATCCTTCCAAAGGATCACCCTGCGGGACCCCCCGTTCTCCACGGCGAGCCCCAGGCTGACCAGCCAGGGCAGCACCACCGGCCTGCCCTTGATTTGCGCCGGGCGCCACTCCCCGTCCAGCAGTTCGAGGTGCCCCGACTGGCTCACCCGCAGCCCGCGCGGGACGCTTGAGCTTTCGCGCCACGCCCAGACCACACTCGCTGACAGGACAAGGGTCAGCAGCGTCTGTATCCACGCCGGCAACGCAGCCAGCCACACGCCCAGCAAGGCCAGGGCATGCGCCATGGCCAGAACCGCCACGCAAATCCGCGACGGGCGCAGGGTCAGTTCCAGCGGCAGAAACATGTAGAATTTCCGGCATTCATACGAGGATTGCACCATCATGATATCCACCTGGCAAGATTTCCTGTCCCGGCAGGGTGCGCGCATCGGCGACGGCTGCGTGCTCGATTTCGGCAAACCGGCCGAGGAACTGGCCGCAGCGCACAATGGCACGGTCATGGCCGACCTCTCGCAATTGGGCCTGCTGGCCTTTTCCGGCGAGGACACCGCCGAATTCCTGCAAAGCCAGTTGACCAACGATGTGCGCGGCCTCTCTGCCGACGCCGCGGCCTGGAACGGCTACTGCTCGCCCAAGGGCCGCATGCTGGCGAACTTCCTGATGTGGAAGGCCGGCGCCGACACCTGTTTGCAGATGTCCGGCGACATCCGCGAAGCGGTACTGAAGCGCCTGAAGATGTTCATCCTGCGCTCCAAGGTCACGGCGCGCGACGCCAGCGACGAGAACGTGCGCCTGGTGCTGGCCGGGCCGCATGCCGCTGCCGCGCTGAATGAAGCCGGCCTGCCCCTGCCCGAGGGTGCGATGAAAACCCAGGCCAATGAGCGGGGCCTCACCGTGCGCATCGGTGCGGACAAGTTCGTGCTCTCGCTCGCCCCAGACAAGGCCGCTGCGGCGTGGGCAGCGCTGGCCAGGCACGCCGCGCCCGTCGGTGCGGCGGTGTGGGACTGGCTGCGCCTTTCCAGCGGCATTCCCATGATCGTCGCCGCCACCCAGGAGGAATTCGTGCCGCAGATGGTCAACTGGGAAGTGCTGGGCGGCGTGAGCTTCCAGAAAGGCTGCTATCCCGGCCAGGAGATCGTGGCGCGCACCCAGTATCTGGGCAGGCTCAAGCGCCGCATGTACCTCGCGCACCTGGACGGCGCTGATGCGCCGGCGGCCGGCGACAACCTCTACACCCCGGACATGGAAGGCCAGGCCTCGGGCATGGTGGTCAATGCCGCGCCCGCGCCGGGCGGCGGCTTCGACCTCCTGGCCGTGGCGCAGATCGAGTCAGTGGCGGCGAACCAGCCCATCCACTGGAAAACGCCGGATGGCCCGATGCTTGCACTCAAGGCCCAGCCCTACCCGCTTCCTTGAACCATTACTACATCTACTACCGAGTCAGCGCAAACACTGCCGACGAAGCGGAAACCCTGGTGCGCAGCATGCAGGCGCGCCTCGCCTGCCGCAGCGGCATCGGCGGGAAGTTGCTGAAAAAGCGCGACAATCCCGGGCTGTGGATGGAAATCTACGAAAATGTCGGCGAAGCCAAGCGCTTCGAGCGCCTGCTGGTTCAGGCCGTGGACGAATTCGATCTCGACATGTTCCTGGACGGTCCGCGCCATATAGAGCGTTTTGTCGGCGACTACGCTCCCATGGCGGCTTGCGACCGGGATTCCGCCCCGCCGGGCTAATGGTTTACACTTTGCCGGCATATCTACATCTGTCCCGTACCCCTTGCGGAGGAATCAACAATGAAGAAAAAGTTTGCCGCTGCGCTCATCGCCAGCCTGTTCATGAGCCCGGTCATGATCACCCCGGCGCACGCCCTGTTCGACTTCAAGCTGGGCGGCGGCCAGGAAGCCGGCCAGCCCTCCGGCTCCGCCGGCCCGGACGGCGCCCAGGGCGAGGCCAGGGAACTGGAGAAATGCGACAAGCCCTACGGCACCCTGGCGGTGGCCGAGGCGCAGGATGCGGTGATCTCGCACCTGCTTCAATACGGCTTGCCCTCTCCCACCGGGGTGATCCGCATGATGGTGCAGCAGTCCAACTGCTTCGTGCTGGTGGAGCGCGGCCGCGCCATGAACAACATCATGCAGGAACGCCAGCTCGCGGAAGCAGGCGAACTGCGCGCCGGCTCCAACATGGGCAAGGGCCAGATGGTCACGGCCGACTACGTGCTCACCCCTGACGCGGTGTTCTCCAGCAAGGACTCCGGCGGCATCGGCGGCGCGCTCGGCGGATTCGGCGTGTTCGGCGCGGTGGCCGGCGTGGTTGCCGGCGGCCTCAAGTTCAAGTCCGCGCAGACCAGCATGATCCTGGCGGACGCGCGTTCCTCGCTGCAGATCGCGGCCGCCCAGGGCAACGCCGAAAAAACCGACTGGAGCCTGGGCGGACTGGTGGTGGGCGGCGGCGGCGGCGGCGCGCTCGGCGCCTACACCAACACCCCCGAAGGCAAAATGATTGCCGCCAGCTACATGGACAACTGGAACAACATCGTGCGTTCCATCCGCAACAACCCGCAGCTCGTGCGCCAGGACATCAACCTCAAGCAGGAGTCGGGCAAGGTGGTGAAGGCCGGCGCCGTGTTCGAGACGGGCGACGTCATCACCGGCAAGATCGGCGGGCTCAAGATGTACAGCCAGCCCAGCAAGACCTCCAAGGTGCTCGCCAGCCTGCCGAAGGGCGAGGAGATCATTTTCACCGGCGAGGAAAAGAACGGCTTCATGTCCGTGCAAGGCAATAGCGGCGAAGGCTGGGTCGAGAAAATCCTGGTCAGAAAGTAAGCCAGCCGCACCGCATCCGCATGATGCCCCCGCTTGGCGGGGGCATTTTTTGCTCCGGCGGCCATATTGTTCGACAGCAATCTTGAGGCACAATCGGGAACTGCGGGATGCTTCCCGCCTCTGAGCATACACATGCGCATCCATCTGAACCCCCAATTGGCCTGCCTCTGTGCCGCCGCAATCAGCCTGTTGTCAGGCTGCGCCATGGTCGGCCCGGAATACCGGACACCGGCAAATCCCGCCCCTGCGATCTGGTTCCAGGCCGATGCCGCGAAGGACGTCGCGCGCACCGAGGCCAGCGGAAACCTGAGCCGGTGGTGGCGCTCGTTCAACGACCCCCTGCTCTCCGGGCTGGTGGAGCAGGCCCTGCAATCCAGCCCGGATTTGCGCAGCGCGCAAGCCAGGCTGCGCGAGGCGCGCGCGCGCCGGACCGTGGCTGCGGCCGGCCTGTATCCCGATGTGGGGGCCTCTTTCGATGCACGCCGCAGCAAGTCGAGCGAGGAAACCGGGAGCGGCGCAGCGCAAAACACCTTCAGCGCAGGTTTCGATGCGGGCTGGGAGCTCGACGTGTTCGGCGGCACCCGGCGCGGCATCGAAGCCGCCGACGCCGACCTGCAAGCAACCCAGGCCGGCCTGTACGACACCCAGGTTTCATTGGCTGCGGAAGTCGCGCTCAATTACATCGAGTTGCGCACCTACCAGATCCGCTTGCGCATCGCCCGCGACAATCTCGTCAGCCAGGCCGAAACCCTGCAGCTCACCGACTGGCGCGCCCAGGCCGGGCTGGTCAGCAGCCAGGACACGGAACAGGCGCGCGCCAACCTCGAACAGACGCGCGCGCAAATCCCCAGCCTGGAAAGAAGCTTTGCCGAGGCAGAACACCGCCTCGCCATCTTGCTGGGACTGCCGCCGGGCAGCCTGTATGCGCGCATGGCCGCAAATGCGGAATTGCCCAAGGCGCCGACCGCGGTCGCCGTAGGCATTCCCGCCGAAACCCTGCGCCAGCGACCCGACGTGCGCGCGGCCGAGCGCCGGCTGGCCGCAGAAACCTCGCGCCTGGGCGCGGCCGAGGCAGCGCGCTACCCCGGTTTCAAACTCTCCGGTTCCATCGGCCTCGAAGCGCTCGCTTTCAGTGCGCTGGGCAACAGCGGTGCAGGCGCCTACTCACTGCTCGCCGGCATCAGCGCCCCAATCTTCAACGCAGGACGCCTGCGCGCCCAAGTCGATATCCAGGACGCCGTACGCGAACAAACATTGATAGATTACGAGCGAACCGTGCTCGGCGCGCTGGGCGATGTGGAAAACGCGCTCGCCGCGCTGGCGAAAAGCCGTGAGCGCGAACAGGCGCTGGCGATCGCAACAGAGTCCTCACGCAACGCTGCGCTGCTGGCGCGCAACCGCTACAGCGCCGGGCTCATCGATTTCCAGTCCGTGCTCGACACGGAGCGCAGCGTGCTGTCCATAGAGGACAGTCTCGCCAGCACCCGCGCCGACGGCATTTCGGCGGTGATCCGCCTGTACAAGGCGCTGGGCGGCGGCTGGTCGCCCGCTTCCCCCATCGCCGGCAAGGGCGCCTCATGACGAATTCCAACATGACATCTTCCAATCTGAAAGGCTCCGTGAAAATGCTCCTCGGCCCCGCTTCAGCCGGGCCGATCCCTCGACGCGGGCTATGGCTGGCCGGAGCGGCTATCGTGTTACTCGCTGCCGCGGGCTACTTGCTGTTCAAGCCGGGCAGTGAATCCAGTACCCCGCTTTATGAAATCGAAACCATCGATCTCGGCCGTCTCGAAGTCACCGTTTCCGCCACCGGCAACCTGCAACCCACCAACCAGGTGGATGTCGGCAGCGAACTGTCTGGCATCGTCGATACGGTTCTGGTCGACATCAACGACCGCGTGAAGAAGGGCCAGGAGCTGGCCCGCCTCGACACCGCCAAACTCGGGGACCAGATCGCCAAGTCACGCGCCGCGCTGCTCTCGGCCGAGGCCAGCGTGCGCCAGGCCGAGGCAACCGTGATCGAGGCGCGCGCCAACCTGCTGCGCCTGGAGGCAGTGTTCAAGCTCTCCGGCGGCAAGGTGCCGTCACGCTCCGAACTCGAAAACGCCGAAGCCGCGGCAGCGCGCGCCGAGGCGGGCCTCGCGTCCGCCAGGGCCGGCGTGACTCAGGCAAGAGCCACGCTGAGTTCGGACGAAACCAACCTGTCCAAGGCCAGTATCCGCTCGCCCATCAATGGCGTGGTCCTGGCGAGAAAGGTGGAACCGGGGCAGACCGTGGCCGCCTCGCTGCAGGCCCCGGTGCTGTTCACGCTGGCGGAGGACCTCTCGCAAATGGAACTGCAAGTCAATGTCGACGAGGCCGATGTCGGGCAGGTCAAGGCTGGACAGCAGGCAACGTTCGGCGTGGATGCCTACCCGGGCCGTAAATACCCTGCCCGCATCAGCCGCGTGAGCTACGGCTCGCAGGTGGCTGAAGGTGTGGTGTCCTATCCTACCGTGCTCGATGTCAGCAACGATGACCTGAGCCTGCGCCCCGGCATGACCGCCACCGCCGAAATCAGCACCGCCATCCGCGAAGATGCATTGCTGGTGCCCAACGCCGCGCTGCGTTTCACGCCCGCGGGGAACGGCGCCAGGAAAGCCGATTCCGGCGGCATCCTCGGTTCCCTGCTGCCGCGCATGCCGCGCACCGCCAGTTCGCGCGCGCCGCGCGCCGGCAATGAAAAAAACGGCGGCAAACAGGTGTGGGTGCTCAAGGACGACCAGCCCGTTGCAGTCAAAATCAAGACCGGGCTCACCAACGGCCGCATGACCGAAGTGCTGGAAGGCGAACTCAAGCCCGGCATGCAGGTGATCACCGACTCCGTAACGCCGGCCAAATGACGGACAACGCAAGACAGGATGCGCTGATCGCTCTCGCCGGCATCACCAAGACCTACGGCCAGGGCACTGCCGCCTTCCAGGCCTTGCGCGGCGTCGATCTGGAAATTGCCGCCGGCGAATTCGTCGCCATCATGGGCCCCAGCGGATCTGGCAAGTCCACGGCAATGAA
>DISR01000013.1:218-6982 GCA_002421825.1 Thiobacillus sp. UBA6205 | reverse complement strand
TCCAGGGCTTCAACCTGCTGGCGCGCACCACCGCGCTGGAAAACGTGGAACTGCCCCTGCTCTATCGCGGCGAACCGGCCGCCGAACGGCATGCCGCCTCCTACGAGGCGCTGGAAGCCGTAGGTCTCAAGGGCTGGGAACACCACACACCGGGTGAACTCTCCGGCGGCCAGCAGCAAAGAGTCGCCATCGCGCGCGCCATCGTGACTCGCCCCCGGGTGCTGCTCGCCGACGAGCCTACCGGGAACCTCGACACGAAAACCAGCCACGAAATCATGGGCCTGATCACCGGCCTCAACCGCGAGCGCGGCATCACCGTGCTGATGGTCACGCACGAGCACGACATCGCCGCCTGTGCGCGCCGCACCGTGCACTTCAAGGACGGCCGCGTGGAAAGCGATGAAATCAACGGGGAAGCGGTGCGATGATCTGGAACACCTTCCTGCTCGCACTGCGCGCCATCCGCCGCAATCTATTGCGTTCCTTCCTCACCATCCTCGGCATCGTCATCGGCGTGTCGGCGGTGGTCACCATGGTCACCCTCGGCGACGGCGCCACCAAGGCGGTATCCGACCAGATTTCCAGCCTCGGCACCAATCTGCTCACGGTACGCCCCGGCCAGCGCCTTGCCGGCTTCGGCTTTCTTGGCGCACCCAACTTCAAGCTCGTCGACGTCGAGGCGCTCAAGAGCCAGATCAACGGCATCAATGTGGTGGCGCCGACGGCCAACCGTTCCGTCACCGTGATCAGTGGCGCCAACAACTGGTCCACCAGCATCACCGGCAGCACGATCGACTACTTCGTCGCAGGCAACTGGAAGCTGGCCGATGGCCGCTATTTCAACGAAAGCGAAGAGCATGCCGGCAAGGCAGTGTGCGTGATCGGCGAGACCGTGCGGCGCGAGCTTTTCGGCAAGCAAAACCCTATCGGCGGCGAGATCCGCGTCAAGCAGTTTTCCTGCGAAGTCATCGGCCTTTTGGCCAGCAAGGGCCAGTCGGCCATGGGCTCGGACCAGGACGACACCATCGTCATGCCAATCAGGACCGTGCAGCGGCGCCTCACCGGCAACACCGACGTGCGCGCGCTCATGGTTTCGGTCAAGGACGGTGTCTCCACCGACAAGGTGAAAAAGCAGGTCGAACAGCTCATGCGCGAGCGGCGCAGGCTTGCGGACAGCGAAGACAACAATTTCACCGTGTTCGACACCCGCCAGATCGCCGAAACCCTCACCGGCACCATCAAGGTGATGACCACGCTGCTGGGCGCGGTGGCCGCGGTGAGCCTGCTGGTGGGCGGTATCGGCATCATGAACATCATGCTGGTGTCGGTGACCGAGCGCACGCGAGAGATCGGCATCCGGCTGGCCATCGGCGCGCTGGAAAGGGAAGTGCTGTTGCAGTTCCTGATCGAGGCGGTGGTGCTTTCCGCTTTCGGGGGCCTGGTCGGCATCGCTTTCGCCGTGGTCGCCTCGATGGGCCTCGCCTACCTCATGCAGGTGCCCTTCCTGTTCAACCCCGGCATCAACCTGCTGGCTTTCCTGTTCGCCGCCGCCATCGGCGTCATCTTCGGCTTCTTCCCGGCGCGCCGTGCGGCGAGCCTGAACCCGATCGACGCCTTGCGGCACGAATGAAGGCGGGCATTGCCGCCGCAAGCCGCAGCCGCCTGTCAGTTCAGGAACGGCAGGTTATTTCTCAAGCTGCGTCTTGCAAAGCGGCATGTCCTCCGGGTTCAGCGCCTGCCTTGCCACCTTGGCGAACAGCACCTGGATTTCCTCCAGGCTGAAACAGCTCAGCAGGCGGTTGGCCATCTCCGGCGGCAGCGCGACCAGGGTGGACTGCCCGTCCGGCAGTTCCAGGCGAAAGCCGGCCAGATGTTTCTTCAGCCCACCTTCGGATTTGTCCACCCGGTTGGCCTCCTCATCCTGCAGCAGTTCATAGCATGCTTCAAGGGCTTCTTCGATCTCTGCAGGCAAGTCTTCCGGCACGCCC
Organism: Thiobacillus sp. UBA6205; assembly: GCA_002421825.1. Classification (GTDB taxonomy): domain Bacteria; phylum Pseudomonadota; class Gammaproteobacteria; order Burkholderiales; family Thiobacillaceae; genus UBA6918. The sequence goes on along the minus strand of DISR01000013.1, from coordinate 4,994 downwards.
GCGATCAGCCCCATGTTGTCGTTCCTCAGGGTGCAGGCAATTCCAAGCTCGTGCGCCCGCGCGACAAATTCGTCGCGCAGCGCGGCATCGAAAAACATGTATTCCATCATGATTGGGTTTCCGTTCCGGTAAGGTTGCAGATTGTGCGCCCAGGATGGCGTTACTCTTCCCGCAGCGCCACCCGCGGCGCCAGCGCGCACAACAGTTCATAGCTGATCGTCCCCGCCGCGCGCGCGACTTCCTCCACCGGCATGCCCTCCCCCCACAGCACCACAGGGCTGCCGATGCCGGCTTCGGGAATATTCGCAAGATCCACCGCCAGCATGTCCATGGACACGCGGCCGAGGGTGCGCGTACGCCGCCCGTTGACCAGCACCGGGGTGCCGGTGGGAGCGTGGCGAGGGTAGCCGTCGGCATAGCCGCAGGCGACGATGCCGACGCGCGTGGTTTCGTCGGCCATGTAGGTGAGGCCGTAGCCCACCGCCTCCCCAGGCTTGACGGTTTGCACAGCGATGATCTGCGACTGCAGCGTCATGGCGGGTTTGAGCCCGAGCTGTTCGGCGCCTACATCTGCGAAAGGCGAGGCGCCGTAGAGCATGATGCCTGCACGCACCCAGTCGCGATGGGTTTCCGGGTAACGCAGGAGGGCGGCGGAATTGGCGGCGCTGATGGGCAGACCGGCGGGCCGGGATTTTTCCAGAAAACGATGCCACTGCCAGTCGATGCCGAAGTCTTCGTCGGCGGTGGCGAAGTGGGTCATCAGCGTGACTTGCGCGATACTGGCCTGTTCTTTCACGCGTGCGATGACCGTATCGAACTCGGCCAGCGGAAACCCCAGGCGGTTCATGCCTGTGTTGAACTTGAGAAAGACGCTTAGCGGCTCGGCGACCTGCGTCAGCCAGTCGAGTTGGTGCATTGAATGCAGCGCCGGCATGAGCCTGAGTTCGACGCAGGCACCCAGGTCTTCCGGGTCGAATGGACCTTCTAGCAGGAGAAGGGGCTTTTCGACACCCATCTGCCTGAGCTGCACCGCCTCCTCGACGTTGAGCACGGCGTAGCCGTCGCTGCCAGAAAGCGCGCGCGCGGCGCGGCCCAAGCCATGGCCGTAAGCATTGGCCTTGATGACGGAAATGATTTTCGCTCTGCCGGCATGGCGGCGCGCGACCGCCAGATTGTGCGCCAGCGCATCCGGGGAGATGCGTGCCAGTAGCGGGCGCACTTAGAAGCCGCCCGTGAAGGCGAGGTTCTCGAAGCGGGTATGCTCGCCGAGGAAAGCCAGTGGCACCATGCCGATGGGACCGTTGCGCTGTTTGCCGATGATGATCTCGGCCTTGCCCCTGTCCTGGCTTTCCGGATTGTAGACTTCGTCGCGGTAGATGAACATGATGACGTCGGCATCCTGTTCGATGGCGCCGGATTCGCGCAGGTCGGACATCACCGGGCGCTTGTTGGGGCGCTGCTCCAGTGAGCGATTCAACTGTGAGAGCGCGACCACCGGACAGTTGAGCTCCTTGGCCAGCGCCTTCAAGGAGCGCGAGATCTCGGAAATCTCGGTGGCGCGATTCTCGCCCTGGCTGGCGGAGGACATTAGCTGCAAGTAGTCGACCACCACCAGGCCAAGCTTGCCGCCGCACTGGCGCATGAGCCGGCGCGCGCGCGCACGCAGTTCCAGCGCGTTGAGCGCCGGGGTTTCGTCGATGTAGAACGGCGCCTCGTTGAGCTTGCCGAGCGCATAAGTCAGGCGCTGCCAGTCGTCGTCCTTGAGCTGGCCGGTTCTCAATTTGTGCTGGTCCAGGCGGCCGACCGAGCCGATCATGCGCATCACCAGCTGCTGCGCACCCATTTCCATGGAGAACACCGCCACCGGCAGGCCGGCATCGAGCGCCACGTGCTCTGCGATGTTGAGCGAGAACGCGGTCTTGCCCATGGACGGGCGTCCCGCGACGATGATGAGTTCCCCCGGCTGCAGGCCGGAGGTCATGCGGTCGATGTCGGTGTAGCCCGTGGGAATGCCCGTGACCTCGCTGGGATTGTCGCGATGATACAGCTCGTCGATGCGCTCCACGGCGGAACGCAGCAGCGGCTGGATTTCCTGGAAGCCCTGATTGCTGCGATGGCCGGATTCGGCGATTTCAAAAATCTTCGCTTCCGCCTCGTCGAGCAGCTGGCCGGCACTGCGCCCGCTCGGGGCATAGGCGGAATCGGCGATGCTGGTAGCGGTTTCCACCAGCTTCCTGAGCACCGCGCGTTCGCGCACGATTTCGGCATAGCGGCGGATGTTGGCGGCCGACGGCGTGTTGCTGGCAAGCGAAACCAGATAGGGCAGCCCGCCCACGGCATCGAGTTCGCCCATGGACTGCAGCAGTTCCGCCACCGTCACCACGTCTGCCGGCTTGTTCTCGGCAATCAGCCGGGTGATGGCGCGCAGCAGCTGGCGGTGGTCCTGGCGATAGAAATCGGATTCGCCGACCTGGTCGGCGATGCGGTCCCAGGCGCCGTTTTCCAAGAGCAGCCCGCCCAGCACCGCCTGCTCCGCCTCCAGCGAATGCGGCGGCAGTTTCATCGACGACAGCGCGTTGTCGGGAGCGCCGTTGGTGTTGAGCGAATACACGGAAGCCATGCACGCATTCTACCCCTGCGATGCGTCGGGTCTAGGGGTAAGGCTGTGGATAAGCGGTGGACAGGTGGTGTAAATCGAAGGGGTTCTGAAACATTCAGGCAGGCCAGCGAAAACCGCCGGGGGTAGCCCGGCAGCCTACGGGGTCGCCCCGGCTATGCCGGCCTGCGGCTTCCCTTAGGGAAGCGCTGATTTATTCGGAAATTGTCATTGCGAGGAGGCGAAGCCCTCACCCCAACCCTCTCCCAGAGGGAGAGGGGGCAAACGCTTGGCCCAAACCGATTTGGCGCGGCAATCCAGTCAAATCAAGGCTAGGCCTGGCTTGACTGGATCGCCACGGGCCTGTGGCCCCCGCGATGACAGACTTGATCAGCGCCTCCTTAGCCTGGAGCTTGCGGCGGCAAAGACGGGGAACTTCAAACCCAAAACCTTCACCCCCCCAGCCCCTCCCTGGGCTGCCTCGGGCGGGGGCTTGAATTGGGGGGGGTGAGGCGAGCATGTCTGAGCACGTGGCCGCCCGGGCGATTTTCCCGGGCGGATCGTGCGAGTTTGCGAGCCGCCCAATTCAAGTCACCGACCGAGGTTTACCCCGAAGGGGCAGCACAGCGGGGCCGCCTTTCTTTGGTTACTTTCTTTGGCGGAGCAAAGAAAGTAACTTGCCGCCGGGCAACCCCCGGCCACAGGCCTCTAAGCAGAGAAAAAGGCGAGCTTTACCAAAGGCTTCACTCAACCAAACAAAACCCTGGATTGCCGCGCTAAATCGGTTTGGGCCAAGCGTTTGCCCCCTCTCCCTCTGGGAGAGGGTTGGGGTGAGGGCTGCGCCTCCTCGCAATGACTTGGAAGGAATATGGTCTGCGCATCCCTCAGGCAATAAAAAAGGCCGCTTGCGCGGCCTTTCTCACGGCATCAACCAGCGATCAATGCTCGCCCAGCACCGACACGGTGATGTTGGCGGTGACGTCGGTATGCAGCGACAAGGTCACGGCGTAATCGCCGATGGTCTTGAACGGGCCTTCGGGCAGGCGCACTTCGCTCTTGGCGACATCGTGGCCCTGAGCCTTCAGCGCGTCGGCGATGTCGGCGTTGCCAACGGAGCCGAACAGGCGGCCGTCCACGCCGGCCTTCTGGCTGATCTGCACCATCAGGCCTTCCAGTTTCTCGGCACGGGCCTGGGCGGCAGCCAGCTTCCCGGCCTGCTCCTTTTCAAGATCGGCACGGCGCGCTTCGAACTCGGCAACGTTTGCCGAGGTGGCGCGCTTGGCATGGCCGCCGGGAATCAGGAAGTTGCGGGCGTAGCCATCCTTGACCTTGACCACGTCGCCAAGGTTGCCGAGATTAACCACTTTTTCCATCAGAATCACTTGCATCGCGGTCTCCTTAGTGCAGGTCGGTGTAGGGCAGCAGCGCCAGGAAGCGCGCGCGCTTGATGGCGGTGGAGAGCTGGCGCTGGTAATGCGACTTGGTGCCGGTGATGCGCGCAGGAATGATCTTGCCGTTTTCGGTGATGAATTCCTTCAGCACTTCGACATCCTTGTAATCGACTTCCTTCGCGCCTTCGGCGGTGAAGCGGCAGAATTTGCGGCGCTTGAAAAGACCGCGGTTGCCGCTGTCGCGGCGGGGCTTACCATCTTTCCCAACACCTTTTTTACCAGTAGGACGAGCCATTTTGCTTATTCCTCAATCAATTGTTCAATCCACATCAACAGGTTGCGGCTGTTGCCTCCTGCGCGAGTGATCGATCCTGTCACTTTTACCTGACTGCCGGGCTTGAGCCCCGCCAGCTTTCGGGCATTTTCCCCTTGGGCGGCAATTGTCAGCTCACACTGCATCAACTGTCCGGACTGCCGCGATTCGTGCCTTATGACCGCGCAGGCTATGGGGTGCCGGCGGGACTAAAGCGCAGGGGTTCCAGGTTTACGATTTCTCCGCCAGGAACGAGCCGGTTATCCAACTCAGGCAGCAGCAGCGCCTTCGGCTTCAGGCTTGGCTTCGGCCTTGGCTTCGCCGCCTTCCAGCACGGAGCGCGCTTTTTCTTCCTTCATCATCGGCGAAGGCGCGGTCACGGCTTCGTCCTTGCCGATGATGAGGTGGCGCAGCACGGCGTCGTTGAACTTGAAGCCATGCTCGAGCTCGGCCAGGGTTTCCTGGTCGCACTCGAT
>DISR01000013.1:0-171 GCA_002421825.1 Thiobacillus sp. UBA6205 | reverse complement strand
TGCTCGCTCTGATCGGGATGCACGACAAAGACTATTTCATAGTGGCGCATGGTTCTCCTTTCGGTTGATTGAGCCCCCCGTTGCGCAACGGTGGGGCAAGGAAAGCGCAGGATTGTACGCGCAAAATGCACAAAAAACAATCAGCCGTAAAGGGGGAAGGGGGAAGGGGGA
>DISR01000022.1:21979-62682 GCA_002421825.1 Thiobacillus sp. UBA6205 | reverse complement strand
TGGGCGGGCACGAAACCCTGCTCAAGCATTTCAAGATCATGCGGAGGCTGGCCGAATATGGCCTTTTCAAGGCCGGGGGCGTCTTGATCGGCACACACGCCTTCCTGGCCATGGGCAACATGCTTGGGGTCCGCTGGGGGGCCGGCCAGTTGACGCATGATGTGGATTTTGCCCATTCCGGCAAGCATCTGTCGGTCGCCTTGCCATCAACACTGAAAGTGGACGTGCATGATGCGCTGACCTCGCTTGAGATGGGATTNNCCGGCAAAGCCATTGCGTCCGACAGCTTGAACATCGCTTTGCAGCCGCTCAAGTTCATGGAGTTTTCGTTGGAGGAAGTCAGCCAGAGCTTGATTGTTTCTCGCCAGGGGCCGGTTGTGGTCAACCTCCCCCATCCGGCGCGTTACGCCGTGCACAAGCTCATCGTTTACGGGGAAAGGCCGGTACGCGAGCGCACAAAGGCGGTCAAGGATCTGCAGCAGGCGGCGTGCCTTGCGAACTATTACCTGGCTCATGAACCGGATGTCTTTGCCGCCGCATGGCTGGATGCTGTCGGGCGAGGCGCCGGGTGGAAGAAACGGGCCATTTCCGGACAGGCAGCGCTGCTCAAGCTTGCACCAGAACTGGATACCCCATCGCTTTGGGGCTGAACAACAAAAGCCCACCGCGCTTGCGGTGGGCTGCTTTGGTTGATCCAGGATATGGCAATGCTCAGTCCGATACCCGTTGCCAGCATCCGCTTCTCGGCCAAAGCCGACTTCGGACCAGCCAGGAAAATGTGTCTGCTCACGTCTCCTGAGCGGACGGATGCCAGTCCATCACACCTAACGTCTGCTTCCTAATTCGGCCAACTCGTACTCTCGAAAAAAACTGGAAGTTCGGATGCCTGAAAATAATATCTACTTTCGGCCATGAAGCTGACGTTCAACGTGAACATATGCGCAACAGGCAGTACACTCGATCAACGTTAGATTGCCGTGCTTGAGTTCCAAATGTCCCCATAGATTTTCACTTTCTGTGCAGCGACATCCGCGGGTAGCGGGGCCAAATAAGTAGGCTTCTTGGCAGCGGCGTCTTTGATGGAAGCGCCTAGCACCCAGCATTGCGTGCCGTCCACGAAGATTACACGGTCATGAATTGAGCTGCTCTTTCGTGCCTCAATAGTGCATGAGTTTTGGAACGCAAATTTCTCTGCCGCCACTCGGACGTCGTCTGCATATCTGGCAAGGAGAAGCTGGACGCTCCTCTTCGAGCCTAGGGCACTGAGGTAGCCGTCGAACGTCTCGGCATCCATATATGGATCTACGATGAAAAGGTTTTTTTCGCTTGAGGAAACCAGCTCACGGAGGGACCTGAAGAAATCATAGGCAGCCCCAGGACCAAATGCCTGGCCCGCAGGCCGTGGCAACGCATCTTCGACCGACGCAATCGCCTTGTGGATTATGGTGAAAACAACCCCAAGATTTGCCATACGATTGAGGTTGCCGGTCATTCCATTTACCGCAACATTAAAGGAGAGCGCCTCAGAGCGGTTCCATGCTGAAATCAGAGCGGAAGCCTTTCCGAGCCAAGCAAACTGTTCTTGACCATAAGTGCCTCGCCCTTCCAAAGGCGGGGCCGTGTTCACGAGCGTCCGAAGCTTCTCAAGCAGTATCAACTGGTCCATTTGATTGCAATCTAGCGTAGTGTCTAGCGAACGAAGGAGGCGAGGTTGATGGCCATGTTAGCTTTAGTCGGTGACAAAGACCATGTACATACCTGCGGCCCCCTTCTTGCTAAATATGAGTTGAGTGCTGACACTGCTACCATGCATAAACTTGAGCACGCAAGCCACCGTTGCTCCGCTGTAACCGTAATTTGTTACAGCAACATCAATAACCACACCTCGCTCTTCGATTAGTTTTGCCTTTGTTGACCCCCGCATGAAGTCGCACATCTTCTGAACATCAACATGCTTCGGGAGCTTTGCTATTTCAGTTTGAAGTGCAGTGATACGTGGCGATGCTGCACGCTCAATGAAGGAGTAAAAGCGGGTTTTTCCATCATCGCCCATTTTCACAGAGTGATAGCCATTTTTCAGGACGTGTTTTTCCGGATCGATGACTTCCGCAACTGCTTGAGTCGATACAAGGCCGACAAAAATACCTGACGCAATATATCTGACGTAGTTATGCATGACGAATACTCAGCTTTTATCCGAAGTTTTTGTGGCAGGACGCACGACCAAATACTCATACCCTCCAGCGAAGCCAAATGTAAGCAGTAGTACCGGAATGCCCTCAAGGTTGTAGTGCCCAATAAGCCAGAGGTTAAACAGCAGTACGATCCCACCAATCAAACGAAGTTTCGTTGTTTTCTTCATTTTGATCTCCCTTGCGCAAATACCTAATAATAGTTAAAGGGGGCTAAACTGATTGAGCAAGAAAGCTTATTCAAAATGGCGTGTTTGTTGGGCTCATGAGCTTACTTGCTTCAGAAATGCGATGAGATTGCCTGGAGAAATATCACCTTGTTTGAGATGCAATTTCTCCCATAAAGCAAAAATCTCACGCTCTTGTTGGGTGGGAGGACGCCCCCCAGGCCCTCCTCCAGAAGGGCAGTCGCCTGATGCGAGCACCATATCAAGTCCGTTTGTTTTTATTTTTACTATTACGCATACAGGAACTCCATCCTGTTTTCTTCTCACAATCTGTTCTGTTATCCAGTTAGGTTCAATTTCTTTAACATCGCGCTCGCTTGTGCCGATTGTTACTGTAATACCCATAAATCCCCCTCCTTTGTTGTTTAATTACCAATTCAACAAACTGAAAAAGGCAGTCCTTTCCAGGCTCTTCCATGGATGCCACAACTTAATCCTCATGACGCTTTCTCGGCTACGGCTTGCCGATTCTTTGCTGCAGCGCGGGCGTTGGTTCGATTGCGAAGGCTTTCTTGAAAGCGATGTCGGCGGCTTGGGCGTCGCCACTGGCCGATTGCACCTCTCCTTCCAGTATGAAACCAGAGCCGGCGAGACTTGGAACTCGCTTCATCCGTTCGGCGAGTTCAAGAGAGGTTCGTGATGACGATGCGCTATCCTTGAGGATAAGACGCATGTTGGCTTCTACCCCTGCATCGTGGGGTAACCGGTCCAGCGGCGTGGATTCTAATCCGCTTTGCTTTCTGGGGAGCTTATGCATAGGAACGTTTCGGAAGATCTGCTGCTCCTCAGTCTTGAACAGGATGCGGGTTGCGACGTCCTGCACAGACGTCGAGCGGACTGCGTCAAGGGACACTGATTCGGCTTTCCTTAGCGCCTCGATAGCAATCTTGTTCAGAGATGCCGCTGAGAGTGCATCCGCAGTTATGACCCATGTTGCTGCGCTAGGCAGTCCAGGCAAATTCTTTTCCACAGACTTGTATGCGACAGAAGCCAAAACCACGGGGCTCTTCTGTTCCTGACCCGCAGATATCGGTGTCGTTTCATACTTAGCTAAGTGCTGGTTCAAGTCTCTGAGGATGCTTCGAGACAGCACAGCCATCTGTTGACGCAGCCGATCGAGGTCTGGCACGTCTACGATTACGCGTCTGTCATCATGCATGCTCGTTTTTAGATGAAATGAGTACTGGTTTGCCTTTGCATTCGCCAGTAACAAAAACTTGACGTTCTGACTACTGTTACCGACAACGGTAGCAGGTCCTTCATCGGGAACTAGGTACAGGGCGGGGTCACTCTTTTCGGCGAACCAGTACTTAATGTCCGCCGTACCAATGTTCAGGATGCGCGCGTTCTTCGCGACCGAGTCCATCACGAAATGCCAGTCATCCCCTCTGCGCTCGAAGTCTGGCGTTTCCAGGCGTCCGCCAAACTGCTTTGGCAGAACATGTCGCCTCATCGCATCGGTCAGCAACATGACCGACGGATGTGCTGGCCGGTCTGGCTTAACCATGCTGATGTGGTCCGCTCCGTCAATCGCAAGCCCTGGTTCCGTGCAAAAGCGGTTAGAACTGCTCCACGGCACGATAAGGACCCCGAATGTTGGCACCTTCTCATAGCCGCAAACGACCTGCGGCTTATGTGTTAGGTTTGTCCAGTCGTCGGTGAGTTGTTGGAGCCATTGGTTGTCGTCCGCCGGTTTCATGTGGGCGAGCCCTGCATTTGATAGCGCCAGCTTAGCCACCGAGGCGATTTGGGCGCCTTCCTGCGGTGAACCGAACAAGACGACGAGCGGAACCTTGGCAGACAAAGAGCTGTCTTTGTCGAGATCGCTGGTAAGGTACCTCAGAACCACCAATCCACCCATGCTGTGTCCAACGAAGACCACCGCCGGGTAGTCCAAGACACCCGCTCCGGAGAGGTATGTTCTCAGTTTGTTGGCGCCCTCGCGGACATCCAGAGAGCCACTGTCGCCGAACATCTTGGATTCAAAGCCAAAGGCATAGATATCAATCCTTGACCCGACTTCCGGGTCTGCCTTCAGTAGCTGAAAGAACGTGGTGCCATTTTCGGTAGTCCACGTGCCTTTGGTACTGCCAAAGATGCCGTGCACGAACACAACAGCAATCTTGGAAGGCTTATTGAGGTCTCGGGATACCCACTGCGGGTCCTCTTCATTCGGCGAGAAAACAGCCATCGCGGCCTGACCATCTTGCAGCGCACCGTTGTCAGACTTGTCCGTGCAGCCAACAATACCTAAGACAGCCGTCGCCAAGATCAGCTTGAAAACCGATTTGGCCATAAGCCAATGACCATCGTTTGAGTTGAACACCGCCTTCTCCCCTTGGTCCCTTTATTGCAAATTTTCCCCCGAAGTTCTTTTGCCGACAACTATAGTCTCCATCCGGCCCACCCCTCTTTTGACTGGTTGATAAGACTTCCAGTCTGGCACGTTGATGCCGGCGCGTAGGGAAATGCATCGGTTACCTGCCGCTCAGTCGCAAGTCGCAATGAACGGCAGCTTCTCTTGTCATTTCTAGGAATAAATGCAAAAACCTAGCTTTCCTTTGTGGCGTAAAGAAGGTTTGGTTAGCTTTCACGCAAACGCCGAGCAGCCGACACCATATTCAGAAGCGCCATTTCGGTCTCCGGCCAACCACGTGTTTTAAGTCCGCAATCCGGGTTAATCCAGAGGTTTTTCGGTGGAATTACTGCAGAGGCTTTTTTTATCAAGTGCACCATTTCCTCGGCTGCGGGCACCCGCGGGGAATGAATATCCCACACGCCCGGGCCGATCTCGTTGGGGTATTCGAATTCACCAAAACCGCGCAGGAGCTCCATGTCCGACCGGCTGGTCTCAATGGTGATGACGTCGGCGTCCATCGCCGCGATGTCGGGCAGGATGTCGTTGAATTCTGAGTAGCACATGTGGGTGTGGATCTGGGTCTCGTCGGCCACGCCCGAGGCGCTGATGCGGAAGGCGCGTACCGCCCAGGCGAGATAATCCTTCCATTGCGCACGGCGCAGCGGCAACCCTTCCCGGATGGCGGGCTCGTCAATCTGGATGATGGGGATACCGGCTGCCTCCAGTCCGACGACTTCATCACGGATCGCCAGCGCGATTTGCAGGCAGGTTTCCGATCTTGGCTGGTCGTCGCGCACGAAGGACCATTGCAGGATGGTCACCGGCCCGGTGAGCATGCCCTTCATGGGTTTATCTGTCAGCGATTGCGCATAGCGCGCCCATTCCACAGTCATCGGGCGCGGCCGCAACACGTCGCCGAAAATGATAGGCGGCTTGACGCAGCGCGAGCCGTAGCTCTGCACCCAGCCGTGGCGGGTAAAGGCGAAGCCCTCCAGCTGCTCGCCGAAATATTCCACCATGTCGTTGCGCTCGGCCTCGCCGTGCACCAGCACGTCCAGGCCCAGTTGCTCCTGGATTTTCACGGCATGAGCGATCTCCTGCTTCATCGCGGCCTCGTAGGCTTCCGCGCTCAGTTCGCCGCGCTTGAAGGCCGCCCTGGCGGCGCGGATCTCCTGCGTTTGTGGAAACGAGCCGATGGTCGTGGTCGGATATGGCGGCAGCTTGAAGCGCGCGCGCTGCCTGGCCTGGCGGATGGGGAAAGGAGAATCGCGGCGGTCCGCCCTGGGATCGAGCGAGATCGCACGCTGCTTGACCGGCGCGCAATGTACCCTTGGGCTCGACCGGCGTGCGGCGAGCGCGCGGCGGGCATCTTCGAGTTTGCCCGCTACTGCCCCCTCGCCTTGCGAGAGCGCGGCTTTGAGCACGGCGATCTCGTCCAATTTCTGACGCGCGAACGCCAGCCAGGATTTGAGTTCAGGGTCGAGCGCGGTCTCCAGCTTCAGGTCCAGCGGGACGTGCAGCAGCGAGCAGGACGTCGCCAATGCCAGTTGGCGTTTCTCCGCCAGCGGCCTCAATACCGCCAACGCCGCGTCCAGGTCGGCGCGCCAGACATTGCGTCCATCGACGATGCCGACGCTGAACAACTTGTGGATAGGCAACCAGTCGGCGACCTGCGCGAGTTCCTGCGGCGCGCGCACGGCGTCCACATGCAGCCCCGCCACCGGCAGTTTGCAGGCCAGCGACAGGTTTTCCTGCAAGGGGCTGAAGTAGGTGGCGAGCAGGAGCTTCGCGCCGGCGGCGTTGAGCCGGTTGTAGGCCGGCTCGAAGGCATTGCGCCAGGCGTCCGGCAGGCCCAGCCCCAGGATGGGCTCGTCGATCTGCACCCATTCGACGCCCTGCTGCCTGAGGCGAGTGAGCAGCTCGCTATACACCGGCAACAGTTTCTCCAGCAGCGACAGCCTGTCGAAGCCCGCCGCCTTGGATTTGCCCAGGTAGAGGAAGGTCAGCGGCCCGACCAATACGGCCTTGACCCGGTACTCCAGCGCCTGTGCTTCCGCCACTTCGCCGAACAGGCGCTCCGAACCCAGCCTGAATGCGGTGTCCGCATGGAATTCCGGCACCAGGTAGTGGTAATTGGTGTCGAACCACTTGGTCATTTCCAGCGCCCAGGTGCTGTGCGAACCGCAGCTGCAACCTGCTTCGTGCGCGCTGATCTGCCCGCGCGCCATGGTGAAATGGCGCGTCAGCTCGTCCTCATCGGCAAAGCCGAAGCGCGCCGGCTCGCAGCCCAGGAGCTGGATGTGATTGAGCATGTGGTCGTAGAAGGCGAAGTCGCCAACGGTGACGAAGTCCAGGCCGGCGTCCTTTTGCGCCTGCCAGCTGCGGGCGCGCAGTTCCTTGCCGGTCTGCTCGAGTTCGGCCGCACCGATTTCGCCGCGCCAGAACCTCTCCAGCGCGAATTTCAGCTCGCGCGCCTCTCCCATGCGCGGGTAACCCAGTGTGTGAGTGATGCTCATGATGTCGTGCTCCTGTAAAAACATGTAGCGAAGCAGTATCCTCATGCCGCAGAATGAATACAAACGATATATTTTCACAATTAATTGAGAAATATTCATGGTTGATCTGAGACACCTGCGCACTCTTACAGCCCTGGTCGAGACCGGCAGCCTTACGGCGGCCTCGGTCAGGCTGCACCTCACCCAGTCCGCCCTGTCGCATCAGATCAAGGAACTGGAAGAACGGCTGGGCCTTGCCCTCATCAACCGGGGGGCCAGGCCGCTCAAACTGACTTACGCAGGGCAGATGCTTGTCGATTTGGCGGGCCAGATCCTGCCCAGGGTGGACGAGACGCTGGCCGGCATGAATCGGCTTGCGCGCGGCGCAGCGGGGAGGCTCTACATCGCCGGGGAGTGCCACAGTTGCCTGGAATGGGTGTTGCCGCTGCTGGCCAGGTATCGGGAAATTTTTCCGGGGATTGAGCTCGACGTAGTGCTCTCAGCCAGCCTCGATCCCCTGCCGCGGCTGCTGAATGGCAGCCTGGATGTGGTGCTCACCCCGGACCGCCGGGAACTGCCCGGCCTGTCCTGGCACCGCTTGTTCGATTACGAACTGAAGCTTGTTGTAGCTGCTGACCATGCCCTGTCGCAACACTCCCATGTAACGCCAGATGATTTGCGGGGGGAGACTCTATTGGTCTACCCTGTAAATCGTGCTCGACTGGATATATTCACCCGCTTTCTCTGGCCGGCCAGCGTGGAACCCGCGCGGGTCCGGCAGGCTGAGAGCACGACCCTGCTCCTGGAACTTGCGGCTTTGGCTCAAGGCGTCGCTGTATTACCGGACTGGGCCTGCAAAACCGCGCTCCATGAAGGCCGCATTTCCGTGTTGACGCTGGGCAGCGATGGACTGTTCGGCAGCCTGTGGGCCTCGATACGGGAAGCGGAAACCGAGCTCCCGCACATCAAGGGCTTCGTCGATGCGGCCATGCAGCGTGAGGATACCGTCACGACCCGACGGTATGAACATACACTTGGTGGATACGATTAATTCTGTAGAGCTTGCAACATGCTCACGAACATACGCATGAGTCGATGGAGCACACCCACAGTCACATCCACGATGCGCATCACCAGCACGGGCACGATTTCGAATGGGACGGGAAAGAGCCACATAACCATTTTCATCGGCATGCGGCGATGACGCACAAACACCCGCATTACCCGGATATTCACCACCGGCATTGACATTGAATGAATCAATGACGGTGTATGCCTATTAATCCCAACAAGGTGTCGTTAACCCACTATGAATCCCGCTGCTTCACAACGAAATTTGTCTTCTGCTCAACTTGTTCCAAGTCACTTAGGCTGACTACCCAATTGTTGAGTCAACGAACTAGAGTGCAGAACTCTCAATTTTTGGCGAGGTCGTAGAGCACGGAGCCATACATATCACCGTCGCCTTTCTCGGGGGCATGGCTGTCACCGGCCCGATGCGGGGTGTGGCTGCCCTGGTCCAGCAGAATCGAGCCGTAATTGTCGCCGCTGCCCATGGCGGGCGCGTGACTATCGCCGGGCTGATGCGGAAAATGGCTATCATGGACATTGAGGATGCTCTGCTCCGTGTCCGGGTTGCCGCTCATGTCGTGCGCCCAGGCGGGAACTGCCAAGAGGCTGATGGCGATGATGCCAATGGGGGTGCTGAGGTATTTCATGATGTTCTCCTGTCTGGGGATCAAAAAGCACCAGAAATTCGATGCTGACACCAATATGAATGGCTGCTGCCTACAGGAGGATTGCGAGGGGATTACTTTTTGGTCATGACCGCACGGGCCCATGGATCGAGAGCGGCATTGTGGTTTCCATGCTGGCGTAGCCTGCCAGCACCATACCTTCAGGGCGCTGTTAATTCATCATCATCTGGAATCTCGCTGCAGCGAATCAATCAACGGACAAACCACCTTGCCACGGCTGGCTATGCAACGGTCAACCAACTCGGTCAGAGCGGTTTCAATGCGCTGCAAGTCGGCCATGCGATGCCTGACATCGGCAAGCTTGTGCTCGGCGATCACCCGGGCCTCAGTGCAATGCGCACCGTCAGTCAGCATCAACAACTGCGCGATCTCTTCCAGCGTGAACCCGATATGCTGGGCCGACTTGATGAAGCGCACCCGTGCCACGTCATCCTCGCCGTAGTGTCGAATGCCTGTTGCCGGTTTTGGCGGCTCTGGCACCAGACCCTTGCGCTGATAGAAACGGATCGTCTCGACGCTCACTCCAGCTGAACGCGCCACCCCGGCAATAGTCAGATTCTTTTGCGACACGCCCTTGACTCCGTACTTTGATACGGAGTGTATCTTGCGCCCATCGCCTATGCAAAGAGGTGCATCCATGTCACAAGAAAGTGGTCAGTTATCGCTCATCGGTGGTGTCATCGCGGCCGCCGCGGCATCCGTGTGCTGCGGCGGGCCGCTCGTGCTAGTGCTACTCGGCATCGGCGGCGCCTGGGCGGCGAATCTGGCCGTGCTGGAGCAGTTCCGTCCCTATTCCCTGGGCGCGGCGGTGATTTTCCTGTTTTTCGCCTGGATGAAGACTTACCGACCGATTACCGCCTGCACACCCGAATCTGCCTGCGCTGCGCCGCACGCCAATCACTTGTACAAGCTGCTGTTCTAGCTGGTGGACGCTCTGATCGCGCTGGCTATCGTTTTTCCCTACTTCGCCCCGCTCTTCTACTAGGAGTCATGCCATGAAGAAACTGCTACTCGCGTCCATTCTGTCCTTCGGTCTACTACCCGCCTGGAGCGGATCCGCCTTGGCGGCCATGCGAACCGTCACGCTTTCGGTGCCCTGCATGTCCTGCGAGGTCTGCCCGATCACGGTCAAAAAAGCTCTGCAGAAGGTATCCGGTGTCGATAGAGTGGACGTTTCCTTCGAGAAGAAGGAAGCGGTGGTGACTTACGATGACTCCAAAACCACGATGGAACGGTTGATCAAGGCCACTGGGGATGCCGGCTATCCTTCAGTTCTGAAAGCGGCGGCCAGCGTAAAAGGAGAAGGTAAATGATTGACATCATTCTGGACTCTACCCTCACCTGCCCTGTCTGCGGCCACGTGAAAACCGAGCGCATGCCCGCAGATTCCTGTCAGTGGTTCTACGAGTGCGAAAACTGCCATACGGTACTGAAACCCAAGGAGGGCGACTGCTGCGTGTTTTGCTCATACGCCACCGTGCCTTGCCCGCCCATCCAGTTGGCACGGGCCGCAAAACAGGAAGGCGGGTGCTGTGCCTAGCCCTTGACCTGGAGTCAACTCCAGGTCATACCATCGTACGTGTAATTGCAATTGCAACATGCATGGTGGAACCAAGATGATCAAGGTCGAAGTGTTTTCCTCACCTGGCTGCAGCAAGTGCGGCCATGCCAAGGATGTGTTGCGGCGGCTCGCAGTGGAGCTGGGCGGCATCGAGTGGCGCGAGGTGAACGTGCTGGATGAAATAGATTACGCTGTGGCGTTGGGCGTGCTGTCCACCCCGGCCATCGCCATCGATGGCGAACTTGTGTTCAGCGGACTCCCGTCTGCAGGCAAGCTGCGGACAGAGTTGGACAAGCGGCTCAAGACGGCAGCAGGAGTACAACCATGATTGCGCTCCTGATCGCTACGTCCATCATGCTTGGGGCGCTCTCGTTTTTTGAGCCATGCACCATAGCGACCCACACGCTGTTTACCGTCCGTGCCCATAGCCAAGAAAAAGGTGGTTGCTGCCAGAGTCTACTCGCCGTATGGGTGACGCGCACCCTGTTGATCGCCGGGCTGCTGGCGGCATTGGTATGGGCCACCGAACCGCCCGCTTGGGGAGCCTATGCACCGAGCGCGATCCTCTCCGCCATGGCGACGATCTACCTCGTTTCCCGGTTTGTTTACATTCCAGTGCCCCATCTGACCTTCCATCGACTGCTGCCGGGTGGCGCGCGGCTGCCCTACGCGATGCAACTCGGGCTGACCTTGCCTGCCTGCACGATCCCGCTGTTCGCGGTCGTGGCGGGTATCGCCATCACGGTAGATTCCATCGCCTTCGCCGTGCTGTCTGGTCTGCTGTTCGCAGGATTTTTCACGCTGCCCATGGCGTTTGCCGCATTCAAGGGCATTCACGCCGAGGGCCGCGATCTGCTCAACCGCGCCGGCAAGGGCAGTCCGTTCCTGACCGCCGCGCTGCTGTATGGCTTCGCGCTGTACCTGCTCGTTCCCACCCTCGACCTGAGTGTCGACACCCTGAGCATGGCGCTTGAACAAGTTAGCCTTTGGGGCATCGGCCTGGGGTTCCTGGCGGGATTCGTCTTCAGCTTCAATCCGGTGGCCTTCGCTTCAATTCCCGTTGTGCTTGCCTACGTGACAAAGGCGCACGAAGAGCGCCGCGCGCACTTGCTGGGCGGCGCCTTTATCGCGGGCATCCTAGTTACCCATGCCGTGCTAGGCATTGCGGCCGCGCTCGGCGGCGAATGGGTGAAGGCGGTGATGGGGCGGCAATGGGGTCTCTTCCTCGGACCACTGCTTATCGTGATGGGATTGCTCTGGCCCGGCTGGCTGAAACTACGTCTGCCGTGGATCACGATGCGCGGGCGCCGTGTCGCGGGCCCTTGGGGTGCATTCCTGCTGGGCATACCATTCTCGGTGGCGGTGTGCCCGTTCTGCACGCCAGCACTGATGGTCACGCTCACCGCCGCTGCGGCCATCGGTTCGGTGCCCTTCGGTTTCGCACTACTGCTGGCCTTCGCATTGGGGCGCGCGATTCCCATCGCCTTGGGCGCTTGGGGCATGGGCTGGCTGGAGTCATTCAAGGTGCTTTCCCACCACCAGAAAGCCATCGAGATCGTGGCGGGTCTGACCTTGATTCTGACCGGACTATATCTGCTCAACGAATACTTCTTCATCGTGCAATACTGAAGCATGACGAAACGCACGCAACCGCAAACCTTACGCATCGGCGACATCGCCCAACTCCTGGGTCTCACCGCCGACACGCTACGCTACTACGAAAAGATCGGCCTGCTGCCACGCGTCGTCCGTAGCGAATCGGGAATGCGATCGTATGGAGAACGGGACATATCGAGGCTGCGCTTCATCCAGCGCGCACAGAAAATGGGCTTCAGCCTGTCCGAGATTGCGCAGCTGCTGGCAATGCGCGATGACCCGCAGCGCGCGCGGGAAAGCGTGCGCCAGCTGACGGCGGCCAAGCTCGGTGAGGTAGAAACGCGTCTGCATGAGCTTGCGCTGCTGCGCAACGAAATGCGCCTGTTGCTCAACCTGTGCCAGGGCGCCAAGGCCGGCTGTCCCATCATCGAGTCGATGAACGAGGATGCCGGCCCCAAGAAGAGAAAAACCGCACGCGGTTGAGTCGCGGCTGCGCCGTAGGTGTGAACTGCCACCGACCTGGTCCCCGGTTGGTTTCGCTCTAAAGGCGCATCCCGGAAGAGCCTCCGCCTCTGCGCGCAGACCGCATCAAAAAATACGCGGCCGGGATTACGAACAGCGACAGCAAGGGTGCTGTCACCATGCCGCCGACCATGGGGGCGGCGATGCGGCTCATCACCTCGCTGCCGGTTCCGCTTCCCCACAGTATGGGCAACAAGCCGGCGATAATGACCGCTACCGTCATTGCCTTGGGGCGCACGCGCAAAACAGCGCCCTCGCGTATGGCGTCGAGCAGGGCGGCTTTGGTCTCCATTCCCCTGTCAATACGTTCGCCCCAAGCATCTTTAAGATAGATCAGCATGATCACGCCGAATTCGGCAGAAACGCCAGCCAGGGCGATGAACCCTACTCCCGTGGCTACCGACAGGTTGTACCCCATCAGGTAAAGAAACCAGGCGCCGCCCGTCAGGGCGAAAGGCAGCGTCGCCATGATCAACAGGGCCTCGTCGAAACGCGAGAAGGTGAGATACAGCAGCACGAAGATGATCAGCAAGGTGGCCGGCACAACCACTTTCAGGCGCGCATTGGCACGTTCCATGAACTCGAATTGTCCCGAATAGGCCAAGCTCATGCCCGCATCGAGCTTGACTTCACGCGTAATGGCCTCGCGCAGGTCATCAACCGTCGAGGCGAGGTCGCGGCCGCGCACATCTACATATACCCAGCCGCTAGGCCGCGCGTTTTCGCTCTTGAGCATGGGAGGGCCATCCGTGACCTTGATGCGCGCCACTGTGCCCAGTGAGATTTGGCTACCCATCGGCGTGAAAATGGGCAGATCGGCAAGTCGACCCACAGTATCCCGCCATTCCCGCGGGTAACGCACGTTAATGGGATAGCGCGCCTGGCCCTCGACGGTTTCGCCGATATTCTCACCGCCGATCAGCCCCCCCACGACCGACTGCACGTCGGCAATGTTGAGACCGTAGCGTGCAGCGGCGGCCCGGTCGATGTCGACCTCGACATAGCGGCCGCCGGTCAACCGCTCGGCCAGTGCCGAGGACACACCCGGCACGCCTTTGGCGATCTTTTCGACCTGAGATGCAACGCGGTCGATTTCTTCCAGGTTCGAGCCGGATATCTTGACGCCGATCGGGCTCTTGATGCCCGTGGCCAGCATGTCGATGCGATTGCGGATCGGCGGAATCCAGATGTTGGCGAGGCCGGGTACCTTGACGGCACGATCCAACTCCTCAACCAGTTTCTCAGGCGTCATGCCCGGCCGCCATTGCTCGCGCGGCTTGAACTGGATTGTGGTTTCGAACATCTCGAGCGGTGCCGGGTCGGTGGCGGTCTCGGCCCTGCCGGCCTTGCCGAACACGCGCGCCACTTCCGGCACGGTCCTGATCATCCTGTCGGTCTGCTGCAGCAGCTCGCTGGCCTTTTGCGCCGACAGGCCGGGAAGCGCGCTGGGCATGTAGAGCAGATCGCCCTCATCGAGCGGCGGCAGGAATTCGCCGCCGAGCCTGCTGATCGGGAACCATGAAGTCAAAAAGATCAGCACAGCGGCAAGCAGCGTCAGCTTGGGGCGTGCCAGCACAACGTTCAGCATCGGGCGGTATGCGCGGATCAGCCAGCGATTGAGCGGATTGCGCGATTCTTCCGGCAGCCTGCCGCGTATCCAGTAGCCCATCAGGATCGGGACCAGCGTGACGGAGAGTCCGGCCGCGGCCGCCATTGCATAAGTCTTGGTGAAGGCCAGCGGGCCGAACAGCCTCCCCTCCTGCGCTTCCAGCGTGAACACCGGGATGAAGGACAGGGTGATGATGAGCAGCGAGAAGAACAGCGCAGGCCCGACCTCGATGGCGGCCTCGGTCATCACGCGCCAATGCGCTTCGCCCCTGAGCGCCTCGCCCGGATGGGCATGCTGCCAGGCTTCCACTTTCTTGTGCGCGTTCTCGATCATCACCACAGCCGCATCGACCATCGCCCCGACCGCTATGGCAATGCCGCCCAGCGACATGATGTTGGCGTTGATGCCCTGGTGGCGCATGACGATGAAGGCAACCAGCACCCCCAGCGGCAGGGACACGATCGCCACCAGGGAGGAACGCAAATGCCAGAGAAACAGGCCGCACACCAGCGCGACCACGATGAACTCCTCGATCAATTTGTGGGTGAGATTCTCGACCGCGCGGTCGATGAGCTTGCTGCGGTCGTAGGTGGTGACGATTTCCACGCCCGGGGGCAGGCTTGCCTTGAGCTCATCGAGCTTGGCATGCAGGGCGGCGATGGTGGCGCGCGCATTCTTGCCCGAACGCAGGATCACCACCCCGCCGACAGCTTCGCCTTCGCCATCCAGTTCCGCGATGCCGCGGCGCATCTCCGGACCGAGTTGGATGTGGGCGACCTCGCCGAGCGTCACCGGCACGCCGCCGGCCAGCTTGAGCGGAATCGCCCGAAAATCGGCGATCGACTCGAGATAGCCGCTGGCGCGCACCATCAGCTCGGCCTCGCCCAGTTCCAGCACGGCGCCGCCGGCTTCCCGATTGGCCATGTTGATGGCCGTTGTGACTTGTTCGTGGGTGACGCCGAGGCTCGCCAGCTTGACCGGATCGAGGACCACCTGGTACTGCTTGACCATGCCGCCCACGCTGGCGACCTCGGCCACATTGGGCAGGGTTTTCAGCTCGAATTTCAGGAACCAGTCCTGCAACGAACGCAACTGCGCGAGGTCGTGCCGCCCGCTCCTGTCTATCAGCGCATATTGGTAAATCCAGCCCACACCGGTGGCATCCGGCCCCAGGCTGGAACGTGCGCCTGCCGGCAGGCGGTTCTGCACCTGGTTGAGGTATTCCAGTACCCGCGAGCGCGCCCAGTACAGATCGGTGCCGTCCTCGAACAGTACATAAACGAAACTGTCGCCGAAGAAGGAAAATCCGCGCACGGTCTTGGCACCGGGCACGGAAAGCATGGTCGTGGCCAGGGGGTAAGTGACCTGGTTCTCGACAATCTGTGGCGCCTGGCCGGGATAGCTGGTGCGGATAATGACCTGCGTGTCGGAGAGATCCGGCAGCGCGTCGATCGGCGTGGTCGCGACCGACCAGACGCCCCACGCAGTGACGAATATCGTCGCCAGCAGCACCAGAAAGCGGTTGGCGACCGACCAATGGATGAGCCTGGCGATCATTGGCGGCCTCCACGTTTCTCGATGCGCTCGACGACCAGTCCGTCCTCGGTCTCTTTCACGGCCACGCGCACCTGGTCCCCGACTTTCAAATCCTTGAGCAGAGCGGGCTTGCTCACGGGGAAGGCCATGGTCATGCCTGGCATGGACAAGGTCCTGAACGGGCCGTGGGCAAGCGTGACCTCTTCGCCGTCGATGTCCTCGATGACGGCGTCGGCTTCGTGCAGCGCCGGCGGCATGTCCGGGTTTCCGGCAGCGCGTGCCATCACCCCGGACAGGCTGGCCTCGGAATCGATCAGGAACTGGCCGCTCGCGACCACTTTTTGCCCTTCCGCAAGCCCGGACGCAATCACCGTGCGCTCGCCGATTTCCTGTCCCAGTCGCACCTCCACGGGCAGGAACCGCCCCTTTTCCTCGGCCACCATCACCAGCGCCCGCTTGCCGGTGCGGATAACGGCCTCGGTCGGGACTGCCAGCGCGGTTCCGCCGCTCCCCGCGCCAAGGGAGACTTGCGCCGACAGGCCGGGCCGCAAGCGCCCGTCCCGGTTGGGCAGTTCGACCCTGACGCGCAGACTGCGCGAGGCCTCGTTGAGCGCGGGCAGGATCGTCGTGACCCGGCCCGCGATCGCCTGCCCCGGGAAGCCGGCCAGATGTGCTTGCGCGACGGCGCCGGGGCGAACCGCGCCGGCAAGCGCCTCCGGCACGGCCACTTCCAGCCAGACTGTGCCCAGACCGTTGATGCGGGCCAGGGTCTGCCCGGCCGTCACGCTCATGCCCTGGCGCACGTCCAGAGACTGGAGCAGACCACCGATGGGCGTTGTGACCGTATAGCGCGAGCGCGGCGTGCCGCTTTGCTCGACCTCGCGGATGAGTCCTTCCGCCATGCCCAGCAGGCGCAGGCGGTCGCGAGCGGCGGCCAGCAGGGCGGCATCGCCGGCAGAGCGAATCGCCAAAAGCTCGTGCTGCGCAGCGGCCCACTCGGGCACCAGGAGTTCGGCCAGCGGCTGGCCCGCCTTCACCACGTCGCCCGGCGCCAACGGCCACACGCGTTCGACGAACCCGCCGGCGCGGCTTTGCACCACGGCCACATCGCGCTCGTTGAACCCCACCACACCGCTTGCCTCGATCTGCGTGGACAGATCGACGCGCGTCACCGTTGCCAGGCGCACGCCCAGATTCTGCGTCACTGACGGGTCGATCTTCACCCCGGCGCCCTCCCCGCCTTCGTCGGCGTACTTGGGCACCAGTTCCATATCCATGAATGGAGATTTTCCGGGCTTGTCGAAGCGCTGCTGCGGGTACATGGGGTCGTACCAGTAAAGTACCCTGCCCTCGGCCGGCGTTTTTTCGGGCATGGCCGCCGGCGCCTGCGCGGAGCCATGCCGCGCCCACCACCAGCCGGTCGCCGCGCCGAGCGCCAACAATGCCGAACCCCCGGCGAGCGCCATCAGAATCCTGTTGGAATGTTTCATCATT
Organism: Thiobacillus sp. UBA6205; assembly: GCA_002421825.1. Lineage (GTDB taxonomy): Bacteria > Pseudomonadota > Gammaproteobacteria > Burkholderiales > Thiobacillaceae > UBA6918. The sequence continues at coordinate 45,334 of DISR01000022.1, read as the reverse complement.
GTTCTCCCGCCTGTTCGGCAAAGCTGTAATGCAGGCGGGCGGCTGTCTGAAGGCGCGCACCGGCAATTTGAATGGCTTTGAGTTCGGCATCGATGCGCTCGCGGCGGGCGGCAACCAGGGCGGTCAGGTCGCCCTTGCCGCCGCGCCAGTCGGCCATCGCCAAATCGACTTTCTCTTTGGCTAGGGGCAATTGCACTTCATTCTGCCGCCGGAGCGCATTGGTAAGTCGCGCGTAATCCGCAAGCCCCGAGTCGAGGACAGCCGTCTGCTCGCGCAAGGCGGCTTCGCGTTCGGCATCAAGCCCCGTGCGTTCGGCAAGCCGCGCAGCGATCATCGGGTCCTGGCGCGCGCCGGGAAAGACTGGCAGATCGAAACTGAGTTGAAGCATGGCCATATCCCCGAACCGCGATCCGCGCTTCTGATAGGCAAGCTCAATCGCCCAGTCCGGTTTCTTTTCGGCCTGGGCCTCGGCAACTTCAGCATCCAGCACTTTGGCTTTGGGGGCGAAAGCCAGCAGTTGCGGATGTCGATACAGACCCTGAAGCAGGGTATCGCGAGCAATCGGCCAATCGGGCGGTTCCCCCTGCAGCGGCGCCTCTGCCGCCTGACCAAGCCAGCGCCTGAGGGAGGCGAAGGCCTGACTGCGGCTGGCGCGCAGTTCGTCGCGGCGATCCTCAATCATGGCGGCTTCCTGGCGTGGCATGACGACATCGGCCGTCATGCCCTTCCCGCCTGCAAGCCGAGCCCGCACCGCTGCCTCGAACAGGCGGTTCTCCTTGAACAACTCGTCAAGGCGAGCAAGCTGATGTTCGATGCTGTGGCGGGCAATCCAGGCGACAGCGGTCTCCCTCAACACCTCCAGCCTTGCAATTCGCAGATCAGCTTTCGCGACATCCACCCGCGAACGGGCGGCCGCTGCACGCGCATCGCGTTTGGCGCCGTTGGGAAATTCCTGCATGACGCCGATGCTGCGCATGGTCATTGCCTCTTCCGTCAGGCTAAAACGGTCAGGACCTTCAATAGGAAGATTGATGATGCCCAGGGCAAGTTTCGGGTCCGGCAGTTCAGCGGCTGGAATCGCCGCTTCACGAGCCGCATCTATCCGTGCCGTATTGGCCGTCAATACGGGCGAATTGCGCAAGGCCAGGGCCAGCGCATCGTCGAAGGAAAGGGGATCGGCAAGAGCCGTTGCGGCCGCGCCAGCCAGCAACGCAGTCGCGGCAGCACGGCAAGCCGCGCGCCGCAAAAGTACGACGAGTTCGGAAAAACGCATGTTCCAACTCCATTAGAGATTCGCGCCGTGCCCGAAGGCGGATCGAGGCGCAGGATATTCGTGCTCCGGCTACGATAGGCGGGGCACGGTTCTCTGTTTTTTACAGGGAGTCAGATGAAGGCTGGCGGTCGCCAGATGTTGGATGGGTCGAATGAAGGAATAAAACGCGTCACGGGCAGGAACTGCAGTTGTTGCGCGAACGTTGCGAGATTGGCGATCGGCATGTGAGCGGGATACTGCAAAGCGGATTGGCATTGCTCTCCAGTTTTGCAGCTTTTTCCGGTTTTTGCATAGGTCTCAGCATCGTTGCAGCAACTATGCATGTCGGCCGACTCTGCATCCATCTCCATCGCGTGATGTTCCATCGGGCAAGGCGTTTCAAGCAGCAAAGTACCCGCAATCCCCTGAACGGGGATCGAAATACAGAGCGTTAAATAGAGAAATAGCCGACGGATACTCACAGAACCACTATATCAAAATAACCCGTCTGGAAACAGAGGTTCTCTCGAACCGATCAACTCGAACTCACATCAGCCACGGGCCATACTCTAAAGTGGCGTCCGCGCTTTTGACCGACTCCGATCGCGCCCTTCTCCAGATACAACGCCCACGCCCAATCCGGCTCGTACAGGCTGGTGGTGGAGGACCAATAAGCCTCGTTAAGCTGCGCGAACCCATGCCCAATTGGAAGCGCAGGAGAATGGTTGGCGCAGTCGACCAGGGATTCGAGTTCATTGATATTGGGAAGGCGCCATTCAGTTTTATCAGGGGCTGAACACCGAAGGGTTTCAACCGCCTTGAAAGCCTCCGGCCAGGATACCGCGCAGCCGGTCAGGTCCGCATTTTTCAGCCAACGCAAGCGGGTAAGCCGGTCAATGACGCTCTGCCCCTCCACTAGGAAACGGGGATCCGGCCATGGCATGCCTATTTGCAACTCTGCATCCTGCCCGGTTCCCGGACAGGGGATTACCGCGCCATCCATGCCATAACACAGCTTTTGCCCTGTAACCGGCAGAACGCTTCCCCTTCCTCGTACCGGCCATACCAGAAAGGATTGGTCCTTCCCGCCATAGAACATGCGTGCGCCGTCCATGCTGACATACCATGCATGGGCTGGGGCGATTGCGGCCGTGGTGGACGTCCAGTACCAACCCTGAAACACATTGGTAAACGGATGACCTGGAGGCAGAGCCGGTCGACTTGTCTGGTAGCTGACCAGGCTGCGCAATTCACGGCGGTTCGGCAGACGCCAATCCGAAAAACCGAGGGCATGCTTCAGGTTCAGCTCCCGGACCCATTCCAGGGCCTCCTGCCACATCATGGGAAATCCACCAATGTTCGCATCCCGTGTCCAGACAAGGCCGGTCAGGTCATCGAGCACTGTCTCCCCTTCGGGAATGAATCGGGGACTGGGCCAGGCGGTTCCCTTTGCAAATTCGGCATCCTGCGCACTGCCTTGGCAAGGTATTCCCCGGCCCGATACGTCGTGACAGGTAAGCTGCCCGGTGTGGAGATAGCCTGCCGTGGACATCTGCTCAGTGCTTCCAACTGATGTGCTCATAGGCGCCTGCCCAATACATCCCGAACGAGACAGCGAACAGCAGCTCTTCAATAGGGATGCCAATGACGACAATTCCAGTAAGCACATCGAGATTCCACACTTCTTCTATGTACCCCGGTGCCAGCCACTGAAGCGAAGCCATGAATACGGTGTAATACCCAAGAAAGACGGCACCCCCGATCGACGTCTTGGCCGCCAGGTCGGGGCGGCAAACCATGGTGGCAATCGAACCCGTTAGCATCGCAATGATCGCGGGATATATCGGGTTCCATGGCAGGAAATAAAGGGCGAGAAATGCTGCCACCGGCGAAAGGAGCGCCAAGCCATGAAAGCGGTGCCGACGACTCTGCTTTTCATGGGCGTTCATTGCAACCGGCTTTCTCCCCGTCAGGACGTTGTAAAGAACCGCCCCTACCCCTCCGATCGCGAAGCAGAAAATGACACTCTCAATGTCAAACCCGCTTGTTTGCGCGAGGTCGAACAAACTTGGGGGATTCCAGTAGTCAGGAACGAAGAGAGGTTCGGTGAGTCCGAATGGGGCTGTCAGCAAACTGGCCCGCAGCATGATCCCTCGCTGGGCCGGGAAGAACATGAACAGGATGATCCAGGGCACCAGGAATGCGCTGGACCAGGCGAACCACACGTATTGAATCGAACCAGGAGTTGCATCCATCAGTTTGGCGCCGACTCAATTATCCAGGCGAGCCGCGAAACAAACGCGCCCTGCTTTCATTTCCCGGTTTTCCCACGCCTCACTCAATGGCATCCGGATATTCATTGAAAGCCCCTTATGATTATTCAGTTGTGGGATATTTCCGGAACCGTGGTCACGCATTGCCCTGCTTCGCTCCGCGACTCAACTCCAGATTCAGGAAATACACGATCACCGTGCGGATCACCACGATGCCACCGAGGATCGCCAGCGAGTTCCAGCTCGGCACCACGATGGTCTGCACGATATCGCCGGCCAGGAAAAACTCGAGTCCGAGCACCATCTTCTCTCCCATGGCAAGGCGAATAGCGCCCAGGTCCTTGCGTACCGCATGCTGCGCCAACACCGACCAACCTCGCCGAACCAAGCCTGCGAGCGCTTCCAACACGCCCCACAGCACCACGGCGATACCAACGGCCTCGATCCAGGGAACGCCGTAACCGACCCATTGGACGAGCAGTTCGTGCATGATTCGCCCGCGTGTTGCTAAGGTTGAACGCTAACCCTGTCCTTGGCCGGAGGGTTCGCCGTGCGGCACACTACCCGTGTACTTCTGCGGATCAGCGGTAAACGCCTTGTGGCAATCTTCCGAACAGAAATAGTACGTCTGTCCGGCATAAACCGCTTTCACCGCTGCCTTGGCCGGGTCTACTTGCATCTTGCATACCGGATCAATTGCCATATTTCACCTCCTGTTCGAGATCAAAAAAAGCTCTCGAGTCGCCGTTAAAAACGAGCCGGCCGCATAGCCAAACTGCTTGCCGCAACTCAGCCCGAACCAGCCGCCATCCTGGGGTTATTGAGGCGACACTCGGATTCCTGAATGCGGCATGACTTACTGGCTAACCATGCCTGTGATACTGGCGAACTTCCAGACTCCCCACTTCGCATTCCTCCGTGTAATGCACAAAGCTGCGTCGCAATCGCTCCGCCCAGCCGTCACCGAGCTTTACACCCACTTCCGCCATCTTCGATTCGAGCTGGTCTGCCGTCGCCTGGAGCAAGTCATAGGTAATGGTTACCTTGCTGCCGTCCTCAATCTCGATTGCCTTTACCCCCATCATGCCGCCCAATGCGTCTGCCAGGATGGCCGCATGTTGTGTAGCGAGTGGCGTGTCCAGCAGGAATCTTCTGCGCTTGAGAAGTTCCATCCCCCTCTGCCTAGGCGCCTTCTCGCCAGGTACACCGATGTAGAGGTGGGGGTTGGCGATAAAGCGCTGCCGGCATTGCTCCGAGCAGAAGGCATAGTGAATCCCTTCGAATGTCGTGTCGAACTGCGCCGGATCAACCTCCATCCCGCAGACTGGATCCCTGACCATGGTGCTCACCCCATCAATCCCTGATAACGCACGCCCGTATTCAGCTTGAAGTCAGCCCGAATCTGCTTCGATGGCCGTGTCGCCAGGCGCTTGCTGATTTCGCTCTCGGGGTCATTCAGGTCGCCGAACAGGATGGCTTGGTGCCCCTCACGCAGGCAGGCCTCGGCACAGGCGGTTGTACCGTCGCCGCGATCCACCTTGTGCACGCACAGGGTGCAGGACTCGACCGTCCCCACGCCGCGCGGCGCGTAGGGCTTCTGGTCATGGGCCTCCTCGTGCACTAAAGAACGCGCCTTGTAGGGGCAGGCCATCATACAGTAGCGACAACCGATGCAGATGTGCTTGTCGACCAGCACGATGCCGTCGGCACGCCGGAATGAAGCCCCGGTAGGGCAAACGTCCACGCAGGGCGGAAATTCGCAGTGCTGGCACATGACAGGGAAGGCCTGGGTGCGTCCGTTGCGCTCGTCGGCGATGCGCACCTTGCGGATCCACTGCGCGTCGGTCTCGGGGCGGCCTTGGCCCCATACGCCGTTTTCCGTGAAACATGCATCGACACAGGCTGTGCAGCCATCTGCGCACTGGTTGACGTCAATTAGAAGCCCCCAACGCTGCAGGCTGGAAGCTGCTTCCTCAGGAGAGCGCGCCTGGGCAAGCTCTATCAAGCGCAAACCCGGCACCAATGTGGCGATGGCAGCAGCGCCGCCTGCCAGACTCAGAAAATCACGTCGGTTCAGGCCCATGATATTAGCTCCTTTGCTGCATTGCCGACTGCAAGCACTTTATTAAGACCAGCATTCGCTGTTTTTGTTGCGGTGATTCATCGGATATACACCTCCACGGCATAGCGCAACACCACGCGACGGATGTTGAAAAAGAGACAACGCACGGCTCGTGGAAAGATCATTGCCCATGGTCAAACTTCTTTAGGGCGCACATTTGGCAACCCCCGGCACTGTTTGCCACTGCCATGCCAGTATCTCCGGCATGTCCAGCCCATGGCGCGTGATGTATTCCCGATGCTCGATAAGCTTGTCGCGTACCAACTGTCTGAGATGCGCTGCCTTGTAGCCAAGCTTCGGCACGCGGTCGATCACGTCGGCCACTAGATGAAAGCGATCAAGCTCATTGAGCACCGCCATGTCGAACGGGGTAGTGGTGGTTCCCTCCTCCTTGTAGCCACGCACGTGCAGATTCTTGTGATTGGCGCGACGGTAAGTGAGCCGGTGAATCAACCACGGATAGCCGTGATAAGCAAAGATGATCGGCTTGTCTGTGGTGAACAGTCCGTCAAACTCCCGATCTGCAAGCCCGTGTGGATGCTCCTCGCGAGGCTGGAGCGTCATCAGGTCTACGATGTTCACCACGCGTACCTTAAGGCTGGGAAGATGGGTGCGCAAAAGATCGACTGCCGCAAGCGTTTCGAGTGTCGGCACGTCACCGGCACAGGCCATGACTACGTCCGGTTCTCCGTCAGTGTCATTGCTCGCCCACTCAAAGATGCCGATTCCTGCCGCACAGTGCTTGATAGAGGCATCCATGTCCAGCCACTGTGGCTGCTCGTTCTTGCCGGCAACGATAACATTGACGAGATGGCGGGAACGTAGACAGCAGTCAGTCACGCAGAGCAGCGTGTTGGCGTCGGGCGGCAGGTACACACGGATCACATCGGCTTTCTTGTTGACTACGTGGTCGATGAAACCCGGATCCTGGTGCGAGAAACCGTTATGGTCCTGGCGCCAGACGTGCGAGGTAAGCAGAATATTGAGCGAAGCAATGGGCCGACGCCATGGAACCCCCTTGCTCACCTTCAGCCACTTGGCATGCTGGTTGAACATCGAGTCCACGATGTGAATGAACGCCTCATAGCACGAAAACAGCCCGTGCCGGCCACTAAGCAGATAGCCTTCGAGCCATCCCTGGCAGGTGTGCTCGGAGAGAATTTCCATGACGCGCCCATTGGAGGCGAGATGATCGTCCCCCTGTAGGCGCTCAGCCACCCATGCGCGGTCGGTGACCTCGAACAGCGCGCTCAACCGATTTGAATTGGTTTCGTCCGGGCCGACCACGCGGAAGTTGCGCGAGTCGGCATTGAGCCGCATCACGTCGCGCAGGAAGCGGCCCATGATGCGGGTCGGCTCTGCCTGCGTCTGACCAGGCTGCGCAACATCCACAGCGTAGTCACGGAATTCAGGCAGCTGCAGGTCCCTGAGCAACTGTCCGCCATTGGCATGCGGGTTGGAACCCATGCGCCGTGTCCCCATGGGCGCGAGTACTGCGAGCTTGTGCTTGGGTGCGCCGCGTTCATCGAACAGCTCCTCGGGGCGGTAACTACGCATCCACTGTTCGAGGAGCTTCAGATGCGCGGGCTTCCCCGCCAATTCGCCGAACGGCACCTGGTGCGAGCGCCAGCTACCCTCGGTCTTCTGGCCGTCCACTTCCTTCGGGCCAGTCCAGCCCTTTGGGGTCTTGAGAATGATCATCGGCCAGCGCGGTCGTTCAAACACGCCATCTGCACGAGCCCTCTGCTGGATAGCCCGAATCTCGCCAATCACCGCATCGAGCGTTGCTGACATTTGCTGGTGCATCGTCGCCGGTTCGTCGCCTTCGACGAAGTGTGGCTGGTAGCCGTAACCAAGGATAAGGCTCTCCAGCTCTGCGTGCGGGATACGCGCGAGCACCGTAGGGTTGGCAATCTTGTAGCCATTGAGGTGCAGAATCGGCAGTACCGCGCCGTCGCTTGCCGGATTCAGAAACTTGTTCGAATGCCAGGCGGCGGCTAACGGCCCGGTTTCGGCCTCGCCATCACCCACCACGCACGCAACAATCAGTTCCGGGTTATCGAAGGCGGCGCCGTAGGCGTGCGATAACGCATAGCCGAGTTCGCCACCTTCGTGAATCGAGCCTGGGGTTTCAGCGGTGACATGACTGCCGATGCCGCCGGGGAACGAAAACTGCCGGAACAGCTGCAGCATTCCCTCCGCATCGCGGCCGACGTTGGGGTAGAACTCGCTGTAACTGCCTTCAAGCCAGGTGTTGGCGACCAGCGCCGGGCCGCCGTGGCCGGGGCCGGCAACGTAGAGCATGTCGAGGTCGTATTTGTTGATGACGCGGTTCAGATGAACGTAGAGGAAATTGAGCCCGGGCGTGGTGCCCCAGTGGCCGAGCAGACGCGGCTTGACGTGCGCAAGCGCGAGCGGCTCCCTGAGCAGCGGATTGTCGAGCAGATAAATCTGCCCCACTGAGAGGTAATTTGCCGCGCGCCACCAGGCATCCATCCTATGCAGTTCCTCGTTGGAGAGCGGATTTGTTGCGAACCTGGATTGAACTGCAGTTTCTTTCATGATCTATTCTCCTGAGGCCAGAGTGTTTCTGGGGGCCCCATCAATGCCAGGGCCTGTTGCGCCAGTAGAGCGGCCTCGTCTACGGGAATGACCCACAACTCGGCTTCGCTGCAGCTGTTGCTGATTCTCATCTCAGCCCCGACAGCGGCACGATTGGCATCCGGGTCCAGCACGATACCCAAACGCACCAGCTCGCACAGTATCTGCGCGCGCACTTGCGGTACGTGTTCGCCCACCCCGCCGCCGAACAGAATTGCGTCCACGCTGCCAAGGGCAGCAAAATACGCGCCAATATATTTGCGCGCGCGGTAACAATAGACATCTACAGCCAGCCTGGCATTTGCGGTATCCATATCCAGCAGCGTGCGCATGTCACCGCTCATACCGGACAGACCCAGCAGGCCGCACTCCTTGTTAAGCAAGCGCTCTAGACGCATCGACGTCATACCTTCCACCCGTTGCAGATATAACAGCAGCCCAGGGTCGAGATCGCCACTGCGAGTTGCCATCACCAAGCCCTCGATCGGCGAAAACCCCATCGATGTATCCACCGCCCGCCCATCGCGAATGGCGGTGATTGAGCAGCCGCCGCCAAGTTGCAGCGTGATCACGCGTCCGCCCCCGCGGAGCTCAGGCCTCAGTTCATGCCAACGCTGCCACATCGCCTGGTGCGCGAGGCCATGGAAACCATAGCGGCGAATGTCGTGGAGAGCGCAGAGTGCACGTGGCAAGGCGTACGTTGCAGCAACCTCCGGCAGCTCTGCGTAAAATGCAGTATCAAAGACCGCAACCTGCGTGGTTTCCCCCCCGAATTGTGCGCGGCATGCACGTATCCATTCGAGCGCACGCGGGTTATGTAGCGGTGCGAGCGGTGTCAGCCGCTCGATCTCCGCCTCTACCTTGGCGTCGATGCGGCACGGCGCCGTGAGACGAGAGCCGCCATGGACGATGCGATGCCCGATAGCAGCAACCGCCCCAATGCCATGGCCTTTGAGAAAGGCACGCAGCATGGCTGTAGGGTCATCCTGTTCGCCGGAAAGATGCGTGCTCGCCCGTAGTGACAGTGATCCGCTTTCCGGTTCAAATGCCGCGAGCCGGATGGAAGAACTCCCCGTATTGACGGTCAATATGATCACTAGATATCCCGTGAATCAGAGAAAAATTGCCGCTGTAGCTTCATGACCTGACCTCCATATGAACGATTTCCGGCTGCGCAGCAATATAGTCGAGTGCGTAAGCCAATTCGCCCGGGGCCTCGGCATGTACTGTGAATAGTGGCATTCCAGACTCAACCTTCGCGCCGAGCGGCACATGCAATTCAAGCCCAGCTGCGGGGGCGCGTGGCGCGCCGGCGAGCTTTGCCACGCGTGCCAGCCGTCGGTTGTCGATAGTCGTCACGCGCCCGCACTGTGTGGCTGTCACCACGTGTGTGTGTGCCGCCACCGGCGGATCGCGCAGTCCACCCTGGGCTGTGCAGATGGCTTCGAATTTTTTCCAGGCGCGGCCATCGTCCAGAATATCCCGTGCCAGCCGTGTGCCCTCGCCTGCTGCAACCTCTGGCGCGAACTCGAGCACTGCTCCGGCAAGCCGCAGCGCCCGTTCGCGCAGATCGGTCGGGGCACCTGCTTCGCGGCGCAGTACTGCGAGTACGTCGCGTGCCTCCAGCGCTGGGCCGATGCCACGGCCCACTGGCTGGGCGCCATCGGTAACCATCGTTCGCACGGTAAGACCGACGATGCGACCAATCTCCACGAGGCGGTGACTCAGGGACTGAGCGGTCTCGCGGCTACGTATCTTCGCGGTTTCGCCTACCGGAATGTCGATGACGACATGGCTTGACCCAGCCGCCGCCTTTTTTGACAGAACCGAGGCGACGAGCTGACCTTCGCTGTCGAGATTGAGCGGGCGCTCGACGCGAATGATGATGTCATCCGCGGGACTGAGGCGCACCGAACCGCCCCAGACAATGCAGCCACCTTCACGCTCCACCACCCGACGCATACCTGAAACATCCAGCTCGACATTCGCCAGTGTCTCCATCACATCCGCGGTACCTGCGGGTGAAGTAATGGCACGCGAGGAAGTCTTGGGCATGGTGAGGCCGAAGGCCGCGACGATCGGCACCACAATCAATGTCGTGCGATTGCCCGGTAAGCCGCCTACGCAGTGCTTGTCAACCACCTGTTCGCGCTCCCAGACAAGGCGTTCACCTGTGTCGATCATGGCGCGCGTGAGTGCGGCCGTTTCGGCAAGATCCAGCCGGTTGCCAGTACAAGCCGTGATGAAGGCCGAGAGTTGAATGTCCGCATAACGTCCAGCGGTGATATCACGCACGATTGCTCGCATGTCGGCATCGCTGAGCCGCTTGCCATAAGCCTTGTCGCGCACCAGACCCAGCGATTCCAGTATCGGCGGATGGGACAGTATCACCGCATCGCCCTCGTGGGCACCGATTAGCCGCCAAGCCGCTTCCGAGAGTCCCACCTCTTCAGGCGCCAGGAACTCGCCAGTGACAACATTCAATGTGGCGATGATGACAACGTTGTTGTGCGCCACCTGCACGCGCGACTGTGACTCGAAACCCTCCGCACGGCACACGTGACAGTCGCTGCGCATATAGATCACGGGCTCCTGGTAGGTGTCGACACCCAGGCGCTTGAGGTGCAAAACGTGGGGTAATGCACGATGTATGTTATCGCTCATAAAATTCACCCTCTGCCTGCAGCAGAGTATTGGACTGCTACTCGGCGGGTATGTCGGCTTAGCCCGCGGAATCGTGGCGTTGGGTACCGAGCCACGGAAAGAATGCCGGCACGCGTGCCGCATAATGCCCATAGGTTTCCCCAAACTCGGCCGCCACTTCGCGTTCCTCGCTCCGCGCCAGGCGCACATACATGAGCACCAGCACCGGAAACATGGCGAGCGTCAGGATCGTCGGCCACTGCACCAGGAAACCCAACATGATGAGTACAAACCCCGCATACTGCGGATGACGGACATGGGCATAGGGGCCGGTCACCGCCAGGGTGTGGCTGGTTTGTGCGGCGTACAGTACTTTCCAGGCCGAGGCCAACAGCCAAAAACCGCCGCCGACCAAGGCGAAGCTCAGCAAATGGAATGGTCCGAAATGTGGGTTGGCTCGCCAGCCGAACATGATTTCCAGCAGATGGCCAGCATCGTGCGACAAGAAATCCACACCCGGATAGCGGCTCTGCAACCAGCCAGAAAGCAGATAAATCGTCAGTGGGAAGCCGTACATCTCTGCGAACAACGCGACGATGAAAGCCGAAAAGGCCCCGAACGATCGCCAATCTCGCTTCGTCAACGGTTTGGTGAAGCTGAATGCGAAAATGATGAATACGGCGGAGTTGATCAGTACCAGCAACCATAAGCCATAGGCAGGAGCAGTGTTCATTGTCCTTCTCCTTTTGACGGGTTGTCTTGCCCAGCAGGTGCCGCGGTATCACCATGCCTGCCGTGGCTGCCATGGAACAGGTGCAGCAATGGACAGGCCAGCAGCAACAGCAAAGGTAGCAGCCCCAGCAGGTGCGCCTTGTGCTCCGCCAACAGGAAGAAACCGGCGATGGCGAAAAAGCCTAGCAATACCCAGTTGGAGCGGTTCATGGACGATCTCACACGTCATTTCTGCGCAAACGGATAGTCGAACTCGACTTCGACCGCATTGCGTGCTCCCGGGCGCCTGATTTCGAGCTGAAGCTTGTAAGGTCCGGAACCTGGCAGCGAGATGTAGGCACCGTAGGTGACAACGTTGTTGATCAGCATGGGTTCCGCCTTCTTGCGCGTGGTTGCCATGCCGAAGCTGGCGCCGCCGAGCTTCACCTCTGCGTCGGTAATGCGCTGGCCGTTGGCTGCATCGAACAGTGCGATTACGACGTGATAATGGTTAATGCCCACGGGAACACCGCCGTGCATCTCGCGTTCGTGGTGACCCTTCGGGTGGCCGAGCAGCATTTCGGCAGGCAGCACGCCTACATATATAGACAATCCGTCCACTGTCTTTAGCTGGCCATCCTGGCCGGCGCTCGCAGCAGGGAACCCAAGCAAAAACAAACATGCACAAATGCTGACAAACGAGTAATGCAGGGATTTTCTGTTCATGGCGCAGCTCCTACTCGTGAGGGATTACAGGCATCACACACCGCTGCCTTGCCCTCAATTCTTCACCTGCCAGCCCCGCCCGGCCCCGGTTGCGTATGTTCTTCCATACGCACTGCCCCCTTCATGTGCTGCTGTGAAAGTGCTGTCAGGCCATCATAGGGACCTTTTTCGTTGTAGAGCACATCGACCACCACACCACGGTTGTCGAATACCAGGGTGTAGCTGCGTGCCTGATGGCGCATCTCTGTTTCCGTGACGGCCTGCTGCTTGCCCACTGGGCTGCCATAGGTCACCGCCTTCGGCAGGCCGCCAACATCGTAGGCCCAGCCAGTCAGGCCGTTGGGAAGCTTGAGTTCGCGGTGGGCCTTGCCATGGTGGCTGAAGGCAGCCTGCTTGGTGATGACGCCCAGCGGATAGGTTCGCAGGGTCTGCTCGACAGGCGCCGTGGGGGTAAAGGCAGGCGGCATGGAAAGATTCCCGGATTGGGCATTGCTTGTCCATGAACTGAACGCGAATGCCAACACCAACATGTGCATGATTCGGTTTGCCATTTTCATATCTCCTCTTGTCCAGATTGTGCAGTCACCTTTGAAATTCTGATTGCAATGCCCCGTGCCGCTTGCTCGCTGCGGATAGCAATGCCAGCAGACGTTTGGGGCCGGAAGGCCGGTAGTGGCGATGCAACAGCATGCGCGCATCCGAGTGATTTTCCACGCGGCGCAAAAACCAGCGATAACCGTGATTACCCAGCCGGCTGTGCAGGGTACGGTTGACCAGTGCCGTGCTCATCAGCGCTTCCAGTTCCTGGCGCCAGTACCGGTCATAGTCGTAGCCCTCCAACAGACTGCGGGCGGCCAGGACCCCCGAAGTGATGGCTGCCCGCATCCCGAATCCCCATAAGGGATCCTGAAAACCGGCCTGTTCACCCGCCAGCACTTGCGCCCCGCAACAGGCGCTGGACGGGATGTGGAAATTCCCTACCCCGCCATGCGCGCGCGGATCGATCATCTTCAGGCCGGCCAGCCGCTCGAATGCGGAAACGGTGCGCCACACATAGAGTGCCTTCTGTTTGAATCCCGTGAACATGCAGCTTTTCACCGTACCTCTGCCGCCCATGACCAGCAGATAGGCATAGCCCTGAGGCGCGAGGCTGTTGTCGCAAATCACCCAGTAGCCGTCCGCCATGGGGGTGTCGAAGTGATAGCCGATGGCAATGGCATCTACTTTCTTCGGGCCAGTCGCGAAGATGTCTGCACCCTGCTCGTCCCGCACACGGCTGTTGAAGCGCATTTGCACCCCCAGATACAAGGCCTGATGCAACAAGGCGGTATCCAGCGTGCCCGGGCCGGGGCCGCGTTCCACCATGTAGAAAAAGGGCTCATCGCTGCGGGTAACGTACTTTCTGCCCCAGGCATCGAAGGCTGCGCCCTCGCGGCAGGGGCGCATCCTGAAATCGGTGGTAATGCCCTGATCGTGCAATACCGAGAGGACATCCTGCCGGGTGGTCCAGTTATCCAGCCCTTGCAGGTCGCGTTTGAAGCGGTGCCCGACTTCGGACTGTGCTTCATGCACGATGACCCCCCGTCCCGCCCGCGCCAGGGTGATGGCGGCCGCCAATCCAGCGGGGCCGGCACCGGCGATTTCTATGGTGTCACCCGAGGTTTTCACAACCTATTCCTGCCCGGTTTTCTTTCCCGCGGCCCAACGCACGGCGAACACGTTGTAAATGGGCACCCAGACCAGGGCGAAATACCATCCATAGCCGTAGCTTTCGAGCAGGCCCAGGAAAAAGCTCTGCCAGCTAAGCCACTCGAAGCCCGGCAGCAGTTTCTGCCAGGCTTCATACATGGCATGCGCAGGGAACAGCAGATCGAAACCCACGCACAAGGCAAAGGTGATGGCCAAAAACAGGCTGGAGGCGTGGCCGACCGCGATCAAGGAGATGCCCGGCTTCATGATGCATCTCCTGCGTCGCCGCCGGCCGGTTTCAGATACTTGGCAGGGTCTGCTTCGAACTTGTCCAGACAGTTGCGGCTGCAGAAATGGTACAGGCTACCCTGGTGCGTCTTGGTATAGCCTTGGTCCGCCGCAACCGTCATACCGCAGACTGGGTCGACAAACTCACCCCCGTTGCCGCCATGACCCGCATGTCCACCATGGCCGTGCACCATGTGCGCTCCGCAACCGTAGCGCATCATGAAATAAAACAGGCCGCCGAAAATCAGAAACCACAGTAAGCCTTCCATATTCATCTCCTTTACTGCTGCATTCCACTCACAGCCAATCGAGGTATGGGAAGAATCTGAGCGCACCGCAGGCCGTATTAGCCACAAGCCTTGCGGTTGCCGCACTCATTTGTCCAATCGCCATCGAAATACCCGTTGGCTCACATCGCCGATCCCGCTGATATGCAGTTCGACAAACTGGGGCATGGCTGGCTGGGATTGAAACCGGAGCACGCCTTTGCGGTGGTGTCCACCCGGCGGGTCGCCTTCCCAGGCTAGCGGCGGTCGCGGCCTGCCCGAACCAATGACCAGGAGTGCGGCGCTGCCCATGTCCTGATCCAAGGAAACCGTATGGGTGGTAAGCGTGATCTCGAAGTCCCAGGTCTTGGTTCCCGGCGATATGTTCAGGGGCGTGACTTTCACCGTCACCGAACCTTCGCGATTCGTTTGGGTTTCGAGGCCGGCGGCCTGCAATGCGCCAGTTTGGAAAAGCAATGACGTCAGCAGAAGTGCAGCCAGGGAATGCGGGAAATTCAAAAGCTTTTTCATTTATGGGCCTCCATGAGCGCCATGTGGCGCCCGGCCTGCAAGGCCTTGCGCCCGATGTAGAAAACCCCGGCGAGATTGAACGCAAGTCCGACCCAAAAGAGCTCTACTTGGTATTGGGCCACGAGCGCAACGAAACCGGTTGCGCCGAGAACCGGCAACACGTTGACGAGATAATGCGTGCAGCAGGAGATCATCGCGCCCGTCGAGGTCGCGCCCGACACCGCCATGACCTTGCCTGAGCCGTCCGTGTGGCGCGTCACCTGCCTCAAGTAGGTATAGAGCGCGATCTGCACACCGAAACCGACAGCAAGCGCGACCACGAAATACCAAAACTCGCGAAACTGGTCCCGCGTGAAATCCCAGCCTGAGACCAGCGTCAGAATCGCGAAATAGACGGCAAGCAACGCGAGACCACCGACCATCCCCACCCCTGTGGGCTTGAACCAGGTTTGCGATTGCATAACAATCTCCTTTTAATCCGCCTCAAATTCATAGCGACACGCGCCGCAGGCGCAGCGCATTGATGATCACCGACACCGAACTGAAGCTCATGGCCGCTGCGGCGATGATCGGCGAGAGCAGCAGGCCGAAAAACGGATACAGCACGCCTGCGGCGATGGGGACGCCCAGGCTGTTGTAGATGAAGGCGAAGAACAGGTTCTGGCGTATGTTGCGCATGGTTGCCCGCGAAAGCCGACGGGCGCGCACGATGCCGCGCAGGTCGCCCTTGACCAGGGTCACGCCGGCGCTTTCCATGGCCACGTCGGTTCCGGTGCCCATGGCGATGCCGACCTGGGCCTGGGCGAGCGCAGGTGCATCGTTGATGCCGTCGCCAGCCATGGCCACCATGCGGCCCTCAGCCTGGAGTTGTTTGACGATACTGGCCTTTTGGTCTGGCAGCACCTCGGCCTGCACCTGATCGATGGCCAGTTTGGAAGCGACCGCCTCGGCGGTCTTGCGATTGTCGCCGGTGAGCATGACGATCCGAATGCCCTCTTCGTGCAGAAAACGAATCGCTTCCGGCGTGGTCGACTTGATCGGGTCGGCCACGCCGACGAGTCCGGCGGCACGGTCATCGACAGCGAGGAACATGACCGTCTGCCCTTGGGCGCGCAAGGCATCGGCTTGCTCTGGCAGAGCGGCGGCATCGATGCCAAGATCCTGCATCAATTTGATGTTGCCAAGGGCGATCCTGCGCCCGGCCAGGACCCCGGTGACGCCCTTGCCGGTGACCGACTGGAAATCTTCTGCGGCGGCCAATTGCAGGCCGCGTTTCTCCGCCCCCCTCACGATGGCGGCAGCCAGTGGATGCTCACTGGCGCGCTCGACGCTGGCAGCAAGGCGAACTACCTCGGCTTCGTCGAAACCGGCTGCTGGCACGATGCTCACCAGTTCTGGATGGCCTTCGGTGAGGGTACCGGTCTTGTCCACCACCAGGGTGTCCACCTTGCGCATGATCTCCAGCGCCTCAGCATTCTTGAACAGTACACCCATGGTGGCGCCACGACCGGTACCCACCATGATGGACATGGGCGTGGCCAGGCCCAGGGCACAGGGGCAGGCGATGATCAGCACCGCCACCGCGTTGATCACGGCGTGTGCGAGGCGTGGCTCCGGACCCCAAAGTCCCCAGACGATCAGGGTAATCACAGCGATGATCACAACCGCTGGCACAAAATAACTGGAAACAATATCCACCAGCTTCTGGATGGGGGCGCGGGAGCGCTGAGCTTCTGCCACCATGTGAACAATCTGAGCAAGCAGTGTGTCTGCACCGACTCTTTCCGCCGTCATCAGCAGGCTGCCGGTGCCGTTTACCGTGGCGCCGATCACCTTGGCCCCAGCGCCTTTTTCCACCGGAACCGGTTCGCCGGTAACCATGGACTCGTCAATGAAGCTGGCGCCGTCAACCACCGTGCCGTCGACCGGCACCTTCTCGCCTGGGCGTATGCGCAGGCGGTCGCCGGGCTGGACATGCTCCAGCGGGATGTCCTCTTCGGTACCATCGTCACGGACGATACGTGCCGTCTTCGGCGCCAGCCCCAGCAGTAACTTGATGGCGGCATTGGTCCGGCTGCGTGCGCGCAATTCCAAAACCTGCCCCAGCAACACCAGGGCAGTGATCACCGCAGCCGCCTCAAAGTAGACCGGCACCACGCCCATTTCATTGAACACCGAGCGGGGAAATATGCCGGGCACAACCGCCGCCACCACGCTATAGGACCAGGCTACCGCCACCCCCAAACCGATCAGGGTGAACATGTTGAGATTGCGGTTGATCACCGACTGCACGGCACGCACATAGAAAATCCAGCCGCCCCACACCACCGCCGGCGTCGCCAGGATCATTTCCAGCCACTGGCGCAGACTGGGTGCGATGATTTCTGCCATGCGCTCTGGCCAGAATTCCGCCGCCATGGCACTGAGAAAAACCGGGATGGCCAGCAAAGCGCTGACCCAGAAGCGGCGGCTCATGTCGCGCAGCTCGGCGTTCTCCTCTATTTCCGCCGTAACCGTACGCGGCTCCAGCGCCATGCCGCACTTCGGGCAGTTGCCGGGATGATCCTGAACGATCTCCGGATGCATGGGGCAGGTGTATTCGGTTTTTTCAGCAGATGCCGGGGGACTCACCGGTTCAAGCGCCATGCCACACTTCGGACAACTTCCTGGTCCCTGTTGCCTGATTTCCGGGTGCATGGGACAGGTGTAGATAGCCTCAGTCTTCTCGACTGCTGGTGTTTGCGGCAAAGGCTCTGACGTGCCTGCGTATCGGGATGGCGAGGCAACGAAACTGTCACGACAATGGGTGGAGCAGAAATAGTAGTTCATCCCTTCGTGCTCTACGTGTGCCGCTGCCTTCTTCGGTTCCACGCTCATGCCGCAAACTGGATCACGCACGCTTTCCGTTTCTCCCGCTTGCGCGTTGTCATTGACCTTTTCCTGCCTCATGGTATCCATCCGATATTCCTCCTGCTATTTTGGAACTGTTTCAAGCGGACAGCAGACCTCGGGTTCGCCAAACTCCTCGCCGCCAATCTCGCCCTTACGCCATCGGTAAAGGTTGGCATCCAGAATGTCTGCCAGATCGCGTGCATCGACGAACCCCTTGAATTTGGCCATCACACGTCCTTCAGGAGTCAGCAATATCGTGGTCGGCACCATCGACGCACCGAGTTGCTTCGCCAGCCCGGGCTGCACTGCCGAATTGACTGCCACCGGTAAATAGTCGGTACGCAAACGCTTAAGAATCCGATCGGTTTCGAGCGTTTCCGTTTCGTATTTCCTGCACCAGTGGCAGGTATCAAGGTAGACCAGTACGAACAGCGGCCGCTTGAGCTCGGCAGCCTTTCGCAGCGTGCCGGGGTCGTATGCCCGCCACTTCAGTGCACTGGCTTGCATGTAGTCCCAATGGCCGTTGGGTGAAGCGCTCCTGGCCGCTTGCGGAAACCACACTGCCGCCAACACCAGCCACGACAGGAATATTGTTCGCATACCCGCTTTCTCCATCTTAGACATCCGATTCTTGCTTTTGCCCGACCGCGAGATAAACAACCCCGCCGAAGAGAAGCCGCATGGACATGTGAGGAAAGAATTTTTTCATCGCCTCCCACGGCTTTCTAGCTGTCAAATCCAGGGACACGCCGAACGGCTTGGTGATCAGCACCCCGAATCGAACCAGCCATGAGGGCCAGTTATCCGGCTTTCGGAAATCCAGGACTACCAAACGTCCGTCCGGTACGAGTGCTGCGGCGGCGCGCGCGATCACTGCCTCATATTCCGGCACCAAGGTCAGCGCGAAGGCCGACAGCACGCCTTGCACCGTTGGCGGAAATTCATAGACTGCGGCATCGCACTGCACCAGCGTGACGTTTTGCCAGCCTTTTCGTGCAATGCGTTGTTCGGCTTGCTCCAGCATGGCGTCGGTCAAATCCACACCGATCACCCGTCCCTTCTCGCCCACCGTGGCCCTCAGGTAGCTGAAGTTGAGCCCGGTGCCGCAACCAAGTTCCACAATCGTGTCGCCGGGCTTGAGGCCGAGTGCTTCTACAGCTGCTTTGCGAAATCGGGCTTCACGGAAGCCGATCAAGTAATACAGATTCGCAGTGAGGTCATACCAAGCAGCGCGCAGCCGGTACAGGTCGATGAGCTGGCTCTTGGTCAGCGCCATCTCGCTAGCCTCGGACATGGCAGCCGGCTTCCGCCGGCGATTCGGCGCATTTGAGCGCCACCATTTCGCGCAGCGTTTTCTCTTCGGCAACAAAAGCCTGTACCGCCAGCGGATCGAACTGGCTTCCTGCCATGCGCTGAATCTCCGCTGCCGCGACTTCGAAGCCGAGGCCCTTGCGATAGGGGCGATCCGAGGTTATCGCATCGAGGGTGTCAATGACTGCGAACAGTCGTGCCCACAAGGGAATATCTTCGCCCGCCAGCCCGCGTGGATAGCCGGAGCCGTCAAAGCGCTCTTCATGGCACTGCACGATCTCGGCTGCCTGCGCCAAGTGCGGCACTTCGTCAAGAATATGCCGGCCGATGTCCGGATGCCGCTGCATGATGCCCCACTCATCTGGCGTCAATGACCCCTCCTTGAGCAGGATGGCATCGGGGATGCCGATTTTCCCGATATCGTGCAGCAGCGCGCCCCAGTAAACTTGCCGCAGTGTCGCAGCATCGCTGGAGAAGCGCTTGGCCAGCACCATGGTGTGGCAGGCGACACGCTTGGAGTGCAGACCGGTTTCATGTTCGCGCGCATCGAGCGCCGCTGCCAGCGCCTCGGTCAGGGACACGTAGGGCATCTCCGGGCCGGGCCACTCCGGCGCATGTCCGCTAGCATTGAGAAAACAGTTTTCACAGACATGGCCATCGCTGTGCCGCTTATTCGGTGCCCCTCGAGCAATTGGTGCACCGCAAGTCGTGCATATCTTGTTGCGGATAGCATCGGCGGCGGCAGGCATGGCTCAATGATCCTGATCTGCGCCGCGATCGCCAGTCCACGGCGAAGGCGGACGATTGCAGCACGCACCGCCCCGGGACTGGGCATTGGTGCGGGCGTTGCCATCCAAGAAACGGTACCACGCCGATTTGAGGCGCCACCAGTAACTGTCAGGGCGACCAATGCCCGCCTTGTCCAGAATCCGTTCGATGTCAGGAATGCCGGCACAGGATGCGTCATACCGGATGTGGAGTCGGCCGCGCCGGTTTATACGGGCGTCGAGGACAGAATTCATGGCTCGCAGCTGCCGAATTGCCTCTTCATAGCGTTCCGCTGCAAACGGAAGCAGGGGAATGTTTCGAGTGACTTCGAATGGCCCTTTACTCGCTTTTGATCGTGTCTCTGCCATATTGTTTCTTCCGATCGTCACGCCCTGATCAGGAAATTCCGCATCATGCCCATGTCCTCGTGTTCCAGGTTGTGGCAGTGGTAGAGGAACATGCCCGAATAGTCGGAAAACTGCATCAGCAGCCGAACCCGTTCGCCCGACATCACCAGCACGGTATCCTTCCAGCCTTCGTCCACAAAGCCCTCGTTTACTTCACGCCAGCCTGCCATGGCATTTGGCAGGACCTGACGCCCGACCACACGAAACTGCACGCCGTGCACGTGCATGGGGTGGGGCATGCCGCCCATCATGCCCATGGAAGCCTCGTTCACGAATTCCCAAACTTCGGTCGTGCCCAGCCTTACCACTTCATCCCGGGCCACATCCTGCATTTCAAACACCCGCCCATTCAGGCCCAGGCGCATATGCCCCATGGTGACGCGAAAGACGCGCGGACTTGCTTGATTGATCGCGTTTTTCATGGGCAAGGGGGAAAATGTTGCAAGTTTTGACGGCAGGGATTGTGGTACCGCCGTTCCTCGTCCAATCCGAGCCCTTAGGACAGTGATGGGCCTGCGACTTGTTGCCGGCCCACTCCTGCCCATCATCCCCATGCCCCCCATCATGCCGGCCTGGGGCTGGGAAAGCGGGAAGCTAAGCAGAGATAGGTCCTCACCCGCAGCACGCGAGGAGAAATCCACCCAGATTTCCACTCGTTCCGCTGGGGCAAGCGTCACGTAGGGTTTTTGTGTCGGCGCTTCGAGCAAACCGCCATCGCTGCCAATTACCGTCATCGGTCTGCCGTCCTGCCAGGCCAACTTGTAGATGCGGGAATTGGAGCCGTTGAGCAGACGCAGACGGTAGGGCTTGCGCTCCACTTCAAGTGCAAAATTCGGGCGGCCGTTGACTAGAATCTGATCACCGAGAAACCCCATCATGCGCGCCATCATTCCGGACATGCCGGGTTCGTTTCCGATATAGCGCAACTGGTTATCCGGAGTGAAGCTCCGGTCCTGAATCACGACGGGAACGTCACGTTCTCCATCCGGCAAGTTCAGTGCCCTTTCCTCGTCATCCGTGACAATGAACATCCCTGCAAGCCCGCCGTAAACCTGCATGCCAGTGAGCTGGTGGGGATGCGGATGGAACCAGTAGGTGCCGGCACGGTTGCGTACTTCGAACTCGTAGACATAGCGGCCGCCTGGTGGAACAGCGTGACGGGGATGGCCATCCATATCCTCCGGCACGATCAAGCCATGCCAGTGCACCACGCTCGGTTGAGGAAGCTGGTTTACGAAATGAATCCGCACGCGAGTGCCGCTATGCACGCGGATTATCGGGCCGAGATAGCCGGAGGCGGGGTTAGTCACGGCCTGCACATCGCCCTTCAACACATTTGCCCGGTAGCGCCATACGCTGGTCGGCGGCCCCGGCCAGATCGGCACCAAAGCAGGTTCCGCACGCAACTCCAGTTCCAGGTCGGGCTTGAAGCTGCTCGATGCGGATGCTCCAGGTGTACCCTTTCGGGTTTGCGCCAGGCTTGGAACGGCGCCAAGCAGAGCGGCCGTCCCTACTACACTGAGGAAACGCCTGCGCTCGGCCTGCTTCAGAAAATTCATTTATTGCGCCCCCATCCAACCGTACCCGTGCCAGGTGCGCGCCATTGTCCTGCGCTGTTCATCAGTTAACAGGCCATCGATTTTTTGCTGCAGTGCAATGGCCGATTCATGCTGCTGGCGCTGCAGTTCGAATAGATTCTGGGTAGTACCACGGATCGCGTCCCAGTCGCGCTTGTCGGCAGCATAAAGTTCATTGAGGCGTGCCTGGGTCCGCCACAACTGCTGCATCTGCGTGCGGCTTCGCTCGAATTGCTCGGCCTGTAGTTGCTCGATTTGCCGGGATTGTTCGGGGGTGAGTTCGGGCAGAGCTCTCGGCATCATGCCGTAGCCCTGCATGCCGAAGGCCATCCCGGGCCCGGTGCCGCCGAATGGCCCCATCATCCCGTAATTGCGCTCAGCATACTCCCCGTCACCCGGGGCCCGGCCACCCATCCAGCCCGGCTGCATGCCTTGCCAGCTTCGCGAGCGATATGCAGGATAGGGTGTATTCTCGTAGCCCCATCTGTCTCCCCAACCCCAGCCGTGCCAAGCCCCGTAGCCCATGCTCAAGGGGCCGCGAAAGAACGCAAAATAGCCGATGACGACGGTGAGCAGAATCCAGAGTCCAACCCAGAATGCGTGATTTCGTTTCATGCTGCTCTCCGCGGTTATTGGCTTAGGTCCTGCTTCTTTTTCTGGTATTCCTGCTCGTCGATTTCACCGCGCGCGTAGCGTTCCTTGAGAACGTCGAGGGCCCGGCTGCCGCTGATACCATGGCCTGGATTTGCCCCAAGCAGCCATTTGACCAGGGCGAAGATGCCGACAATGATCAGGATCCACCACAAGATCATGAAGATGCCCCCGAATCCAAATCCGAACCCACCCATACCGTATCCATCCATCATCGCAATTCCCCTAAAAGGTTTTATTCAAATCGAGAGAGACGGCCGGCTGTTTGTGCAGCCAGCCAATGGCCAATCAATATCCCATCATGCCCCAGCCGTAGCCACGGCGGACCTGAGCCTTCTGCTCCTTGGTTAGCACTTCATAGAACTTGTTTTCCGCTTCGATGCGTGCCTCGATGGCTTCGCTCTGCAATTTGGCGAGCTTGTCATGGGCTTTTGCGATGGCGGCCGGGTCGCGTTTCTCGGCGTTGTAAAGATTGGTGAGCCTGCCCTGTTCTTCCCACATCTGACTCATGAGCTTGCGGTGCTTTTCCTGCAGCTTGTCGTGGATCTTGTCCAGTTGGGCTATCTGCGATTCATTGAGACTGAAGCCATAACCGCCCATCATCCCTGGGCCCATCATGCCGGGACCCATGCCGTAGCCAGGGCCGT
>DISR01000022.1:10980-21906 GCA_002421825.1 Thiobacillus sp. UBA6205 | reverse complement strand
TGCCCGGACCCATGCCGTAGCCGGGGCCGTAACCACCCATCATGCCGGGACCCATGCCGTAGCCGGGGCCGTAACCACCCATCATGCCCGGACCGTAACCACCTCGCTGCATGTTTTCCCACATTTGTTTTTGCTGTTCAGGCGTAAGCTGCTGTGGCATGCCATAAGCGGGGGATGGGGGCTGAGCCTGGACGGCTGTCAGTCCAAAGAAGGCGCTCATGCAGGCTGCTGCAAGAGTCAAACGAAAATGATTATTCATGTTCTTACTCCTTAGTCGCGTAATTACGATAAATATGCCTTTACCCCAATCCAGTCGCGGAAATTCACTGTGAGGTAATTACCAGCAGCAACAATTGCATGAGGGCTACTTGATAATTTCCAGACTGGTTATGGTGATAGCACCGTTAACTCGCTGGACAAGAAAGCGGATGTTGTCGCCCAGTGCAACCTTTTCCAGCATGCCCGGATCCTGAACCCGAAAAACCATGGTCATCGGTGGCATACCCAGGTTAGCCAGTGGCCCGTGCTTGATGGTAAGTTTGCCTTGCTCCTTGTCGACCTTTCTGACCTGCCCTTCCGTCATGCCGGTAGACATGCCTGCATGGTTGCCTCCATTTTTTTCCATGGAATCAGCACCTGCCCAAGCAGGAATCACAAGCAAAATCGATAGGGCCATGCCTGCAAATAGTTTGTTCATCGGTATCTCCTTTCAGTAACGAGAGTAGATATGGGTTTTGCCATCCGGCTTGACCAGCAAGATGTCGTAGTGATCCTTGCGGCCGCCCTGCTCCATGCCGGGCGAACCAACCGGCATGCCAGGCACGACAATGCCGCGGGCATCCGGATTTTCATTGAGCAACCGCCTGATCTCCTTGGCAGGGACATGGCCTTCCACCAGATAGCCGCTCACCTCGGCGGTGTGGCAGGACCCCAGTCCAGGCGGCACGCCGAGCCGGTATTTGTGGTAAGTCACATCATTGGTGTCATGAGTGCGCACGGTGAAACCATTGGCCTTCAGATGTTCTGTCCACTGGGCGCAGCAGCCGCATCTCGGGCTCTTGTAGACATCGATGACGGCGCCGCCGGTCACGGCCCAGGCTGCTTGCGGCGGACTGCCGGCCAGAAGCAGGACGGTTACAAGCGACCTGACGAGCGGCATCTTCATCACGGCTTCGCTACCTCACTTGGCGGTCTTTTCGATGCGCGTAATCACCATCCCCGTCGGCCCTTTCTCCAGTTCGAAGCGCACTGCATCGCCTTGAACCACGCCTTCCAGCACGGCTGCGTCCTTCACGCGGAAAAACATCGTCATCTTGGGCCAGCCGAGCGCCTGGATGGGGTCATGGGCGATCTTCACCTTGCCCGCGGCTGCGTCTACCTGTTGCACTACACCGGTGGCCGGAATGATCTGCGCCTGAACGGCCTCGGCAGCAATGGCCACAGAGCCTGCGCCCAGCCCCAGGCCAAGGCCAACCACCATCGCCAGCGCCCATGTCATGTTTCTCATCTTCATGCTCCTTTCCTTGTTTGATTATCGATTCACCCGGATGCTGCCCTTCATGCCGGCTTCGTAATGCCCGGGTTCCAGACAGGCGAACTGCACGATTCCGCCCTGGCTGAACTTCCAGACCAGTGTGCCGGTTTTGCCAGGCCCCACTTTCGCCATATTGGGGTCGGCGTGCTCCATGTCCGGGTATTTGCGCATCGCTTCGGCGTGCTCCTTGAGCGAACTCTCATCGCCCAGCACGAACTCGTGCGACAGCTTGCCGGTGTTCTTGAGGATGAACTTCACGGTCTCGCCGCGCTTTACCGCAATCACCTCCGGTTGGTAGCGCATGCTGTCCGCGGCCTCCACGATCACAGTGCGGGTGACCCGCGCAGGGTCGCCTGGCTCGCCGTAAGCCGCGGCCTCCTCGTGGCCGTGCCCGCCTTCGTGCATGCTGCCTTCGTGCATACCGCCAGCCAGCGCCAGTGCCGGGGTCAGTGCGATCAGTGAAAGGGCTCTCTTCATCATTGCTGTTTCCTCGTTGTCATTGGTTGAAATAAATTGCTTCAGAACCAGAACCGCAGTCCCGCGACATAGCGCGTCTCTTTGCTGTCCTCGCCGGCGGCGCGCGCGAAATCCGCAGTGTCGCCTAACAGAGCGACGCGTTCGATGCCGATGTAGGGAGCGAACTCACGGCGGATTTCATAGCGCAGGCGCAGACCCAGGGTGAGGTCGGACAAGCCGGAGCCGATCTCGCGCTCGGCGTCGCGTTTGCCATAGACGTTCGCTTCCAGGCGCGGCTGCAAAACTAGCTTCTGTGTCAGCAGCAGCTCATATTCGGCGCCTAGCCGCAACGCCGTGCGCCCCTGCTCGCCGACATAGGCGGTGGCATCCACCTCGAACCAGTAGGGTGCCAGGCCCTGGACGCCGAAGGCGAGCCAGCTCCGATCCGGCCCGGTGCCGCTGTCGTAGCGCAACCCGACCTGCGTGTCCCAGTAGGCGGCCACCGCGTGGCCCCACAGCAGTTCGGTACGCGCTTCCTGAAGCTTTCCGGCATCGATGTCGCCTTCGGCCTTGAGCACCGCGCGATCGTAGGTGGTGCCGTACCAGGCCTGCAGCTCGTATTCCGTCGAAGTGTTGCCATCTGCATAGACGCCTTCAAGCCGGTCGACCAACAGTGCGGCGTAGCGGTGCTCGTCGCCGAGCTGCAGCGGCCCCCGCGTGTAGCCGCCCGAATAGGCATGCGGGTCGCGGGCGTCGGGCGGGGCCGAACCGCCCTGCATGGAAGCCATGTCCATTCCGCCGGCCTGGTTCATGTTGCTCATGTCTTGTCCGGCATCCTGCGCCCAGGCGGGGGCAAGGCCGAGTGCCAGGGTCAAGATGAGCAGCCGGGAAATATGCTTGTTCGTCATGATTTCGTTCTCAGTCCTTATTTCCGCGCGCATCACGCCACCACCACTTCGCGGAACATACCCATGTCCATATGCAGGATCAGGTGGCAGTGCCACGCCCAGCGCCCGATAGCATCGGCGGTGACGAGAAAGCTCACGCGCTGGGCCGGCTGCACGGGGATCGTGTGCCGGCGCACCTGGAATTTGTCCTCCGGGCTTTCCAGTTCCTGCCACATGCCGTGCATGTGCATCGGATGAGTCATCATGGTGTCGTTGACGAAGACCACGCGCAGCCGTTCGTTGTGGCGGAAATGCACAGGCGTGGATTGACCGAATTCGACCCCGTCGATCGACCAGGCATAGCGCTCCATGTTGCCGGTGAGGTGAAGCTCGACCTCGCGCCCCGCGTCGCGCGCATCGAGCGGCCCGCCGATGGTATGCAAGTCGGCCTGGGTCAGCACGCGCCGGCCGTTGTAGCGCAGGCCGACGCCGGGATCGTCGAGATTGGTGCGAGGCGTGTCCACCCGCATGTCCGTGCTCGGGCCGTACTCGGTGCGCGCATGGCGTGCGCGTGCCACCCCCGTCATGTCGCCCATCATGTCTTCCATCTCGAGCGGCTGCGGCTTGTCTGGCACAGGAACCGCCGCCTGCATGCCGGGGCGTGGCGCCAGGGTGCCGCGAGCAAACCCGGAGCGATCCATGGACTGGGCGAAGATCGTGTAGGCCTCTTCCTTTGGCTCCACGATCACGTCGTAGGTTTCGCCCGGCCCGATGCGGAACTCATCCACCGTGACAGGCTCGACGTCCTGGCCGTCGACCTGGACCACGGTCAGCTTGAGTCCCGGGATGCGGACGTCGAAGAAACTCATAAAGGCGGAATCGATAAAGCGCAATCTGACCTTCTCGCCCGGCTTGAACAGCCCGGTCCAGTTGCCGGCGGGCGCAGTGCCGTTCATGAGATAGGTGTAGGTATAGCCGGAGACGTCGGCAAAGTCGGTCGGGCTCATGCGCATCTGGTTCCACATCTCGCGCTTGTCGAGCGCGGCGCCGAGTCCCTCGTTCGCCACGTCGCGGAAGAAACCGACGGCGGTGGGCTGGTTGAAGTTGTAGTAGTCACCCTGCATTTTGAGTTTGGCGAGCACCCGCATCGGATCTTCGTCGGTCCAGTCGGAAAGCTGAACTACATAGTCACGCTCGGCACGCGGCCCACCAACTGCCGGGTCGATGATGATCGCGCCGTACAAACCAGTCTGTTCCTGCATTCCTGAGTGCGAGTGGTACCAGTAGGTGCCCGTTTGCCGGACTTTGAAGCGGTAGGTGAAGGTCTCGCCGGGCGGAATGCCCTTGAAGCTGATGCCCGGCACGCCGTCCATGTCGAAAGGCAGGAGGATGCCGTGCCAGTGGATCGAAGTGTCCTCGGCCAGCCGGTTGTGGACGCGGATGGTCACCGTATCGCCCTCGCGCAGCCGCAACGTGGGGCCCGGGATCGAGCCGTTGATGCTGGTGGCCATGCGCGGCCGCCCAGTGAAGTTGACCGGTGTCTCTGCGATCGTCAGATCAAACTCGGTGCCGGTGAGCACAGGGGCGGCACCGGTTACCGTGTCCTGGGCAAGCGCCCAGGCGGGCCTGACGATTGACGACAGGCCCAACAGAACACCGCCCGCCGCAAGCCCCTGAACGAACCTGCGCCGTGCCGGATCGGGCACGGCTAAAAAAGGTTGTGAGCGATGTCCTGGGATATGTTTCATGCGCCTTCCAAATCAAATCGAATGAAAAAAAGTTTCAGCACCCGCCATTAAAATAGCTATCGAGCATGCCGAAATGCCGCCCGATCAGCTTCTTAAGACAGTACTGCTATCCTGCACCGGCCTGCTAAACATGAACCTGACGTAACAATTACAAATCCGTAATGCGCCACCCGTCCTGGCCGGGCACCCCGCCCGGATATCGCGAAAACTAAGCAAGCGGCGTCATGGGTAATGCTCAAGCGGCCGAGTTGACCAGGTGCATCGATCAACAACCCTTTTTGCTTTCTGCGCTTCTTCGTGTCACAGCTTCCTGAAGAATGCCCTCAGTTCCTGCGGCAAAGGCTGGCCGCGGAAAACAACCACATCGTCCACAAGTATGTTGGGGGAATGCCTAATGCTGTTGGCTGCAACCACTTCTGGATGCTCCTCGACATAGAGCACCTCAAAGGGGATGCCGATGTCACGGAGTTCATGCTGCAGGCTCACGCAGTGGCTGCAATTCTTCGTGGCCAGTATCTTGATGTTCATGCTCAACCCTTTTGCTCAAAATAAAACGTCACCCGCCGCAAGCCTCTGCACGAAACGCGTCGCGCCGGATCATGCACAAATGGAGAGTGGTGCGGGCAATGCCCCCGATATGTTTCATACACTTCCAATCAAGTGGAAAGGTTTCGGCGCCAACCCTTAAAATGGGGATCGGCCATGCTGAAACGAAAGCCACACAATCTGCTTCTTGCTATAACGTGGACATCCTGCACAGGCCTACCCAACATGAACCTGACGCATAAATTACAAATCTGTAATGCATGCGTCACAGAGATACCATCTGTGGCAGGATGGTCGCCCGAACTGACATGCCGCTCATGAAAATCCTGATCGTCGAAGACGAGCCCAAGACGGGCGACTACCTGAAACAGGGCCTTTCCGAGGCCGGCTTCGTCACGGATGTAGCCCGGGATGGTTGGGAAGGCCTGGACCTCGCAAAGAACGGCCATTACGACTTGATGATCCTGGATGTAATGCTGCCGGGCATTAACGGCTGGCAGGTGCTCGAAGGCGTGCGCAGAGCCGGCGTGCAGATGCCCGTGCTGTTCCTGACCGCACGCGACCAAGTAGAGGACCGGGTCAAAGGCCTGGAGTTGGGAGCCGACGATTACTTGGTCAAGCCGTTTGCCTTTTCCGAACTGCTGGCCAGAGTGCGCTCCCTGGTAAGAAGAGGCCAAGGCGGCATGGAATCTTCCATTCTCAAGGCAGCCGATCTCGAACTGGATTTGCTGCGGCGGCGCGCAGTCCGCGCAAGGCGCAAGATCGACCTGACGGCCAAGGAATTCGCCCTGCTCGAACTGTTCCTGCGACGCAAGGGGGAAGTACTGCCCCGCAGCCTGATTGCCTCCCAGGTGTGGGACATGAATTTCGACTCCGACACCAATGTCATCGACGTGGCCGTGCGCAGGCTGCGGGCCAAGGTGGACGACGGCTTCGAACTCAAGCTAATCCACACAGTGCGCGGCATGGGCTATGTGCTGGAAGAAACCGCTCCATGAAATCACTGTCGCTCACCGTCCGCATCAGCCTGCTCTTTTCTGCCTGCGCGGCGGTCGTGCTGTTGGGTCTGGGCTGGGTGGTTATTCAGTCGATGGAAGCGCATTTCCTCGAAATCGACCGCCACGAGATAGAAGGCAAGCTTACCTTGGTTCAGAATCTTCTGGCCAAGGTTGATGCGCCCGTCGACCTGGACGCCCTGCCCGGCCAACTGGACGATGCACTGGTCGGCCACCATGGCCTGTCTGTTGCACTCATCGCCAAGGACGGTTCGATCTGGTTTACGAGCCAGGTACAGGATTTCCCGGTAACACCACTCCTGCAGGCCGAGCCCGGTCGCATACTGACCTGGACTGAAAACGGACGGACATATCGCGGCCTGACTACGCCTGTCGCCATTGGGCTGCAGGACTCTTTGCGTTTTACCGCAGCCATTTCCCTTGACATCACCCACCACCGACAATTCAGGAGCGAGTTCCTCGCCCTGCTGACGTTTACCACCATTCTGGCCGCCCTGATTACGGCTACCCTGGGATGGCTGGTCACCCATCTGGGCCTACGACCACTGCGCAAGGTGACGGCGCTGGCAACAACGCTTTCCGCAAGCCAGTTGAATGAGCGCATTCCGGACACACACCTGCCGGTTGAAATCAGAAGCCTCGCCATGGCTTTCAACGCCATGCTGGCCCGTCTCGAATCATCCTTTCAAAGACTAGCTGAGTTTTCTTCGGATATTGCCCATGAACTGCGCACTCCCGTCAGCAATCTCATGACCCAGACACAGGTCGCCATCTCCAAAGCGCGCACCGCTGAGGAATACCGGGAAGTGCTCTACTCGAACCTGGAGGAATATCAGCGCCTTGCGAAAATGATCGGGGACATGCTGTTCCTGGCCAAGGCTGACAACGGCCTCATCATTCCCACGCGCGA
The DNA here is from genome assembly GCA_002421825.1 of Thiobacillus sp. UBA6205. Classification (GTDB taxonomy): domain Bacteria; phylum Pseudomonadota; class Gammaproteobacteria; order Burkholderiales; family Thiobacillaceae; genus UBA6918. The sequence continues at coordinate 14,809 of DISR01000022.1, read as the reverse complement.
GCCGGTCGACCTCGCCGCCGAAATTACTGACTTGTTTGCGTTCTATGAGGCCCTGGCGGAGGACAAAGGTATCACGCTCACCTCTCATGGTGCAGGCAAAGTTGCTGGCGATCGCCTCATGCTACGACGTGCAATATCCAACCTGCTCTCCAACGCTATTCGACATACTCCACGTGGCGGCAGTGTATCGGTCAGCACTCGCGCTGAAGACGGTTTCGTGTCGGTCGCCGTTGAGAACCCGGGCGAACCCATTCCAGCAGCACATTTGCCGCGTATCTTCGACCGTTTCTATCGCGTCGACCCGTCTCGCCAGCGCATCAGCGAGGGGGCCGGACTGGGGCTGGCGATCACAAAATCCATTGTCGATGCGCACGGCGGAAAGATACAAGCCCGGTCAGGCGAAACGACCTGTTTCGAGATTCGGTTTCCGGTTATACAGCCTTAAGGCCCTAGTTGATTGAACATTCTGAAAACTAGCCAAAATCTGGCCAGCCACACGCATCTTGTGGTGTGGCCGCTTCTGGGAATATGCACCCTGCGTACTCCCAGCGGAAGTACGTATTCGCAGAAATCAAAAGCAGCCTTTCATCGGCGTATCTAGCCAATGTCCGGTGAGGAATTTATTGCTGACTTGGGGACCGTAGTGCGCTACCGGCAGCAAAGGCCGACGAAGAGACGCTCGCCGTCATCATCATGAGCTTCCGCTTCTGGCCGTAAGTAGATTTTTTCGGAAAGCAACTGGCGCCATCCTCTGCCCCAGCGGAGGCAGCATTAGCTTCAATTAACCAATCTGGCTCACTCGTAATCAAAATCCTCCCGATAGCCATCTGGATTGATTCCTTCCGCCCGTGCAGCTCGACCAGACGATCACGCGGGACCTTGGCGGATGAGGTGATGTATCGCTTGAGACTCGTTCGCGGGTGACCGGGAAGGGTATCAGAGCGCGCGCGGGATGCTTTTCTCCCCGGCCTTGCCCGCCCTGCCGGGGCAGGCCTGCATGATGGCCTCGGCCTGTTCCAGCATGCCCTCCAGCAGGCGGCGGGTGCGCGGCGAGCCGGCGGTGTCCTCGCCCATCCAGCTGACGAAGGCGGCAAGGTAGATGGCGGTCGTGGCCGTTTCCAGCACGGCGCGCATCACGCCGGCGTCTTGCAGCCGGGCGCCTTCGCGCATCCATTGCACGGTGCGGCTGATGCGCATGAGCGCGGGGATCTGGATGTGCAGGTGGCCGGGTTCCAGCTTGGACTGGATCATCTGCCGGCTGACCTGGCGATGGGATTCCTGCGCATCCAGCCAGGCCATGATGAGGCGGAACAGTCTTTCACGCGGGGCGAGCGGCGCCAGTTCGCCGCTGTCGGACAGTTGCAGCACGGCGCCGTCGGCGCGCTCGAACCAGGCGTCGATGAGTTCGTCCTTTTCGCGGAAGCAGCTGCGCACCTCATCGAGGCCGATGCCCAGGGCCTCGGTTACCTGATGCAGGCGCACGGCTTCCCACGAACTTTGCTCGGCGAGCTCGACCGCCGTGTCGACGATGCGGCGCGAAAGTTCGCTGGTTTGGGTGGCGGGCATGGGGTGTCCCCCGGTCTGGGTATACGGTTCATCATAGTGTAGGCGGGGGCCGGCCCAGGTACGCTTTCAGGGCGACGGCATTGTTGTGTTCCGTCTCGCTGGCGGCATACAGCAGGGTGACCTTGCCTTGCCTGAGGTGGGCGCGCAGTTCCTTGAGCGCGTCCGGCGCGGCGTCCAGTTCGGCGAAATACCTTTGCTTGAATTCCGCCCACTTCCCGACGTCGTGTCCGTACCATTTGCGCAATGCGTCCGAAGGCGCGACGGCCTTGAGCCAGGCATCGATGCCGGCCTTCTCCTTTGCCAGCCCCCGCGGCCACAGCCGGTCGACCAGGANNCACTGCGCCGGGCGTGCCCCGGCATGGCTGGCCGTCCGGACGCTGGCGCGCTCATGTCAGCAGCGGGGTCGGCACGCCCCAGCCTGCCTGGCATCCGAGGCGTGGAGGAACAGCCTGTGCAACTGCGGGATAGTCATGCGCGTCTCCTTTCATCCATGGCGCCCGGCAGGCGCCCGACAAGGAAAGCCTGTCTTTTGTATATCACAGCGTGATATACATGCAAGCAGCAAGAAACCATCACGGCCGGCCATGTCCAATCCCACGCTGAAGAAGAAAGACTTCGAGACCCTGTCCCATTTCCGCTACCAGGTGCGCCGCTTTCTGCGCTTCAGCGAGGAGGCAGCGCACCGGCACGGCATCACCCACTTGCAGTACCAGCTGCTGCTGCACGTGATGGGGCTGCCAGGACGCGAATGGGCCACGGTGAGCGAGCTGGCCGAGCGCCTGCAGTCGCACCACCACGGCGCGGTATCGCTGGTCTCGCGCTGTGAAAAGCTGGGGCTGGTGGAACGCCAGGTGGGGCGCAAGGACAGGCGCGAGGTCGAGGTGCACCTCACGCCCAAGGGGCGCGAACTGCTGAACGTATTGGCAGGCGAGCACCGTGACGAACTGCTGCAAATGCAGGGCATCTTCCACGTGCCCGGCGCGGGCGAGCTATAAGACGATGTTCATCGAGGCGGCACAGCCGAATCAAGGCTTGGCTTTGCTGAACCGGATCGCCACGGCCCTTGGGGCCTCGCGACGACGGGGTGTCGTTGCGAGGCCTCAGTGGCCGTGCGCCGGAGGCGCAAAGGATGCGAAGCCGGGGAAGCGCGCTTTCGCATGATTTGAATGGCACGCCGCGCAGCCTTCGAGCAGGCGCGAGTAATGGAACGCGGCCAGTTCGTGGTCGCGCGCTTCGGCGGCATGCGCGAGCTTTTCTGCACGCGCGTGGAATTCCGCATCCAGCTGCTTGAAGCCGGCGGGCAGCGCGTGTTCGAGTTCGTGTTTCTGCGCGGCGCTGAGCTGTTTGTTCAGGATGTAGCTCGAACGGATCATGGCGGCGGTGTCGTGCAGGGTTTTCCAGTCGGCGCTGGCCAGCGCGATGGCCAGGGTTTGCGTGCCGCGCGCCACTTCGCGCATTTCCTGCTGCAGCAGGCTGCGCACTTGCGTCGACAGGTGCAGGTCGGCGCCGGCCGGGTGTTCGGCGTGGGCGGCGGTCAGGGCCAGCAGCAGGCTGGCGGCGGCGAGCGATAGCGGTTTGCGCATGGGTTCTCCTTTGTGAAGCAAATTAAGGTGATGCTTGTTTAACTGGATTGCCGCGCTTCGCTCGCAATGACGGTGCCGCTAGGCGCGGCGCGCCAGCGGCTTCTGTTCCGCGGGCAGCAGGTCGGCCAGGGTGTGGCGGTCAAGGCTGGCGAGGAAGGCGCGGCCGGCTTCGCCCAATACCGGCTTGAGCGCGCAGGCCGGCATCAGGCGGCAGGTGGCCTCGCCGGGGCGGAAGCATTCGGCCAGCTCGAAGCCGCTTTCCATGTCGCGCACCACGTCGCCGATGCGGATGCGCTCCGGCTGGCGCGCAATGCGGAAGCCGCCGCCCTTGCCGCGCGCGGTTTCGATGTAACCCTTGAGGCCAAGCTGGTGCACCACGCGCGTGAGGTGGTTGCGCGAGATGCCGTATTCACTGGCGATGGCGCCGACCGTGGCCAGCGACTCTGGGTGTGTGCCCAGGTAGATCAGCACTCTCAGCGAGTAATCGGTGAAGCGGGTCAGCTGCATGCCTAAATTAATTATGCAAATCAGAAAAAGATTATCTTGCCATGGCCTATTTTACTGTGATTATAATATGTTTCCTATTTACATGTTTAAAGGAAATCCCATGAATTCGCACCCCCACCTGCACCTGCGCCAGGACATGATCTACCCCTTCGACGCGCGCGGCATCGCCAAGC